>JBDTNO010000203.1:0-6131 GCA_039933715.1 Betaproteobacteria bacterium
GCCGTGCTGGATTCGAACCAGCGACCAACGGATTAAAAGTCCGCTGCTCTACCAAGCTGAGCTAACGGCCCGCGGGAAAGCCACGCATTCTAGCAAAGGGGGGTGCCGCGCGCCACGATCGCGGCCCGGCGGGAACGCGAACCGCGTCGCCGTTCGATCGCGCCTAGTGCGATTCCCCGAGGATCGGCGGGATCGGCGCGAACTCGATGCCCTCGTCGGCGAGCTCGCGCGCCTCGTCCGGGGTCGCAACGCCGCGGATTGCACGGTGCGGCACTTCCTCGTAGTGGATCTTGCGCGCCTCTTCGGGGAACTTGCGGCCGACGTTCTCGGCGGCGCGCACCGCCTCGCGCAGCTTGGCGAGGAGCTCGGGAGGGAAACCAGCGATCGATTCGGATGCGGGCGGAGGCACGGCCTGGCTTCCCTTGGGGACGTTCACCCGCGCCGAAGGCACGCGCGAAACGGCGGCGCTGTCGCATACCGGGCAGCGTACGAGGTCGGCGCCGTGCTGGTGCTCGAACGCCTCGCCCGAGGCGAACCACCCCTCGAAACCGTGGCCGTGCGGACACTGGAGGTCGAAGACGATCATCGTGGCTCTTAACGTGGGGTCGGCCCGGCGCGCCGACAAGGCGCGCCCGGGGACGCTAGGCCATCCGGTCGAGCCGCCACGATTGGTAGCGAACCGCCAGCACGGCGCCGGCGATGATCGACGCGAGCGTGAGGAACGAGCCCACGGCGAGCGTCGATACGCCGGTCAGCCCCTGGCCGATCGTGCAGCCGAGCGCGGTCACGCCGCCGAACCCCATCATCGCGGCGCCGGCGACGTGGTTGGCGACATCCTCGACGCCGCCGAATCCCTCCCAGCGAAACGTGCGCGAGACGAGCGCGTACGCGGCCGAGCCCGCCATGATGCCGAGCACGCCCGCGATGCCGAACGTCAGCACGCGCGAGCTGTCGGTCCACAGCATCAGGAGCTCGAGCAGGTAGGCGACCGGCGCGACGAACGAGTACGACTCGAGCCGTCCCGAGTTGGTCGCGACGAACTTCTCCTCGAGCGTGGCCGGGTCCTCGGCGAGGTAGCCCACGTGCCCCGACACGTACCAGCCGCCGACGATCACCGCGCCGACGACGACGCCGCCGACGATCATCTCGCGCGTCATGCGGAAGTCGCGGTTCGCGAACACGAACGCCGCGATCGCCGCGGCGATCCCGAGCGCGATCGCGAGACGCGCGCCGCCGGACGCGCCGAGGAGCGTGGGCAAGTCCGAGGACACGGTGCCGAAGTCGATGCGGATCGGGTCGAGCCCGAACGCGCGCACGCCGGCGAACACGCCCTTGAGCGTCATGTACGCGGTGATCGCGAGCACGATCAGAACGACGAGTGATTTCAGGTTGCCGGCGCCCACCCGGATGAGCGTCTTGCTGCCGCAGCCGGAGCCGAGCGTCATGCCGAAGCCGAACAGGAGCCCGCCGACGACGTGCGACAGCCACGGCACCTGCGCGCCCGCGTAGATCGACTTGGCAAGCTCGACGAGGCCCGCCGCCTCAAGCGCCGCCGCGCCCGCGATCGCCACGGCGATCGCGAGCAGCCACATGCGCATCCGGCGCCAGTCGCCGAACGCCACGACGTCGGTCACCGCGCCCATCGTGCAGAAGCTCACGCGGTTGGCGACGAAGCCGAACACGAAGGCGAGCGCGAACGAAAGGCCGGTGACGAGCGGGGCGAGCTGGGCGGCGTCCTTCATGGGCGGCAAGGGCGGGCAGAGGCGCCCGCGAGGCGAGACGATTATTGCACGGGGGTTTGCGCGATCCTGGGCAGCGGTCCCGCTGGACAGGCGTCGCTCGAGGGGGGGTCAGGATAGGTGCGCCGACCCCGGGGGTCAGGGCCTTGGCCTGACCCCCGACGAATATCCGGTCGATTTTTCCGGCGACTTGACCCCGTGTGGCGCGCCCCTCCGTTTCTACGGGCTCGGGGCCGGAATCGCCGGCCCGCCGCCGGGAGAGCCACGATGGGCCGTCCGACCGAAACCACGCCGTTCACGCCGTCCGCGCGAGCGGGACGGCGCCGCGCGATCGCTGCGCTGCTCGCCGCCGTCTTCGCCGCGCCGCTCGCCGCGTGCGCGCATTCGCCCGCGCCGATCGTGTCCAGCCATCTCGCGACCGTCGAGGTCGTCGATCGCGCCAACAACACGCTGCTGCCGGTCTACGTCGCCGGCGGCGAGCGCTGGATCGTCGGCACGCCCGGCCACGAGTACGCGATCCGGATCCGCAACCACACCGGAACGCGCATCCTCGCCGTGCCGTCGGTCGACGGCGTGAACGCGGTCACCGGCGAAACGGCGTCGCCGGAACAGAGCGGCTACGTGCTCGAGCCCTACGGCTCGGTCGAGATCGCCGGATGGCGCAAGAGCCTGACGCACACCGCGGCGTTCTACTTCACGAACCTCGCCGACAGCTACGCGGCGCGCACCGGTCGCCC
Source organism: Betaproteobacteria bacterium (assembly GCA_039933715.1). Classification (GTDB taxonomy): domain Bacteria; phylum Pseudomonadota; class Gammaproteobacteria; order Burkholderiales; family Casimicrobiaceae; genus VBCG01. Next base: position 2,477 of record JBDTNO010000203.1, read on the forward strand.
CGGCGATGTCGGAGTGATCGGCTTGGCGGTGTTCCGCGAGCGTGTGCCGATCGCGTACGCGCCGCAGCCGCGCATCGCCGAGCGGCGCGCCGAGCGCGCCGATGCGCCCGCGAGCGCCGCGCCGTATCCGTCCGCCGAGCAAGGCGCCGCGGCCGGATCGATGAACAAGGAGCGCGACAGCTCCGACCAGCTCGCTGGCGCGCGCCAGAAGTCGGCCGACGCGAAGCTCGGGACCGGTCACGGCCGCAACGAGACGTCGTACGCGCAGCGCGTCGCATTCGAACGTGCGTCGAGCGCGCCCGAATCGGTCGTCGCCATCCGCTATGACCGGCGCGAAGCGCTCGTGGCGCGCGGCATCATCCCCGGACCGCGCTACGCCGACCGCACGCCGTCCGCGTTCCCCGCATGGCCCGGCTTCACTCCCGACCCGCGCTAGCGGCGATCCACCCGAAGCGCGCGTCGCGCGCCTCCCCCAAGCGGGCGCGTGCGGCGAGCTTTGGGCGGCCCGGCGCTCGCCACACTCCGATCCACGCCGCCAGCACACGATGCGTCGCGTTGCCGCGCCGAGCGCCCGCCCGCATACTGGTCGGGCCATGTCCGACGCCCCCAGCGCGCCACGCGACGTCACGGCGAGCGACGGGCCGCCCCGAGCGCGCCGGCCCCCTGCGGGGGAAGCGCGCGTCGGGGGGGACACACCCGCCGGCGACGAGGCGCTGATGCTCGCGTACGCCGCCGGCGACGCCGGCGCCTTCGATCGCCTCTACGAGCGCCACCGCGGCGGTCTCTACCGCTACCTCGTGCGTCACGTCGGCAACGCGGGCGTCGCCGAGGAACTGTTCCAGGACGTCTGGATGAACGCGATCCGCGCACGCGCGACCTACGCCCCCACCGCGAAGTTCGCGACGTGGATCTACACGCTCGCGCACCACCGGCTCGTCGACCACTGGCGCTCGCGCGGGAACGTGCGCGTCGATTCGCTCGACGACGAGGGGGACGAGGGCACCGGCGCGCTCGTCGACGCGATTCCCGGCCCGCGCACCGACGAGCCCGAGACGCGCGTCGCGTCGCATGCGGCGCGCGCGCGCATCGACGCCGCGCTGCGCGAGCTGCCCGCGGCCCAACGCGACGCATTCCTGCTGCACATCGAGTCGGGCATGTCGCTCGCCGACATCGCCGCGCTCACCGGCGCCGGTGAGGAGACCGTCAAGAGCCGCGTGCGCTACGCGTACGGAAAGCTTCGCGCGTCGCTCGGGGATCTCGCATGAGCGGCGAGCGCGATCAGGTCCGCGACGACGCCGTCGATCGCGCATGGAACGAGCAGATGCGCGAGACGCCGCCTGCCGCGCTCGACGATGCGATCCGTGCGGCCGCGCGTCGCGCCGTCGGCGCGAAGCCGCGCGAGACGCCGCACGTCGCCGAGGCGCGCGAGCCCTGGCGCTGGTGGATGCCGCTCGCCGCCGCCGCGACGATCGGCGCGGTGGCGATCGGCGTGCTGCAGAACATGCCGCAGGACGCGCAGGAGCCGACGGTGGTGAGCGACGCGGTCACCGCGCAACGAGCGCCTTCGGTGCCCGCCTCGCCGCCGGTGTCCGAGGATTCGCCGGCGAAGCCGGCCGACAACGCCTTGGTCGCCGGGACGCCGAAAACCGCCGCCGACGCGGCGCCGGCGCCCACGCCGGAGCAGCGCGATCGCTCGCCGCTGCCGATGCCGCGCACCGAGGCTCCCCGCGCGCAACCGCCCGCGGCCCGGCAGTCGGAGCGCGCGCCCCAGGATGCCGCGAAACCGGATGCGGAGCCACGTCGCGCCGACCGGCCCGCGGAGAAAAAGGAAACGTTCGTCGCGCCGCCGCCCAACGACGATCGCCCCATCGAGACACGCCCGGCCGAACCCGCCGTCGCGGCGCTGGAAAAGCGCGCACAGGATCGCCCGGACCCGGCGCGCAGGAGCGAGAGCGACGCATCCGGATTCGCCGCGTCCCCGCCCGCTTTCCCGCCCGCATCCCCGCCACCGGTCGTGACCGCCGCACCGTCGCCGCAGCGCGCGGCCGCGACAGCGTCTGCGCCGGCGGCCGCGGCGGGTGCGCTCGGCGGCGCACGCGACTCCACCGACGCGATCGACGCGCTGGGCCGCGCGAAGTTGCGCGCGGCGGCGCCCGAGCGCGTCGCCCCCGCCCCCGCGCAAGCCGCAGCGGGCGCGCGGGCGATGGCCGAACCGCAGCCGATGGCGGTCACACCGCCGGACGTCTTCATCGCGGAGATCCGGCGCCTGCTCGCCGCGGGCGATCGCGAAGGCGCTGCGCGCGAGCTCAACCGCTTCCGTCGTACCCACGTCGACGCGGACGCGCGGCTGCTGGCCGACCTGAAGGCGTTCGGGGCCGGCGTCCCGCGCTGAAGGCCCGGGACGCCGCGGAATCGCGCATCGTCGCCGCGGCTAGCGGGCTGTAGCCGCGATCGCGGCGATCACCGCGGCGACGATGCGGTCGCAACGCTCGCCGTCGAACGCGAACGCCCCGTCGGTCGCCGCATCGACATCGCGCGCGAGCGATTCGCGCAGCAGCGCGCGCGCCCGGAAGTAGCGCGAGCGCACGGTCGCGTCGGGAATGCCGAGCATGGCACCGGTCTCCTCGACCGTCAGCTCCTCGAGCGCGCGCAGCACGAACACGCTGCGGAAGCCCTCAGGCAGCGCATCGATGCGCCGCTCGATCAGCGCCTTCAGTTCCTGACGCATCGCCTCGCGCTCCGGTTCGCGCCGCGTGGATGGGGCCGCGTCGTAATCGGCGGGCAGCGCGTCGATCTCGGCGGCCCCGTCGATCGGGATCACCACGGCGCGCCGCGACGCGCGGCGGATCCTGCCGAGCGCCTCGTTGATCACGATGCGCGCGAGCCAGGTCGAGAGCTTCGCCTCGCCCGCGAACGTCCCGATCGAGCGCCACGCGAGCAGGTAGGCGGCCTGGAGGCAATCCTCGGCGTCGGCGTCGTTGCGAAGGATGCTGCGCGCCGTACGGAACAGCATGCGGTTGTGCCGCCGCATGATGCGCTCGAACGCCGCCGCGTCGCCGGCGGCGGCGAACCTCGCCCATGCGGGATCGTCGTCGTCGCCTTCGATCGTCCGGTTCGCGTGCAGGGTCATCGCGGGTCTTTTGGCTGGCCGGGATCGACGTTGGATGCCGGGACAGGCCTCGGCGTTCCCGGCGGTCACCGTCAGGACGGGTAGCCGAGCCGTTCGGCGAGCGGCCCGACGACCGCCTGCAACCGCTCGCGCTCGTCCGCGGGCGCCGGAGGGTTCCCGGACGACGATACGCCGAACTCGCGCGCACCGAGGTCGAGCGCGAAGCCGAGGTAGCGGTCGATCGCCTCGGCGTCGAAATCCGGCGCGCACAAGGCCTCGTAGCGGACCACCACGCCGCCGACTTCCTGCGCCCGATCGACGAACCCCTGCGCCAGATCCACCCAGTGCCGCCCGTAGGATTCGGGGGAATCGACCGGCTGGTCCGGCCAGCGTACGTAAGTCACCTTCAGCCTCAGGAACGAGCGGTAGCAGGCATGGGGGTCGCGAATCAGGAACAGGAACTTCGCACGGGGGAACAGCCACTTCAGGTACGCCGCATGCTCGATCGAGAGGCGCACTTCCTTCAGCCCCCAACGCTCGAAGCCG
>JBDTNO010000204.1:0-6118 GCA_039933715.1 Betaproteobacteria bacterium
GAAGCTCGCGCCCAACGCGCTCAACTGGTGCGTGGGCGAGATGGAGCGGCGCTACCGGCTGATGAGCCAGCTCGGCGTGCGCAACCTCGCCGGCTACAACCAGAAGGTCGTCGACGCGCGCAAGGTCGGCAAGCCGATGCTGAATCCCTCGTCGCTGACGCCCGAGGCGCCCGAGCCGCTCGACGAGATGCCGCTGATCGTCGTCGTCGTCGACGAGCTCGCCGACCTGATGATGGTGACCGGCAAGAAGATCGAGGAGCTGATCGCGCGCATCGCGCAAAAGGCGCGTGCGGCGGGCATCCACCTGATCCTCGCGACGCAGCGACCGTCGGTCGACGTGATCACCGGCCTCATCAAGGCGAACATCCCGTCGCGCATCGCGTTCCAGGTCGCGAGCAAGGTCGACTCGCGCACGATCCTCGACCAGATGGGCGCCGAAGCTTTGCTCGGCCAGGGCGACATGCTCTACCTGCCGCCGGGCACCGGCTATCCGCTGCGCGTGCATGGCGCGTTCGTGTCCGACGGCGAGGTGCATCGCGTCGTCGAGCAGCTGAAGGCGCAGGGCGAGCCGCAATACGTCGAAGGCGTGCTGGACGGCGGGTCCGCGGAGGGCGAAGACGCCGCGTCGCTCGATGCCGGCGACGCCGAAGCCGACCCGATGTACGACCAGGCGGTCGCGATCGTATTGAAGACGCGCCGCCCGTCGATCTCGCTCGTGCAGCGGCACCTTCGCATCGGCTACAACCGCGCCGCGCGGCTCATCGAGCAGATGGAGCGCTCGGGCCTCGTGTCGCCGATGCAGACCAACGGCAATCGCGAAGTCCTCGCGCCGGCGCCGAAGGAATGAGCCCGGCGCAGGCGCGGCGTCCGGCTGAAGCCGGACCCACAGCAAGGGCGCGCGTTCGTGGGTCGGGCTTCGCGCGGGTCGTTGGGTCGGGGTTCAGCGCGACGTTCACCATCGTCCTGGCCGCGGTCCTCGCCGTTACCGCTCCCGCGGCACTTTCCGGCCCGGTCGAGGTCTACCGCGAAGGGGATCGCTATTGCCCACGCAACCTGCCGGCCCACGCGCCTCGCATCGACGCGAGCGAGGCGGGCAGCATCGCGCGGAAGCTCGTCCCCGACGCCTTCTGCGGACCGTCCGAATTCATTGGTGGGTGCGACCTCGTGACCGAAAACTACTACGATTCCTGGCGCGTGTACGTGCACCAGTACCGCCGCGTGCCCGACACGCACGACTGGTCGGCGCTGACGCACAGCTACGTGATCCTCGACCAGGTGGGCAACTGCATCGCCAACATCCCGGGCACCGAGCCGGGGGCTCGACGGTGATGCGCTTCCGGATCGCGGCGGGACTCGCGCTCGCGCTGGCCTGGCCGGTGGTTCACGCCGGCGGCATCGACGAGCTGCACGCGTTTCTCGCCAACGCGAAGAACGGCAAGGCGACCTTCCAGCAGTCGGTGACCGCGCGGAGCGGTCGCGCGCCGCAGGTTTCGTCCGGCGCGTTCGCGTTCGCGCGTCCCGGCAAGTTCCGCTGGAGCTACGAGAAGCCGTACGAGCAGCTCGTCGTCGGCGACGGCGCCAAGGTGTGGGTGTTCGACAAGGACCTGAACCAGGTGATCGTGCGCCCGCTCGACGCCGCGCTCGGCGCGACGCCGGCCGCGCTGCTCGCCGGCGACAACACGCTCGAGCGCAACTTCACATTGATCGACGCCGGTGCCGCCGACGGGCTCGCATGGGTCGAGGCGACGCCCAAGGCGGCCGAGTCGTCGTTCACCAAGGTGCGCATCGGCTTGCGCGGCGCCCTGCCGCGCGCGATGGAGCTCACCGACGCGTTCGGGCAGACGACGCGCCTCGCGTTCGACGCGTTCGAGCGCAACGTCGCGCTCGACGCTGCGCTGTTCCGCTTCACGCCGCCGCCGGGCGCCGACGTCGTCACGGCGCCCTCCGGCGCGAAGTGACGGCGGTAGCAGGCGCTGTGCCGGACACCTTGTCCGACCGTGTCAGCGAGGAACGATGCCGCGCTCGGAGAGCGCCTTGCGCCCGCGGTCCGGGTAGTCGGTGATGAGCCCGTCGACGCCCAGGTCGATCACGCGCGCCATCTCGGCGGGCTCGTTGACCGTCCATGCGAGCACCTTGACGCCCAGTTCGTGCGCCTCCCGAACGAGCGCTGCCGTCAGGCTCGCCGAATTGGCGGACCATTGGTCGCAGCCGGCGGCCTTGACGAGCCGCGGCAGCGAGCCGCCGTGCGCGGCGGATTCGAGTCCCGCCTGCCACGGCGATCGTCCCGACGCGTCCGGCTTGACCGTGTCGAAGTTAGGGAACTCGGCCGTGAGGCACGCCGTGGCGATCTCCGGCGCGAGGCGCTTCGACAAGACGACCGCGCGCCAGTCGAACGATTGCAACGTCGTGCGGTCGGCGACACCGGCCCCGCGGATGTCGGCGACGGCGAGCTTCACGAACGTCTCGGGGTCGACCACAGATTCGCCCGAGGTCGGCGTGATCTTGATCTCCAGGTTGAACCGCACCGCCGACCCGCGGGCCCTCACGAATGCGAACACCTCGGTGAGCGTGGGGATGCGTTCGCCATCGCGCGCGAGCTGCAGCGGCCATTGTTTTCCGTATGGGGACGAGGGATTCACCCGACCAATGTCGTAGGCCTTGACCTCGGCGAGCGTGAGCGTCCGGATCGCGGGACCGCGTGCGTAGAGCCAAAGGCCGTTCGGCCCCCGGACGAGCGTGGGATTGAGATCCGGGTCGTGCAGGATCACGACGACGCCGTCCCGCGTGACCGCGAGGTCGGTCTCGAGCGTGGTGACGCCGAGCTCGATCGCCCGGTCGAAGCCCGCGAGCGTGTTCTCCGGAAGGTAGCCGCGCGCGCCGCGATGTCCCTGGAGGTCGAACGCAACGGTCGCGGTCGGCACGGCACCCAGAAGCAGCGCCAGGACGAACAGCATTCTCATGAACGCCTCCAGGTGGCGACGCGCGGGTGTGCGAGCACGTCACGGTTGACCACGAACTCGGGCGTTCGGCCGGCCAGCGCGTCGACGATGCTCGCAAGACCGATCGACGCCATGTTGTGGAAGCACTCGTCGGTCCAGCATAACGCGTGCGGCGTGACGATCACGTGGTCCATCGCGAGCAGCGGATTGCGTGGATCGACCGGCTCCTGCTCGAAGACGTCGAGCCCCGCGCCCGCGATCCGGCGCTCGCGCAACGCGTCGATCAGCGCCGCCTCGTCGACCACCGGCCCGCGCGAGACGTTGATGAAATAGGCGGTCGGCTTCATCCGTGCGAACTGCGGCGCGCCGATCAGGTGGCGCGTCGACGCGTCGAGCAGCGTGATGGCGACGACGAAGTCGGATTCGGCGAGCAGCGTGTCGAGGTCGACCTTCCGGGCGCCGATGTAGGCGAGCTCGACCGCGTTCACGAACGGGTCCGCGGCGAGGAGCTTGAGGTCGAAGGTCCGCGCCATGCGCAGGATCTCCTTGCCGATCCCGCCCGCGCCGATGACGCCGAGCGTCCGTCCGGTGAGCCCCATCCCCATGTTGTCCATGCGCTCGTCCCAGCGGCCCTCGCGCGTCAGCCGATCCTTGACGAGCAGCTTGCCGGCGAGCGCGAGGACGAACGTGAGCGCGGTCGTCGCCACCGGGCGCGGCATCGCGGTCGGCGTGTTGGTGACGATGACGCCCGCGCGGGTCATCGCCGCGACGTCGACCGAATCGTAGCCGACGCCGTGCCGCGCGAGGACGCGCAACCGGCAATCGTCGCGCGCGACCGCGGAGGCGGGCGCTCGCGCCATGTTCACGTACAGCGCGTCGTATTGCGCGGCGTGCTCGGGCGTGACCTCGCGCACGCCCGCCGGAAGATATTCCCATGCGAGGTCCGGTGCGTCGTCGAGGATGCGCAGCGCCGCGCGGCCGAACGACGGCTCGCCGCGCGAATCGAGCACGTCGCGCGTGATGCCGACGCGAAAGGGACCTGCCATGGAAGTCTCCGAAGGAAATGGGTCGCCTGAGCGATGCGAGTCCGCCTCGAGCGTCAGCGGGCGAGGAACCCGGCGACGGCCGAATTCGCGCGAAGCGCGTCGAGCGCCGCGGCATCCGGCAGCTCGGGTTTGTCGCGGACCGCGTCGACGAGGCACAGGAACCCGAGCGGCGCGTCGGGCGCGGCGCGGAACTGGTGCCAGGTCTTCGACGGCACGGTCACGAGGTCGCGCTCGGCGATCGCGTGCACCGCATCGCCGACGAGGCATTGACCGCCGCCGCGCAGGACCAGCACCGCATGGACATGCGCGTGCCGCTCGAGCGTCGAATGGCCGCCGGGCGCGACCTCGAAGTAGCGAAGCTCGCCGGCCAGGTCGTTGCGCTTGAACAGCGTCTGCCGCGTCACGTCGCGGAACGGCGACGCGGTGTCGGCCTTGTAGGCGAGGAGGTCGACCGCCTCCCATCGAAAGGCCGCGCGCGGATCGGATGGAAGGAGCGTGCCCGCGCGGGGCGGCACGAAGCGGCGGACCGGAGATGGATTCATCGTGCGCCCGTCGAGACGAAGTTCAGGAGACTTCCGCCGCTTCGCGCACCGCCGCGACGAACGCGCGGCAACGCGCCTCGACCTGGCCGCTCTCGACGAGCAGGTCGCCTCCGACGAGCAGCATCGCATCGTCGCCGAAGGTCGCGAGCATGTCGGGAACGCGCGCGACGCTCATGCCGCCGGCCGCGACCGGCAACGCCGGTGCGAGCCCGGGCAGCGACTCGCGCGCCGCGTGCGCGATGGCGGCACAGGTCTCGCGCGAATAGCCGAAGCGGCCGCCGGCATTGGGGAAGATGGTCGCGTCGGCGCCGAACAGCCGGAACAGCTTGCCGAGCAGGAGGGGCGGCGCGATGCGCGCGACGCCCGCGAGCGACGGATGCGCGAGGATCGGCATGCCGGCGTCGCGTGCAAGCGCCGCGAGCATCGAGACGCCGCTCACCATCGGGGCTGCGAGCAGCGCCCGTACGCCGCAATCCCGCGCGACGCGAATCTGCGCGCGCATCGCATCGGCGTCGCCGGTGACGCTCGGCGCGTAGATCGTCGAGCCGCCGCCGGAACGATTCGCCGCATCGATCGCGCGCTGCACGGCGGCGACGCGTGCGGCGAACGGCGCGCTCGCCTGGTCAGCCAGACCATGGTCGTCCTTGATGACGTCGATTCCAGCGCCCGCGAGGGTGGCTGCCAGCGAGGCGAGCGCCTGCGGGGACAACCCCAGCGGCTTCAACGCCGAGCAGGTGAGCGGGCGGCCGAACGCGCCGGTCATCTCCCGCCAGCCGGTGATGCCGAAACGCGGGCCGCGGAACGTCTCCGCCGCTTCGCGCGGCCATTCGACGTCGAAGAGCTCGACGTCGTCGTGGAGCGAGCTGTTGCCGAACAGCATGTTGAGGAGCTGGCCGGCATCGCGACCGGCGGTCTCGAACGCGAGCGACACGCGTACGTCGTAGCGCCCGTCCTCTCGGCGATCGACCGAGACGACGCGCGCGACGACCTCGGCGAGCACCCGCGCGTCGCGCACCGCGGCGAGCGGCACCTCGACGCTCTGCTCGAGCGCGAGCGTCAGCGCGCGCGCCTCGACATGGGCGGCGTCCGCGCGCACCGCATAGGTCGCGACGAATCGGGGCGGGGACATGCGCGAGGGCCGGGTGAAAATCCCATTGTACCCACGGGCCGCGCCGGGCTTCGCTATCATCGTCCTGTCGCGCCCCTGCCGCGACCCGACCGTGGCCGACCTCTTCGCTCCCCCTCCGCCTGCAGGCGCGCCGCTCGCGGAACGCCTGCGCCCGCGCACGATCGACGAGGTCGTCGGGCAACGCCATCTGCTCGGGACCGGCAAGCCCCTCGCCGTCGCGTTCCACGCAGGCCGCCTGCATTCGATGATCCTGTGGGGACCGCCCGGCGTGGGCAAGACGACGCTGGCGCGGTTGATGGCCGATGCGTTCCACGCCGAATTCGTCGCGATCTCGGCGGTGCTCGCCGGCGTCAAGGACATCCGCGACGCCGTCGCGCGGGCCGAGCTCGTGCGCGCGCAATCGGGCCGTCCGACGATCATGTTCGTCGACGAGGTGCACCGCTTCAACAAGGGGCAGCAGGA
>JBDTNO010000205.1:0-6108 GCA_039933715.1 Betaproteobacteria bacterium
CTGCGGCCAGCGCGGCATGGGCGCGAGTGCCCCGGGTGCGCTAACAGGCCCTAGAGCGCCCGACCGTCGTAACGGGTCACCGGAATGGCTTCCGGCTCGACGCCCTCGAGACAACGGATGTTGACGGCCGCGATGGCGTTACCCGCGGGATCCACGCCTTCGCCGTACGGTTGCATTCCGCAGGTCGGGCAGAAGCGGTGCCTGATGGCGTGCTGGTTGAACGTATAGGTGCTGGCGTTCTCATCCGGGGTGAGGAGCGACAACTGCGCACGGGGGACGAACCACATCAACGTCCCCTTGCGCCGGCAGATCGAGCAGTTGCACGACGTGACTCCGGTGAGCGAGCCCTCGACGTCGAACGCGATACGGCCGCAATGGCAACTGCCCCTGTAGGTCATGTCCTGTCTCCCATGGGTTCCGGTGCCGGCAATGCGGCGCAAGCCGATTCAGCGGCGGGGGACCCGTCCTGGCGCCCCCGCCATCATCCGGTCGCCGTGGCGCGGTCGCCCTGGATCGCCAGGACGCCGCCGCTCGACATCATCGCGACGGCGCCTGAATCCGCTCGCCGGCGAACGCGTCCAGCCGGGCCAGCACCTCGGTCCATCCGCCGCGATGCTTTCCGACCGCGTCCCCGTCGGGCAGATGCTCGTGCGTGATGACGACCTCGGTCGCGCCCGCCTGCGAATGGAACTCGACCGTCACGCGCGAATCGTGGTCGCCGGCGTGGGGCGAGTTCCAGGTGAACACGAGCCGGCGCGGCCGCTCGATCGCCTCGTACACGCCGTGATGGGGAACCGAGCCGCCCGGCATGTGCATCACGATCTCGTAGCGGCCGCCGATGCGCGCATCCACGGTGGCGGTGGACCTCGTCGCGGCGCCGGGTCGCATCCACACGGCCAGCGCCTTCGGGTCGAGCCAGGCGTCGAAGACCGCCTCTGCGCTCGCGGCGATGCGACGCCGCACCACCAATGGTTCGACGGTTGCGATTGGATTCATCGTGCTCTCCTCTTGTTCGGGCGTGGCGCCCGGCTGGTGACATACGTGTCGAGCGCGGCGAGGCGCTCGTCCCAGAAGGTTCGGTAGCGCTCGATCCAGGCGGATGCCTCGGCGAGCGGCGCTGCGTCCAGCGACAGGACGTGCTCGCGCCCGTGAACGGTGCGCCTGACGAGCCCGGCCCGTTCAAGCGCGCGGATGTGCTTCGACGTCGAGTTGAGCGAGATCGGGAACGCCGCCGCGAGGTCGGTCACGCGCGCGTCGCGCCTGGCGAGGCGCGCGAGGATCGCGCGGCGCGTCGGGTCCGAGAGCGCGCCCAGCGTGGCGTCGAGGCGGCGCGATTTATATTCATCCATATGGGTGAATATAGGCCGCCCCGGAGCACTTGTCAAGCGCCACCGCCGGCGATCCGGAGCGTCCGGCATCTCAGGCGCGAGGCGCTCGCCGGTGCTCCACGGACCTGCTCCCGCATAGCGCGCGAACTCGGCGAGTCGGCGGAAACCCGGCGCAGGTTGCCGACGGCGTCGACGTGTGCTTCGTGACATCGGTTTCCGCTCGCTCGCGGCTTGACCGACCCCAGCAAACCCGAAATACTCGACTCGTGCGGTTGAATTTCGTTTCCGTCCGGCACGCTGGCGAGGGACGTGGACGGTGGCGGCAATTCCCGGCTGGAATGCATGGGCCATGCCGGGAATCGTCGACGATCGCAATGCCGGCGCGATTTCCCAATGCGATCGGATTCGAAGTCCGGTGCGATCGCCACCGCCGGGCCTGCCACGGTTGATCGATGAAAAACCCCCTGATCGCGTGTTTGTGCCCCACCTACAAACGGCCGGAGCTCCTCCGGAATTCCATCGCGTGTTTCGTGGCGCAAACCTATCCGAACAGGGTTCTCGTCATCCTGGACGATGCAGGCCAACACGCCGCCCAGGACTGTCCGGCCGAACGCTGGCGACTGATGTCGCAGTCGGATCGCTACCCGAACCTGCCCGCGAAACTGAACGCGTTGGCGGCCATGGTTCCAGAGGCCGATATCCTCGCCGTCTGGGAAGACGACGACATCTATCTTCCCCATCACCTGGCGGCGATCGCCGAGGCGGCCTCCGGTTGTGACGAAGCCGCCTTCTTCGCGCCGGACCGCGTGCTTTCGACCTATCGCATGCCGCGCGGACGAACGCAGGAAGAGAACGCAATGGGGCGCTTCCACGCGTCCTGGGCTTATACGCGCCGACTCTGGGATTCGCTCGGTGGGTACGAAGCGGGGGACCGCCTCGATTTTGACCAGCGCATGGGAGCGCGCTGCCGCGCGTCAGCAGGATTCACTTGCTATGACCAGACCGACGCGATCCGTCGCTTCGGTCCGAGCTATGCCTATCGCTGGGGCTCCGGACCCTACAACGGCAGCCAGGCAGGCGAGGAAGGCTACGCAAGCCTGTGGCGCCAGTTGGACGAGGTGCCGTCGGGTCCGGTCGAGAGCACGGGACCGCGGATGGACGAAGAGACGCGCCTCATTCACGCGCTTCACGGCTGGGGGGCGCCGTGCGACAGGTCTGGTGCGGAGCCCGCGGAATCCAGGAGCGGGTACAGCGCACCGGGCAGGGCATTGCGAAGCGAAGGCATTTCGATGGCGTCGGACAAGTCAATCGAATCGCCAGGGAAGCGAACGCACCGGAAGAACTCCATCGGTCTCGTCATGCTGGTCAAGGACGATGGCGCAATCATCGAGCGATGCCTCGCATCGGTCCGGGATGTCATCGACACCTGGCTGATCGTCGACATCGGTTCAACCGACGACACGGCCGGCAAGGTGCAAGCCATGTTGAACGGCATACCGGGTGAATATCTGTCGCGGCCCTGGCGCGATGACGCGACCCATCGGCATCAACTGCTCGAGCTCTCCCGTCACAGGGCGGAATATGGACTGTGGATGGAGGTGGACGAGACCCTTGCCTGCAATCGGAACGTGTTCGAGGATCGGTTGACCGCAAGCGCCTACTGCATCGAGATCCGGACTTCGCGCGGCTCGTGGATGAGGCCCCGATTGCTTCACCGCGATGCAGAGGTCCGGTTTGTCGGCACCGTTGCCGAAGCGCTCGTGGGGATCGGTCAAACCATGCCGTTGGACGACGTCGTCATCCGACACCATGATGACGGCGTGCGCCGGCGCGAAGCGGCCGGGAACACCCGCGACATCCTGCACCTGGAATACGCTTTGCTGGACGAGCCTGCCGATCGCGAGTCGACACTCGCGCTCGCGGAGGCATACGCCGCGCGCGGCGAGCACGTCGCGGCGCTGCGCCATTACCGGAGACGGGCCGAGCTCGGCGGCGACGCCCCCCAGGTGTGGTACGCCCTCTATCAGGCGGCGCGCATGCTCGATGAGCACGGGTTCGCGACTCCGCTGGTGGTCGAGGCTTACTTCGCGGCATACGACTTTCGTCCCACGAAGGCCGAGCCCCTGGTTCGAATCGCGCGACGCTGTCTTCAGGAAGGTCGCAACGATACCGCGGCGGACATCGCCCGGGCGGCGATCTCGACGCCCTTCGAGGATCGGGAATATTTCTTCGAACCTGGTGTCTATCGCGGCGAAAGCGAGCTGATGTACGTGCGTGCGCTGCTCGCGCTCGGGCGCCATGCCGACGTCGTGGCCCACGCCGAACAACTGATCGCCGTCGACCGGGCACTCCTGCCGGCGATCCAGCAGGAGATCGACGACCTGCGCAACGTCGCCTTGCAACGCCAGGCCGATGGCAGCTCCGGGGCTGCGCCGCCTGACCTCCGCGGCGCAACGCAATCCGAGGCGCCACGGCCGCGTTTGCCGGCGACGCCCCGGCGTGCCAAACGCAAGCTATGCATCGGCATGGCGACCTACGACGACTACGACGGCGTCTATTTCTCCGTTCAGGCGATCCGGGTCTTTCATCCGGAAATCGCCGACCAGGTCGAATTGCTGGTGATCGACAACAATCCGACGGGAAGGTGCGCGGAGGGGCTCAAGAACCTGGATGCCTGGGTTCCCAATTATCGCTACGTGCCCGAAAGCGAAATGCGGGGCACGGCAGCTCGCGACCTGATCTTTCGTGAGGCGGCTGCGGACTACGTGCTGGTCATGGATTGCCATGTGTTGATCGTTCCTGGCGCGCTGCAACGCCTGCTCGACTATTTCGACGGCAATCCCGATTGCGCCGACCTGCTGCAGGGCCCGTTGCTTTACGACGACCTCAGCAATCTATCCACCCATTTCGAGCCGGTTTGGCGCCAGGGCATGTACGGCATATGGGCGACCGATCCCCGAGGCATGGATCCCGAAGCCCCGCCCTTTGAAATTCCCATGCAAGGGCTGGGAGTCTTCGCCTGCCGCAAGGATGCCTGGCCCGGCTTCAACCCTCGATTCCGGGGCTTCGGCGGCGAGGAGGGCTATATCCACGAAAAATTCCGCCAGGCAGGAGCCAAGGCGCTTTGCCTGCCGTTCCTGCGGTGGATCCATCGCTTCCACCGGCCCATGGGGATTCCTTACGCCGCGAACTGGTACCAACGCGTGCGCAACTATTCGATCGGCCACCAGGAACTCGGACTCGATCGGGCACCGATCGAAGCGCATTTCAACGACCTGCTCGGCGAACCGGAGACTGCGGCCTACAAAGCCCGGATCAACCATGAAATAGGAAGCCCCCTGTACATGTTCGATGGTGTTTACGCAGCCCGGCAGCACGGGCCCGCGCTCGGTAACCTGTCCGAAAATCGCGAGGCATTCGAACGTCTCGGGATCGGCGATCGCGTCATCGCCACGGAGTCTGCTTCGATTGATTCAGGCGACGACGACGACGCGCACGCACTCGAGCGAGTTCTGGCTCATCGCGAAATCATCGAACGAGCGAAACGGCAAGGCCTGCGGAGCGTGCTGATCATAGAAAGCGCCAACGGTCTCGAACGCGCGTTGCTCGCTGACGGTCACGACGTCCTGAAGGCGCTGTGCTCGGATGCGTGGGGGGTGTTTCTGTTCACTGCGCCACCATCGGAATCGGGATTCCCCGGATACTGCGCCGCCGCGTATCACGAATCGGTCTACGACCACGTTCTGGAGCAGATTCCCGAGCAACCGGAACTCGCCAGGCAGTGGATGGTGGACGTGCCGGGCTCATTTGGTCACCTGAAAGTGGACAGGATTCTCGCAAGACATCAGAAGAACGTCACCACCGTCGGCGATATCAACCAGCACCTCGAAACGATCAAGAGCTATGCCGGAAGATCGTCGCATGTAACGGAGATGGGGGTACGCGGTGTCGTGTCCACCTGGTCGCTCCTGGCTGGCAAGCCTGGGAAAGCGGTGTCCTATGACACCTACCGGTCGCCTTGCATCGATGAGGTCGAGGCAATTGCGAAGGAACACGGCATCGCGTTCGAGTTCATCCAGAAGAACGTGCTCGAGGTCGAGATCGATCCCACCGATCTGTTGTTCATCGACACGCTGCATACGTACGAGCAGTTGCGGTCCGAGCTGGGCAGGCACGGAAACAAGTCACGCAAGTACATCATTCTCCACGACACCGCCACGTTTGCCGACGTGGGCGAGAACGGACTACAGCCCGGACTGCGAGCAGCTATCGACGAATTTCTGGAACGGAATCGGCATTGGCAGGTCGCCGAGCATTTCTCCCACAACAACGGGCTCACTTGCCTTGTCAGGCGCTCCGACGCCTTCTCAAACCGGTTGCCCCGATGATTACATCAAGCAAGCCGGTAGAACGTTCCCCGATCCGGCATTCCGCGCATCGCTTGTCCAGCTGATCACTGGTGCAGCGCGTTGGCGCTCAGCCCCCATCGGTCGACCGTCGAGACGATCACGAGGATTGGGATGGGTCGGGGTCCGTCGGATCGACGGCGCCATCAGGCGAATTCACCTGAACGTTCTGGTTAGCCAGCAGTGCTGCTCCTCCGAGCGCCGCGGAAAGCGCCGCCAGACCCGCAAGGCTCAAAGTCGGGATCGGTACCGCCGCCGGAGCCAGCGTGGTGGTGGGTGCGAGCGTTGTGGTGGGTGCGAGCGTGGTGGTGGGTGCGAGCGTGGTGGTGGTGGTGGGCGGGAACGTGGTGGTAGGCGGGAACGTGGTGGTGGTG
>JBDTNO010000206.1:0-6103 GCA_039933715.1 Betaproteobacteria bacterium
ATCCCACCCGCCCGACGCGTCGCGCATCCGCGGGTTACGCAGAGCTTCCCTAGGATCGACCAGGGGCCGCACGTCGCGCTCCCGCCCGGTGCGCGCCGCCATGCGAACCTTCGCCTTGCGGGTGCCCGGGCGCCGGCGCATCCTCCCGCCCTGCCGCGCGGCCCGCGCGGCGTGCGCGACGGGAGGCGAGATGTCCGGCATGCAGATTTTTCTGGTGAGCGTGGGCGGCGTCGCGCTCGTCCTGGGCGCGCTGATCGCGGTCATGCGCATCCGCACGATCTACTTCGGCTCGAGCGCCGAAGGCGTCGTCGTCGGGCAGTCGACGAGCTCGGGCGGCAAGGTACACGGCAGGATCGTCACGATGTTCAACCCGATCGTCGAATTCCATCACGCCGGCAAGAAGCACAAGTTCACCTCGTCGATGGGCACGCGCGAGGCGATCGGGAACGGCACCAAGGTGACCGTGCGCTACCTGCCCGCGGATCCCGACAGCAGCGCGGAAATCGGGACGTCGATGCGCATGTGGGGATTCCCGATCGGCATGCTGCTGTTCGGCGGGCTCTTCATCGGGCTCGGGTTGTTCGCGCCGCTCAAATAGCACGCGCCGCGGATTCGGCCCGCGATCTCCGGCGCTTTGGGTCGGGCGCTCGCGGCTCGCCCGCGCCAACGGCCGCCCGCGCCGTCGTCAGACGCCGCGCGACTCGCGGATCGCCAGATGCAACTCGCGGATCACCAGATGCACGAAGTGCAGCTTGCGCGCGACCGGGCGCGACACGACGAACGGATAGAAATCGGGCTGTCCCATGCTGCGCGACAACTCGTTCAACACATAGGCGAGCTCGAACCACGCGTCGAGGAAGAAGACGAACCGGTCGGTCTGCGCGTCGTCGGGCGCGTAGAGATCGTCGCGGCGGAAGCGCTCGACCGTCGTGTCGAGGTCGATCGCCGAGAGGCCGAACCCGAGCGCCGTGTCGAGCCCGTCGACGATGTGCAGGTAATGCGCCCAGGTCTCGGCCCAGTCCTCCCACCGATGGCTCGACGCATAGCTGCTGATGTGGCGGTCGCGCCATCGGCCGGAGGTCCCTGGTCGTAGTTGGCCTTCAGCGCGGCCGCGTAGTCGACGCGCTCGTCGCCGAGCAGGGCGCGGTACGGCTCGTGCCACCGCGCGTCCTCGACGAGCCGGTCCCAGTAGTAGTGGCCGACTTCGTGGCGAAGGTGCCCGAGCAACGTGCGATAGGGCTCGTGCAGCGCGAGCCGCGCCTTCTCGCGCTTCGCGTCGTCGGCTTCCTCGGCGTCGATCGTGATGATCCCGTCGGCGTGGCCCGTCACGACGCGCTTCCCGCCTTCGCCGCGCAGGAAGTCGAATGCGAGGCCGCGTTCACGATCGGCGCCCAGCTTCGATGCGACCGGAAGGTCGAGCGCGACGAGTTGCGCGACGAGGCGCCGCTTGGCGGCCTCGATCAGTCCCCAGTAGCGTCGGTTGTCCCCGTCGTCGAGGTTGGGGATCGTGCGGTTGAGCCGGCACGCGAGGCAAAGACGCTCAGGCTCGTACGCGGGCACGAGCCAGTTGCAGCCGGCCGGCGTGTCGAGGTTCGCGCATCGCCTGGCGTCGACTGCGCCGCCGTCGGCGTGCACGTAGGTCCACGTCCCGGAAATCGGCGCCGGGTCGAGCGCGTGCATTTCGCCGGTCTCCGACGCGTAGCCGAGCGGCGAGCGGCACGCGAGGCAGAGCGTGTTGCCGAAGAAGATCGGCCTGCCGCAGCGGCATGCGTAGTTCTTGCCGCGGCGCCCGCTCGCGCGCGCATGGCACGAGCTCTCGAGGTCGCGTCCGAGTCGCGCGTGAAGACTGTCGGGTCGCGATTCGCGCATCGGATGGGCCCCGATCGGTAGCAGCGTTGCGCGAACCGACGACGGTCGACCAGGTGGCGCGACGCAGCGTCAACGCCGCGCGTTCAGCCGCCGAGCCTGCGCCGCAGGAGCGCGTTGAGCTGGGCGGGGTTCGCCTGGCCCTTCGACGCGGCCATCGCCTTGCCGACGAGCGCGTTGAACGCCTTCTCCTTGCCGGCGCGGAATTCCGCGACGATCGACGGATTCGCCGCGATCACGTCGTCGACGAGCAGCGCGATCGCGCCTTCGTCGGAGATCTGCTTCAATCCGCGCGCTGCGATGATCCGGTCGGCGGCGTCGTCGCCCGTCGCCTCGCCCGACCACATCGCGTCGAAAACGTCCTTGGCGATCTTGCCCGAGATCGCGCCCTCGGCGACTCGGACGAGGAGCTTCGCGAGCGCGACGAACGTGACCGGCGCATCCTCGATTTCGGCATTCGACCGGTTGAGCGCCGCGGCGACCTCGCCGAGCAGCCAGCGCGCGGCGGCCTTCGGCTCCGCGCCGTGCTCGACCGTCGCCTCGAAATAATCGGCGAGTTCGCGGCTTTGCGTGAGCGCCGTCGCCTCGCCGATCGGAAGCGCGTAGACGGGCTTGCGCAGGCTCGCCTGCAACGCGGGGTTGCTCTCCTCGAAGAGCTGGTGCGACACGTCGGAGAGATCGACGCCGGTGCCGCCCTTGACGAGCTCGATCAGGTGCTCGGGCGAAGTCGCCGAGAAGCGCAGCTTGCGGAGTTCCTGCCTCTCGGGCATCGATGCGCGCACGCGCTCGATCCACGCCGCGTCGATCGCGAGCGGCGGCAGGTCGGGATCGGGGAAGTAGCGGTAGTCCTGTGCGTCTTCCTTGCTCCGCATCGGGCGCGTCTCGTCGCGGTCGGAATCGTAGAGGCGCGTCTCCTGCACGACGCTGCCCCCGTCCTCGATCAGCGCGACCTGCCGCCGCACCTCGAACGCGATCGCCTGCTGCATGAAGCGGAAGCTGTTGAGGTTCTTGATCTCGCAGCGCGTGCCGAGCTTGCTGTCGCCGACGCGGCGCACCGAGACGTTCGCGTCGCAGCGGAAGCTGCCTTCCTGCATGTTGCCGTCGCAGATGTCGATCCAGCGCACCTTCTCGTGCAGCGCCTTCGCATAGACGACCGCCTCGTCGGCGCTGCGCAGTTCCGGCTCGCTCACGATCTCGAGGAGCGGCATGCCGGCGCGGTTCAAGTCGATGCCGGACATCCCGCGGTAGTCCTCGTGCAGGCTCTTGCCGGCGTCCTCCTCGAGGTGCGCGCGCGTGAGGCGCACGCGGAGCGGGCCGCGCGTCGGCGACACGATGTCGACGCCGCCGCCGGCCACGACCGGAATCTCGTACTGCGAGATCTGGTAGCCCTTCGGGAGGTCGGGGTAGAAATAATTCTTGCGCGCGAACACGCTTCGCGCGTTGATCGTCCCGCCGACGTCGAGGCCGAAGCGGATCGCTCGCTCGACCGCGCCCTTGTTCAGCACCGGCAGAACGCCGGGCAGCGCGATGTCGACGGCGGACGCCTGCGTGTTAGGCGGGGCGCCGAACGCGGTCGACGCGCCCGAGAAGATCTTCGACACGGTCGAGAGCTGGGCGTGCGTCTCGATGCCGATGACGACTTCCCAGGCGGGGTCAGAGACGACACTTGCGGGCGTCATGGCTTCCTCGCGAGTGTCGTCTCTGACCCCACGAACGTTCTCGCGCATCATGGCTTCCTCGCTAGTGTCGTCTCTGACCCCCCGAACCTTCTTGCGCGCGTCATGGCTTCCTCGCGAGTGTCGTCTCTGACCCCACGAACCTTCTCGCGCGTCATGGCTTCCTCGCGAGTGGCGTCTCTGACCCCGCCATCGCCGGCACGCGCGCATGCCAATCGGTCGCCTGCTGGAAGCGGTGCGCGACGTTGAGGATCGCCGCTTCGGCGAACGATTCGCCCTGGATCTGCAGGCCGATCGGCAGGCCGCCGCGCGTGAATCCGCACGGGATCGAGATGGCCGGCGCGCCGGTCAGGTTCGAGGCGATCGTGAAGATGTCGTTCAGGTACATCTGCACCGGGTCGTCGGTCTTGTCGCCGAGGCGGAACGCCGGCGACGGCGCGGTCGGTCCCATGATCACGTCGCACGAGCGCCAGGCCCGCGTGAAGTCGTTCGCGATGAGCCGGCGCACCTTCTGCGCCTTCAGGTAGTACGCGTCGTAGTAGCCGTGCGACAGCACGTAGGTGCCGACGAGGATGCGGCGCTTCACCTCGGCGCCGAATCCCTCCGCGCGCGTCTTGCGATACAGGTCGTCGAGGTCGTCGAAGCGCGCGGCGCGGTGGCCGTACCGCACGCCGTCGAAGCGCGACAGGTTCGACGACGCCTCGGCCGGCGCGATCACATAGTAGACGGGCACGGACAGCTTGACCGCGGGCAGCGAGACGTCGACGGTCGTCGCGCCGAGCTCGCGGAATTGCGCGAGCGCCGCGTCGATGGCCGCGGCGACTTCCGGATCGTTGCCCTCGCCGAAATACTCGTGCGGCAGGCCGATGCGCAGGCCGTCGAGCGGCTTCGCACCGGCGTTGGCGTGAATGAGGCGCGTGCAATCGTCGTGCGGACGGTCGAGCGACGTCGCGTCGCGCGGGTCGTGTCCCGACATGGCGTTGTGCAGCAGCGCGCAGTCGAGCGCGGTGCGCGCGAACGCTCCGGGCGTGTCGAGGCTCGACGCGAATGCGATCAGGCCGTAGCGCGACGACACGCCGTAGGTGGGCTTGAAGCCGCAGATGCCCGAGAGAGACGCCGGCTGGCGGATCGAGCCGCCGGTGTCGGTGCCGGTCGCGCCGGGAACGAGGCGCGCGGCGACCGCGGCCGCCGACCCGCCCGAGCTTCCGCCCGGCACGTAGTCGAGGTTCCAGGGATTGCGGACCGGCCCGAAATGCGAGGTCTCGTTCGACGAGCCCATCGCGAACTCGTCCATGTTGGTCTTGCCGACGAGCACGGTGCCGGCGCGCTTCAATCCCGCGACGACGTGCGCGTCGTACGGCGCGATGAAGCTCTCGAGCATGCGCGAGCCGCAGGTGGTCCGCAGGCCCTCGGTCATCAGCACGTCCTTGTGCGCGATCGGCACGCCCGCGAGCGGGCCCGCGCGCTTGTGCGCGATCGCTTCGTCCGCGGCGCGCGCCTGTGCGAGCGCGCCTTCGGCGTCGACCGTGACGAACGCATTGAGTCTCGGGTCGAGCCGCGCGATCCGGCCGAGCGTGTCCCGCGCCAGTTCGACCGCCGACAGCTCCCGCTTCGCGAGTCGGGAAGCGAGGCCGGCGACCGTGTCGTCGCTCATCTCGAACCTGTCCACGGGCACAGTGAGCGCCGCCGGGCCGCCCCAGGGCTTCGGCGTCCGAAGAGATGCCCCGAGGTCGCCGCGCGTCTCGAAGCGGCGAGCCTTCGGGAGGTCGTGATCACTCCACCACCCGCGGCACGAGGTAAAGCCCGTCCTCGACCGCGGGCGCGCCACGCTGGAACGCATCGCGGCGGTCGGTTTCGGTGACGCGGTCTTCGCGCAGCGCGAGCACGACGTCCTGCGCGTGCGACATCGGCTCGACGCCGGTCGTGTCGACCGCCTGCAGGGCGTCGATCATCGCGAAGATCGTCTCGAGCTTCGCGTGGACCTCGCTCGCCGCCTGCGCGTCGATCTCGATGCGGGCCAGGTGGGCGATGCGCCGGACGTCGTCGAGCGTGAGTTTCATCGGGATGGAACGGGTGGGGCCGCCGGCGCCTGGCCGGCCTCCGGGCGGGCCGTTCGGGCCGAGGGCGGGGAAACGCCGGAAAACCGCACATTTTCAGTGCAGTAGCCCAGATGCCTAGCGTATCATAGACGACTGATCCCGGCAGCCGCGGCCCCTCGATCCCCGGGGCAACCGCTCCTCGGCGCCCCTTGGGAAAGACGCCCCGCTTCATGTTCGAGTTCTTCAAAGGGTATTTCTCGACCGATCTCGCGATCGACCTCGGCACCGCCAACACGCTGATCTACGTGCGTGGGCGGGGGATCGTGCTCGACGAGCCCTCGGTCGTCGCCATCCGCCAGGAAGGCGGCCCGAACGGCAAGAAGGTGATCCAGGAGGTCGGGCTCGCGGCGAAGCAGATGCTCGGGCGCACGCCGGGCAACATCACGGCGATCCGGCCGATGAAGGATGGCGTGATCGCCGACTTCACCGTCACCGAGCAGATGCTGAAGCAGTTCATCAAGA
>JBDTNO010000207.1:0-6094 GCA_039933715.1 Betaproteobacteria bacterium
GCGTTCGGCGCGGGGACCGAGACGCCGATCGGAAGGATGTTCGGCGTCAACGTCGGATGCCTGACCGATGTCCCGGACGAGTAGCTTTCGAAGGTGCCGATCACCCATGTCGAGGGCCGCAACGACCGGTGGCAGGATGCTCCCGAGTTCTTTCGCCATCTGTAACCCGGGTTCGCTTTCGCGTTCCACGCGCTTCCGCGCATGAACGCGCATCCGATCGATCCGCTGAGCGTGGCGAAATGCTTAACCACCTTATCATTCGGGTCGAGGCAAGCGTGTTTTCCCGCCCTTGTGCCGCGGGCTCCGCTCCCCCGCGCCGGACGGTTCGTCGACTGAGACGCGGCAGAGATCCGATGGACCGGGACGAGAAAGCCCTACGCGAGATCATCGACCGCGGGCATCGCGCCACGGCCGCCGGCGACGTCGAAACCGTCCTCACGCTCAGGGCGGACGACGTCGTGTTCCTCCAGCCCGGCAAGCCGCCGATGAACGGTCGCGGCGCGTTCGAGCGAGGACTGCGGGATCTGCTCGCCGGAGCAATCCGCCGCCGGTTGGGAGCAAAGTCCGGAGGCGCGGAACGCGTCCACGAAATGCCAAGCCCGTGGTTTGACCCGGACACGCGTCCCGGCCATGCCGCCGCTGGTTGCCGATTCACGCCAGCAACCTCCTCCGAGGATTCTGCATGAAACGCGTGACCGGCATCGGCGGCGTGTTCTTCAAGTCGAAGGATCCGAAGAAGCTGTCGGACTGGTATCGCACGCATCTCGGCATGAACGTCGAGGCGTGGGGCGGCGTCGCGTTCCGCTGGGCGTCGCCCGACAACCCATCGGGAACGGGCACGACGATCTGGAATCCGTTCGACGAGAAGTCCAACTATTTTTCGCCGAGCCGCGCGGACTTCATGATCAATTACCGCGTCGACGACCTGCACGCGCTGCTCGAGCGCCTGCGCAGCGAAGGCTGCGACGTGGACGCGAAGGTCGAGGAGTCCGAGTACGGCAAGTTCGGATGGGTGATGGATCCGGAGGGCCATCGGGTGGAATTGTGGCAGCCGCCGGAGGGACAATGAGCGACGATCCGGTCGCACGTGCAGGACCGGGGTTTTCCGTCCCTGTCCAGGCGCTCGGGCTCGCCGGCTGGCTCGCGCTGGCCTTCGCGGCCGCGGGCATCGGCGCCGTCGCGTCGATCGACGCTTCGTCGTTCTACGCGCAACTGGTCAAGCCCTCCTGGGCGCCACCCGGCTCCGTGTTCGGGCCGGTCTGGACCGTGCTCTACGCGCTCATGGGCGTCGCCGCGTGGCGGGTCTGGCGCACGCGGCCGGTGCGAAGCGGGGCGCTCGCGCTGTTCCTCGTCCAGCTCGCCGCGAACGCGCTGTGGTCGTGGCTATTCTTCGCGTGGAGACTGGGCGCTCTGGCGTCGGTGGAGGTGCTGGTGCTGGTGGCGCTCATTGCCGCGACCCTCGTGGCGTTCTGGCGGACCGACCGTATCGCGGCCGCTCTCCTGATTCCGTACCTCGCGTGGGTGTCGTTCGCGTCCGTGCTGACGTGGTCGGTGTGGCGGGCGAATCCCGCCCTGCTCTAGCGGCCGCGCGGGCGACGATGAAGCTGCGTCTCAACCGTGCGTACGAATCCCGCTGCCCGGCGACGGGTTCCGCGTGCTCGTGGACCGACTGTGGCCGCGGGGCGTGTCGAAGGAACGGGCGCGCATCGACCTGTGGCTCAAGGAGGTCGCGCCCACGACGACGCTGCGCACATGGCGTCGGGATCCTGCTGACGAACCGGAGACCGGCCGTGCGTTGAACGCTCGAGGTCGGGCCCGGAGCGGGAGAGATCGGCGTTGGGCTGGCCCAACGGCCGCCCGGCGCCGACAGGGCGCGCGCCTGCCATAATGACGTCGCCGCGCCAACCTCCTCGACAGCATCCGAAACGGGGACGCGAACGGAAACGTTAAACATCCGGATTCGTCGCGCGGGTCGCACGCTTCCGCACGCGAGCGACCTGACCGCGCCTTTTGGCGAAATGCCTTGAACCACGCAGTCCGCTCGACCGTGATCCCGATCGCCGCGCTCGTCGCGGCGGTCGCGCTGCGCTGGCTGCTCGACCCGTTGATGGGCGACGCGCTGCCGCTCGTCACGCTGTTCGGCGCGGTCGCGGTCGCGGTCTGGAGCGGCGGCTGGCGGCCCGCGGTGCTCGTCGCGGTCGCAGGGTACCTCGCCTGCAACACCCTGTTCATCGCGCCGCGCCTCGCGTTCCACTTCGACCCGCCGGATGTCGTCGGGCTCGTCGCGTACGCGATCACCTGCGCGCTCATCATCGGCATCGGCGAGGCGATGGGCCGCGCGCAGGCGCGTGCCATAGGGCGCGGCGAGCTCCTGCGGGTGACGCTCGGCAGCATCGGCGACGCCGTCATCACGACCGGCGCCGACGGGCGCATCACGTATGTCAACGCGATCGCGGAGAAGTTGACCGGGTGGCCGATGCGCGACGCGGAAGGCCGCCCGCTGGCCGACGTGTTCAGGATCGTGACCGAGGAGAGCCACGCGCCGGTCGAGCTCCCATCGATCCGCGTATTGCGCGACGGAGTCATCGCAGGGCTCGCGAACCACACGATCCTGATCGCGCGGGACGGCACCGAGCATCCGATCGACGACAGCGCGGCGCCGATCCGCGATGATCGCGGCAGGATTTCCGGGTGCGTGCTGGTCTTCCGCGACATCGCCGGGCGTCGGAAGCTCGAGCAGGAAGAAGCGAACCGGTTGATGACGGCGCGCCAGCTCGCCTCGATCGTCGAGACGTCCGACGACGCGATCATCCGCAAGTCGCTCGACGGCAGGATCCAGAGCTGGAACGCCGGCGCGGAGCGGCTCTTCGGCCACACGGTCGAGCAGGCGGTGGGCCAGCACATCTTCCTCGTCATCCCGCTCGAGCGCCGTGCCGAGGAAGACGGGATCGTCGCGAAGCTGAAGGCGGGAGAGCGCGTCGACCATTTCGAGACCGTGCGCGTCCGCAGAGACGGAAAGCGCCTGCTGGTGTCGCTCACGATCTCGCCGATCATGGACGAGGCCGGCAACGTCGTGGCGGCATCGAAGATCGTGCGCGACGTCACGCTCCAGCGAGAGGCCGAGGAGCGCGAGCGGAAGCTCCTCGGCGACGCCGTCGAGGCGAACGCCAAGTTCCGCGCGTTCTTCGACCAGGGCGCGCTCTTCGCCGGCATCATGGACATCGACGGCACGATCGTCGAGCCCAACCGGCTATGGTGGGAAGGATGCGGGTTCACGCGAGAGCAGGTCGCCGGGAAGATGTTCTGGGACGGCCCGTGGTGGTCCCCGTCACCGGCGCTGGTCGAGAAAGTCCACGCGGGCTCCTTGCGGGCCGCGGCCGGCCACGCGTTTCGCGCCGAGCTCCCGTATTTCATCGGCGACGGGAGCGAGCGGATCGCCGACGTGTCGATCGTGCCGATCAAGGACGACGCGGGACGCATCCTGTTCCTCGCGCCCACCGGCAGCGACATCACCGACCGCAAGCTCGCCGAAGCCGAACGCCAGAAGTTCGTGACGCTGGTCGAGAACAGCACCGACTTCATCGGCATCTGCGATCCGCAGGGCCATCCGACCTATGTCAACCGCGCCGGTCTCGATCTCGTGGGCCTCGCGGACATGGAAGAGGCGCGCAGCACGCCGGTCCGCGAGTTCTTCTTCCCCGAGGACCAGGCGCGAATCGTCGACGGCTTCCTCCCGGACGTCGCCGCGCGCGGGCATGGCGAGGTCGAGGTGCGCTTCCGCCATTTCCGCACGGGCGCCGCGCGCTGGATGGTCTACAAAGTGGTGAAGCTCAGCGGCGCGGACGGCGCGACGACCGGCTTCGCGACGGTGAGCCAGGACATCACCGACCGGAAGCGGATGGAGTACGACCTTCGCAAGCTCGCGAAGGACCTGTCCGACGCGGACCGCCGCAAGGACGAGTTCCTCGCGACGCTCGCGCACGAGCTCCGCAATCCGCTCGCGCCGCTGTCGGACATGCTCGAGGTGCTGAAGCGCACCGGCGGCGACGGCGCGACGCTGCGGCAGGCGGTCGACATGATGGGCCGCCAGACCGGCCAGCTCGTGCGCCTCGTCGACGATCTGCTCGACGTGAGCCGCATCACGCACAACCGGCTGGAGCTTCGCAGGAGCCGCGTCGACCTCGTTCCGGTGGTCCAGCAGGCCGTGCAAGCGTCGCAGCCGCATGCGGACACGGCAGGCCATCGGCTTCGCTTGACCGTGCCACCCGAGCCGCTGCCGCTGAACGCCGACCCGGTGCGCCTGGCACAGGTGTTCGGCAACCTGATCAACAACAGCTGCAAGTACACGCCCTCCGGCGGGTCGATCGACGTGACGGTCGAGCGGTCGGGCACGGAAGCGGTCGTCAGCGTGCGCGACACCGGCGTTGGCATCCCGCCCGACAGGCTCGACAGCATCTTCGAGATGTTCGCGCAGGTGGACCACTCGCTCGAGCGCTCGCAGGGAGGGCTCGGCATCGGGCTGACGCTCGTCAGGCGAATCGTGCTGATGCACGGCGGCACCGTCGTCGCGCAGAGCACGGGCGAGGGCCAGGGCAGCGAGTTCGTCGTGCGGCTGCCGCTCGCGGGGCCGGCGGTCGAGGCGACGCTTGCACCGGTGGCCGCGCCGCCGCCGCCGCGTGCGCACCGCATCCTGATCGTCGACGACAACCGCGACGCCGCCTCGTCCCTCGCGATGCTCCTGGAGATCGAGGGCAACGAGACGTTCGTCGCGCACGACGGCGCGGAGGCGCTCGCGGCGGCCGAGCGCCATCGGCCCGAGATCGTGCTGCTCGACATCGGGTTGCCGGTCCTGAACGGTTACGAGGTGGCCCGCCGGATCCGCGAACAGCCCTGGGGCAAGCACGTCCTGCTGGTCGCGTTGACCGGCTGGGGACAGGCCGAGGACCGGCGCAAGTCGCGCGAAGCGGGGTTCGACAACCACCTCGTCAAGCCGGTCGACCATGCCGCGTTGCAGGTGTTGCTCGACACGCGGCGCGCGGCGCCGCGCGCCGACTGACGCGCCGCCTCCGGTACGTCGTCCATCGGGGCTCGCAAACTCGCGCGGTCGGGCGGCGTCGGCCGCGGCCGCGGCTAGAATGCGGCTTCCGTTCACCCGACCGCTCGCGACCCGACCATGCCCAAGGCCTACTGGATTTCCGCGTACCGGGCGATTCACGACCCGGATGCCCTCGCCGCCTATGCGAAGCTCGCCGGACCCGCACTCCAGGCGGCTGGCGGACGCTTCCTCGCGCGCGGCCTGCCCGCGAAAGCGTACGAGGGCGGCCTCGTGCAGCGCACGGTGGTTCTAGAGTTCGCGAGCCTCGCGCAGGCGATCGCCGCGCACGATACGCCCGGCTACAGGGAAGCGCTGCGCGTGCTGGGCAACGCGGTCGACCGCGACCTGCGCATCATCGAAGGGATCGACCCGCCGGCGTGACGGGCGTTCGAACATCCCGCATGCCCGTGCCCGGCGTAAGCGTTCGCCCGCAAGTCCGACCAACCGGGCATGAAGAACCTCCTCCTCGTCGTCTCGCACGCGCTGACGCTGGCGCTCGGCTTCGCGCTGGGCGTCTATTTCCTGCCGATCCTGATCGCACCGGCCGCTCCGACGTCCGCCGACGTGTCGGCGCACGCGACCGGCGCCGCGTACACCGGCACCTTTCGTCGCGACCTCAGGGACAGCGACGCGCTGCATTGGGGCGAAGGAACGGTGACAGTCAGCGCGCAAGGCGTGGCCCTGGCCGGGCGGCTCGCGCCCGGGCCCGACTACAAGCTCTACCTGTCTCCCGAGTTCGTCGAGACCGAGGCGGATTTCCTTCGCCTCAAGCCCCGGATGGTGCGCGTCGGCGACGTCCGGACGTTCGAGAACTTCATCGTTCCGATCGGCAGCGGGATCGACCCGTCGCGCTACGACACGGCGATCGTCTGGTGCGAGAAGTTCGGCCAGTTCATCACGGCGGCGAAGTACCGCTAGGGAAGCTCTGCGTAACCCGCGGATGCGCGACGCGTCGGGCGGGAGGGATGGCGAGGCGCCCGCCGCCGGTCGTGGAAGGCC
>JBDTNO010000208.1:0-6070 GCA_039933715.1 Betaproteobacteria bacterium
CCGGATGGCCCAGGTAGGTGTGGCCGTGCTGGAAGAATCCGGTGCCGCTCGACATCGCCTCGACGATCCTGCGCTGCGCAGCACCGCGCCGATCGGCTGGTAGCCGCCGCCGAGGCCCTTCGCGATCGTCACGAGGTCCGGCACGACGCCCTCCTGCTCGCACGCATGCAGCGTCCCGGTGCGACCCATGCCGCACATCACCTCGTCGAGGATCAGAAGGCACCCATGACGATCGCACACGTCGCGCACCGCGCGGAAGTACCCGGGCACCGGGGTCAGCACGCCGGCGGTCGCGCCGCCGACCGTTTCGGCGACGAACGCGATCACGCGATCCGGTCCCGCCGCGACGATCGCGGCGTCCAGCTCGTCGGCCAGCCGCTGGCCGTAGGCTTCCGGCGTCTCTCCGTCGCGCAGGTCGCGATATGGATAGCAGGGTGCCACGTGCGTGACGTCGATCAGGAGCGGCGCGAACTCGCGGCGACGCCACGCGTTGCCGCCCACCGCCAGCGCGCCGAGCGTATTCCCGTGATAGCTCTGCCGGCGCGCGATGAAATGCGCGCGCTGCGGTTGCCCGATCTCCACGAAATACTGGCGTGCCATCTTGAGCGCCGCTTCGACCGCTTCCGAGCCGCCGCTCACGAAATACGCATGGCTGGTGCCGGGCGGTCCAGTGCGTACCAGGTCGTCGGCCAGCGTCTCGGCGACCTCGGTCGTGAAGAAGCTCGTGTGCGCGTACGCGATGCGGTCGATCTGCTCGTGCATCGCCGCGAGCACGTCGGGATGGCCATGCCCCAGGCAGGACACCGCGGCGCCGCCGCTCGCATCGAGGTAGCGCCGGCCGTCCGCGTCGACGACGAAGACGCCTTCGCCACCGACCGCGACCGGCGGCCTGCGATGCAGGTGGCGATGGAGGACGTGCGTCATGCGACGGGCGGCGTCCATGCGTGCCGGTCCGGCGCGAGCAGCGCACCCCACTTGGCGTCGCATGGATGGGCGACGCGCGTCGCCTTTCCCGCGCAATCGAGCGGCCGGTCCTCGTTCGCCCACGCGAAGATCCCCCCTTCGAGGTTCGTCACGTTCGTGTGGCCCGCCTCGAGCAGCTTGCGCGCCGCCTTCGCCGAGCGCATGCCGCCGGCGCAGTAGACGACGATCGGGAACCCCGCGTCGAGCGTCGCGAGCTCCGCCACCGCGACGGCGCCGTCGTTCGCGCCGATCGCTCCCGGAATCATGCTGACGCCGCGCTCGGCGGGTGAGCGCACGTCGACCACGACGGGCGCGGCGCGCGAGCGGTCGGCAAGCCACGAGGCGAGCGCGCCGCAACGGATGAACGGCACGTCCGGGAAATGGCCGGCGATCCACTGCTCGAGGCCTGCGCGTTCCACCGGAGGCGAATCGAACATGCGCGTGCCTTGGTCGCATGAAGGGAACGTCGCCCCTCGATGGCGCATCGGTCGCGCCATTCGCGCACCATGGACCCGCGGGGCCGTCGTCCGGTCGCAAACACACCCGGACCCGGCGGCCACTATACTCGACGGATCGGTTGCACGCAGGCGAACGGGCTGCCGGTTCATGGCGGCGGCGAGGGACGAATGGGGTGGGGGACGAAGTTCGCGACGGCCGGAAGTCCGGCGCGCCGCCGGTTCATGGCGACGGCCGGCGCCGCTTGGGCGCTGGCGTGCGCTGGAGCCAGGGCGCAGGGAACGCACGGCGCCATAAGGCTCGTGCTCGGCTTCTCGGCCGGCGGCGCGGCGGACCGCGTCGCCCGCGTCCTCGGGCCGGAGCTCGCGCGACTCGTCGGCCGCGGCGCGATCGTCGAGAACATCCCCGGCGCCAATGGCGCGCGTGCGATCACCCGCGTCGCCGTCAGCGAGCCGGACGGCGACACGCTGCTGTTCGCGACCTCCGCGATCGCGCATCCCGATCACGCGGCCGCGATGGAGTCGCTGCGCCCGGTCATCCTCACGTCGACGACACCGATCGTGCTGGTCGTGCGCGCGTCGCTCCCGGTCCGCGACGCGCGGCAATTCGGCCGCTATCTGGTTGCGCACCCCGGGACGACCTACGGATCGGCGGGAATCGGAAACCCCACGCACCTGTGCGCCGCCGAGCTGGTCGAGCGGCTGAACGCCAGGGCGACGCACATCCCCTACAGCGGCACGACGCCCGCTTTGGCGGACCTCCTGGGGGGACATATCGATTTCCTCATGCTGGGAGCGAACCCGGCGCTCGCGCAGCAAGGTGGGGTGCGCATGATCGCGGTGTCGACCCGCGCGCGATCGCGGCTGGCGGCGTTCGCATCGCTGCCGACGATCGGCGAGAGCATGGCGCCGGGGTTCGACTTCAGCCTTTGGCAGGCGGTATACGCGCCGGCGCGCGTGTCCGCCTCGACCGTGACGACGCTCCATGCGCAATTCCGCGAGATCCTGGCGCTCGGTGCGGTGCAATCCGCGCTGGCCGATGTCGGCTCGGAGGTCGGGTCGGGAACGACCGAGGATGCGGAACGCGTCTATCGCGCCGAGGTCGTGCGCTTTCGCGCGGCGGTATCCCGTTGATGCGGCCGGCGATCTGATGGCGGGCATGCGCGCGCGATCGCAGGTCGTGCCGCGCCTGCGGCGGAACGCGCAGGGCAAGGTGATCAAGCGCGATCTCGCCCGACGCTTCGCACATCGGCCTTGAATCTTTCGCCTGAACCTTCTTCAATTCTCCAGGGACGCTTGCCAGTGGATGAACGCGCCATTCGCACGATATTGATCGAGGGACTCGAAGCCGGAGCCGTGACGAAGGCGAGCCGCGGCGATTTCCGCGGCGCATTCATCGCCGGCACCGTCGACAGCGCGCTCGCGGCGCTCGAGATGGACAGCCTCGCGAAGATGGAGCTGTGCATCGCGATCGAGGTCGGCAGCGGCGTCTCGCTCGCGCCCGAGGAGCTCGAACGATTCGGATCGCTCGGCGATCTGGCCGCGGAGATCGCGAGGCGCACAGGTGCTTGACCAGTACCTCGGAGACGTCGCGCGCTGCTCGACGATCAACCAGTTCAACCGGCTCCACATCACGCTCGAGAACGTCCTCGCGCCTGCGGAAATTTGCGCGCTCATCGACGGCGCGCGCGCGCGCGGGATCCAGCTCGCGGAGCCGTGCTCGGCCTGGCTGGCGCGGATGGACCACTGGCTTCGCGGCGGCGGCCGGCGCTTGCAGGATTACCGGCGCCATGTGATCGCGGGCGACGTGACCCTCTACGCGGCTCCTGGGGGGACCGGGACGCGCACGGGTCGCACGCTGGTGGTCGCCTACACCGGCAACGCCTTTCGGCTGATGATGCCGATCGCGTTGTTACTCCAGCATTGCCCTTCCGAGCGCTACGAGTTCCTCGTGCTGTTCGACCGCAAGCGCACGTTCTTCCTCGACGGCATCGCCGGAATCGGCGACGACCTGCCGTCGACGATCGCGAAGATCGACTCGCTCGCGAAGCCGTCGCGGTACCGGCGCGCGATTGCGCTCGGCACCAGCGCCGGCGGACTCGCGGCCATCTGGACCGCGGTCGTGCTGGACTTCGCGCGCGCCGTTTCGGTCGGAGGCGCCACGCCGGTGGACCTCAAGTCGAGGGACGGCATGCAGGACCGCGAGACTCCGGGATTCAACGAGGCGGTGCGTCTGAAAGCGCAACGGCTTCCCGAGGTGCTGCTGGTGGCCGGCGAGCGCCATGAGCGCGACAACGAGAAGGCGCTCACGATGAAGTCGATGTTGCCGGCGACGACCATCACCGTGCCCGGCTCGGCCAACCACAACGTGCTGGCGGACGCATGGGGATTCGGCACGCTCGATGCGCTGCTCGAGCAGCTATTGGGCGACGAGGTCGTCCCGGCAAGCGCGGGCGCGGCGCCGGAGCCGTAACGACGCTTTTTTCGCGACCGGGTCGTCGGGAAAAAGCGGGCTCGCAATCGTTTGGTCCGACGAAGGCGAGTCCCCGGTCGTCCTTCCGCTCGACCATGCGTCCTTGGAATCGCATGGCATCTGCGAGGACGAGCGAATCAAACCAAGCGGCTGCGCGGCACGGTGGCGAAGCCACTTGCCTGGGGGCGTCCGCTTGAGTGACGGGCTAGCGCGCGATGACCTCGATATGCCACCACCGTGCAATCGGGCCCGCTACGAATGCGCCAACAACAGCCGAGGGGAGCCCCCAGAGTAAGACAGCAACGTAAATCATGGAGGCACCGCCCCCAGAGTACGGCCGTATGCAGTCGGTATAAAACGCGAGAAGCAGCCACGGCATGAGAAAGGCGCAAGCACCAACCGCGCGCAAGGGGTTGGGCAGCGCCAACGCCACCATGGCGGGAATCAGCGGAGGCAAGACGAAAATTGCCGCCGTGAACAAGAAAGTTGCGAAGTCGGCTTCGTAACACGCAAAGTTGTTGAACGCGTGCGCGAGCAAAACGGCGCCGATCGAGGCAATTCCCGCGAACATTGAGTCACGCCGCGAAATCGTCATGAGCGCTAACGGGGCAAGTATCAGGTAACCGGTCGCCGAGGGTGGCGACGAAGGAACCACGCTGAGGACGGTCCGGTTGACCGTAGAGTTAGCGGACGCTGCGATAGACTTCGCGGCGATGCCCCACTTTGATGACTTCTACTGAGCGGCGGGCGTCGTCGACTGTGTAGATGACGCGATACGGGCCCTGACGAACGCGGAAGAGGGCGACTGGTCCGGCGATCTTTTCGCAGCCCGAAGGTCGCGGCTCGGTGGCCAGAGATTGAATGCGGCCGACAAGGCGCTGACGATCCCGCTTGATTCCGATCGCGTCGATCTCCTTTGCGGCCGATGGCTTGATCAGCAGCCTATATTCGGCCACGTTTCCTCAGGTCGCGGACCAGCGACTCGAATGAAACGCTGCGCTCTGTCTTGCGCTGATCAAAGGTTTCAAGATCGTCGGCGTCTTCTGCCAAGGCGACCTTCACCGCATCGTTGACCAGGTCGGAAATCGAACGATCGGTTGCCGCGGCCTTGAGGCGAAGGGCCCGGTGTACGGAGGCATCGAAATACACTGTGGCGCGCTTGGAATCTTCCATGGCGGCAGCATGGCGCTATGACGTTTAAACGTCAAGAAATCCACGACTACCCGAGCGCCCTGACGATTGACATGAGCGGCGGGCCAAAGGGCGCGAAGCGGCCATTGGAAAGTCCGCTCGATGGAAGGGTCAGGTGGCTGCTCGGACAAGGCACCCTCCGAATGCTTGGCGGCCAGCAGCCTCCGGCGCGAACTGCACGTGCACTCGATCGTACGGGCGCGCCAGGACGCCTGAAATTGCCTGGGTGAGCGCTGTGACCTGCGCACCGAGCGCTGGCTCTGACGGGAGCTGCGCGTGCAGGACTGTGACAAACACAGGCAGCTCGGCTGGTGTGAGCACCGATTGATTCTCCGCGTAGCACTCGCTGCCGAGATAGCGAAGGCGAACCCATGTTCGGCCTGGGGCGGAGGTCAGTGCGTCACCAGCGGCGTTCGCCACGGCCGAAGCCGAGACGGAGCGAAACTCGGCTTCAGACGCACAAACGAGTTCGACGTCAATGATGGGCACAAAGGCACCTAGCGTTTGAGTGGAGGCGCAGCCGCAGGCAAGCGAGGGTTGCCGGAGGACGTCGCCGCGAACGAGGGGTTAGACCTCACCGGTCCGAGAGCGCGAGCTGCGCACCGAGACCTGCGAACGCTCCTGCGAAGCCTCGGCGTAGCCAGGCCTGGACACGCGGCGACTCGATCACCGACCTTCGAAAGGCGTGGGCGAGAAACCCGTACCCCACGAAGACAACAAAGGTCATGGCCATGAAGACGGCGCTCAGCCCGAGCAACTGGGAGACCGGCTGAGCTGCGCCCGGCTCCACGAACTGCGGCAAGAAGGCCAGGAAGAAGATGGTGAGCTTGGGATTGAGGATGTTCAGCAGGAAAGCCTTCGCTACCAGGCCCGCTGCACCACGGCCCTCGACGCGCTGCATCGAGAAGGCGCCTCGATCTCGCCACGTTGCGAAGGCCAGATAGAAGAGGTAGGCGACACCCGCGTACTTGAGAAGCTGGAACGCTAC
>JBDTNO010000209.1:0-6055 GCA_039933715.1 Betaproteobacteria bacterium
AGCGCGCGACGAGCGCGATGCTAGAGACGACGATGCTCGACATCGCGGCGCTGAAGCACGCGCACGAAGGCGAAAAGGCCGAAACCGGACCGTCGTTCGATCGGCGCCGGCGAGTCGCCAAGCCGCGCCGAAGCGAGGTCCGGCCGCGGCCCGTTCAGGTCGCCGCGCCGCGGCATTGACCCTGCGGCGCCTCGAGGCGCAGACTCGCTCGTCGCGGGTTCTCCGCTGCCGATCGACCCCTGTCATGCCGACGACACGCACGAAGAATGCCGAGACCGAGACAACGGCAGGGCCGGTCAAGGCCGTCCTGAGGAGCTTCGGGATCGTGCACGCGCTGATGGCGATGCTCTTCGCCGCCTCGGCGCTCCTGTTGATCGCCGTCGCGGCGCGCACCGGTTGGTCGGCCATCGTCCAGGGTCTCGATCGCACGTCGGCTGCGGTCATCATCGAGGCGGTCGGCGTGCTGGCGGTCGCGGTCGTCGCCTTGCAGATCGCGCAGACCATCGCGGAGGAAGAAGTGATCCGCGACTCGCAGATCAGCGCGCCCACGCGCGTGCGCCGCTTCCTGTCGCGGTTCCTCGTCGTGATCGTCGTCGCGCTCACGATCGAGGGCCTGGTCGCGACCGTCAAGGCCGTGCACGAGGACATGACCCAGCTTGCGTACGCTGCGGCGCTGCTGATCGCGGCGTCGGCGCTCCTCGCCGGATGGGGGATCTTCATCCGCCAGAACCGCTACGCCGAGGAGCTCGAGCCCGAGGCGATGCGCGAGGCCAAGCGCGAGGATCGCAAGCTCGGCTGATCGCGGCGCGCGGACATGCGCCGATCGGTTGCCTCGAATACCGGGCGCCATTCGCCGCGCTGTTGACCGTCACAATCCGCGTGGCAAGGCTCCACGCGTTCAAGAGGAGCGAGCGATGGCGAACTATGTCGACGGATTCGTGCTGGCGGTGCCGAAGAAGAAGCTGCAGGCGTACCGGCGCATGGCCGCGAAGTCGGGAGCGATCTGGAAGGAGCACGGAGCGCTCGCGTTCTGCGAATGCGTCGCCGACGACGTCAAGCCGGGCAAGCTGACGTCATTTCCGCAAAGCGTGAAGCTCCGGCCCGGCGAGGTCGTGATGTTCTCGTGGATCGTGTTCCGCTCGCGCGCGCAACGCGATCGCATCAACGCGAAGGTGATGAAGGACCCGCGCCTCGCGGCGATGATGGACATGCGCAACGTCCCGTTCGACGCCAAGCGCATGATCTACGGCGGCTTCCGTGCGCTGGTCGACCTTTGACCCTCGGCGCGGAACGGGCATGCAGCCGTCCCCCCCTTTTTTCGGAGCCTTCGCGATGGATCGCTGGATCCGCCGCACGCCGTTCGTGATCGCGCTCTCCGCGTGCATCGTCTCTCCGGCCGCGCTCGCAGCGCCTTGCGACGCCGCCGCGTTCCGCGAATTCGACTTCTGGCTCGGCGAATGGAATGTTCGCACGCCCGACGGCAAGCTCGCCGGCGTCAACCGGATCGAGCGCGAATACGGCGGTTGCGTGCTGCACGAGCGCTACGACACCGGCAAGGGCTATCAGGGCGAGAGCCTCAACATCTACGACGCCTCGCGCAAGCGCTGGCACCAGACGTGGGTCGACAGCGGCGGCACGCTGCTGCTTCTCGAAGGCGGGATCGCTGGCGGGAAGATGGTGCTGGAAGGCCGGGCGATCGGCGACGACGGCCAGCCGACGCAGCACCGCATCACCTGGACGCCGCATCCCGACGGCAGCGTGCGCCAGTTCTGGGAGTCGACCGACGCCAAAGGCGCGTGGGCGACCGCGTTCGACGGCACCTACACTCGCAAGTAGCGCGCCGCGTGGCGAATCATCGGCGGCGCCCGGAACCGGTCGCAGCGCGTGCTTCGACCGTGCGAGCGATCGTCAGCCGTGGAGCGCGCGCGAATCCGCGGGGGCCTGCGCGCGCTCGACCATGCCGTAGTCGCGGATCACCGAGGCCACGCGCAGCCGGTAATCGGCGAAGAGCGCATCGCGGCCGGCGCTTTGCGCGCGCCGGTGCTCGTCAAGCGCGCGCCAGCGCGCGACCGCCTCGTCGTCGCGCCAGAACGACAGCGACAGGATCTTGCCCGGCTGGGTCAGGCTCTCGAAGCGCTCGACCGACAGGAAGCCGTCGATACGCTCGAGATGCGGCCGTAACGCGGCGGCGGTGGCAAGGTAGCCGTCGCGGCAGCCTTCCTTCGGAACGACTTCGAAGATGATCGCGATCATGGCTCTCCGCAACGGCGGTCGCTTGGAAGCGGGATGATGCCCGAAGCCGGCGTGACGGATGCGCCCGCTTCCGCGATTCTGCCGGCTGTCGTATCGTTTCGGATCCGGCTGCCGACTCCGGCGGCCTCCTGACCGGTTCCGAAGCATGGAAGCGCTCCCGCACGACGGCGGCTGCACCTGCCGCCAGGTCCGATACCGGCTCGCGAGCGAGCCGCTGTTCGTCCATTGCTGCCATTGCCGCTGGTGCCAGCGCGAATCCGGCGCGTCGTTCGCGCTGAACGCGATGATCGAGGCCGATCGCGTCGAGCACCTCGACGGGGAAGTCGACATCGTGGTCACGCCGTCGGCGAGCGGGCGCGGCCAGAAGATCAGCCGCTGTCCGCGCTGCCGCGTCGCCGTGTGGAGCAACTACGCGGGCGCCGGCGACGCCGTGCGCTTCGTTCGCGTCGGAACGCTCGATGATCCGGATCGCCTTCCGCCCGACATCCATATCTTCACGAGGTCGAAGCAGCCGTGGGTCGTGCTGCCGCCCGGTGTCCCCGCCGTGAGCGAGTACTACGTTCGCGAAGCGCATTGGCCGAAGGCGAGCCTCGAGCGTCGCGCCGCGCTCCTCGCTCGGCTGCCCAGCTCCTGAGGCGGCACGCGCGCGGGGCGTTCGAGGCCGCGTCCAACGACGTTTCGGGATGGACCCGTTCGTCGGACGTCCGTCAAGCGCCGACCTTCGTTTCGGACTCCCCGCCTTACGCCGCAGCCCGCGCGACGCTACGATGGGTAGCGGCCCACGCGATCGCGATCGGACCCCCCGGCCGCCATCGCTTTTCGCCCGGTTGCGGGGTCGTGTCGATCCGGGCATCGCTCGTTCGTCGTGCAGACAGAAGCCGGAAACGACGACCACGGAACCGCCCCCCCGACCCCAAGGAGAACTGCCATGCAATTCATGATCATCGTCAAGGCCACGCACGAGTCCGAATCCGGCGTGCTGCCCGACCAGAAGCTGCTCGAGGCGATGGGCAACTTCAACGAGGAGCTCGTCAAGGCCGGCATCATGCAGGCCGGCGAAGGCCTGCACCCGAGCTCGAAGGGCGCGCGCGTTCGCTTCAGCGGGAGCCGCCGCACGGTCACCGACGGCCCGTTCGCCGAAACCAAGGAGCTGATCGCCGGCTACTGGATCTGGAACGTGAATTCGATGTCCGAGGCGATCGAGTGGGTCAAGCGCTGCCCCAACCCGATGCCCGGCGAATCGGAGATCGAGATCCGCCAGGTCTTCGAAGCCGAGGACTTCGGCGCCGAGTTCACGCCGAAGCTCCGCGAGCAGGAGGAGCGCCAGCGCGCGACGATCGCCGCGCGCGACCGGTAACGATCCCTTCAACCTTCGCGAGGTGACGCCATGCAGGTCCAGCCCTATCTGTTCTTCAACGGCAAGGCCGAGGAAGCGATCGCGTTCTACCAGCGCGCGCTCGGCGCCGACCACGTGAACATCATGCGCTACAAGGATTCGCCGGAACCGCCGCCGCCCGGCATGGTGCCGCCCGGTTCCGGCAACAAGGTGATGCACGCCAGTTTCCGCGTCGGCGCTACCGAGATCCTAGCCTCCGACGGCAACATCACCGGCAAGACGCATTTCGACGGATTCTCGCTGGCGATCTCCGCCGACGACGATGCGCACGCGAAACGCTATTTCGACGCTCTGGCCGACGGCGGGCAGGTGACGATGCCGCTGGGCAAGACGTTCTTCTCCTCGTCGTTCGGCATGCTTTCGG
The DNA here is from genome assembly GCA_039933715.1 of Betaproteobacteria bacterium. Taxonomy (GTDB): domain Bacteria; phylum Pseudomonadota; class Gammaproteobacteria; order Burkholderiales; family Casimicrobiaceae; genus VBCG01. The sequence goes on from JBDTNO010000209.1 coordinate 4,014, forward strand.
ACCGCTTCGGCGTCCATTGGATGGTGATGACGAAGACGTGATCCGCGAGTGCAGCGCGGCGGTCGGATCCTCGCCGATCGCGGCGCCACCCGCTCGTCGCGCAAGGGTGGCCGCGAACGCACCTCGCGGCCGCCTGCGGCTCGAATCGAACCAGGAGAATCGACGATGCGATTCATGCTGCTGATGATCCCCAGGGGCTACGAATCCGCGGCCCCCGGGACGATGCCCGACGCCAAGGGCGTCGCGGCGATGATGAAGTACAACGCATCACTGCAAAAGGCGGGCGTGCTGATCGCGCTCGACGGGCTGCACCCGCCGTCGATGGGCGCGCGCGTCAGCTTCAAGGGCGGCAGCCCGAAGGTCACCGACGGACCGTTCGCCGAGGCGAAGGAAGTGCTCGGCGGCTTTTGGATGATCCAGGTGCGCTCGCGCGACGAGGCGATCGCATGGGCGAGCCGCTGCCCTGCCTCGGAGAACGAGGTGATCGAGGTCCGGCAGGTGCAGGAGCTCGAGGACTTCCCCGCCGACGTGCAGAAGGCCGCGGCCGGGCTCGAGGCGATGCAGCCGCAGTCGGGTCGGCACTGAGCCCTGCGACGCTCGCGGTGACGATCCTCGCGCTCCACGCCGCGATGCGGACGGCCAGCGACCGATGACCGACGGCGGCGCGCCGCCTGCCCGTGCGACGGCAGCGGGCGCGAACCGCGCGATCGACGCGGTCTGGCGCATCGAGTCGGCGAAGATCATCGCGAGCCTGGCGCGCATGCTGCGCGACATCGGCCTCGCCGAGGAGCTCGCGCAGGACGCCCTCGTCGCCGCGCTGGAGACCTGGCCCGCGGGCGGGGTTCCCGACAACCCGGGGGCGTGGCTGATGGCGACCGCGAAACGCCGCGCGCTCGACGTGCTGCGCCGGCGCAAGCTCCTCGACCGCAAGCACGAGGAGCTCGCCTACGAGCTCGAGCTCGACCAGGAGCTCGCGAATCGGCAGGCGGAAGCCGCGCAGGACGACGAGATCGGCGACGACCTCCTGCGCCTCGTGTTCACTGCATGCCATCCGGTCCTCTCGCCCGACGCTCGCGTCGCGCTCACGTTGCGGCTCCTGGGCGGCCTCTCGACCGAGGAGATCGCGCGCGCGTTCCTCGTGCCCGAGCCGACGATCGCGCAGCGCATCGTGCGCGCCAAGCGCACGCTCGCCGAGGCGCGCGTGCCCTTCGAGGTGCCGTCGGGCGACGCGCTCGCCGAGCGCCTCGCATCGGTGCTCGAAGTGATCTACCTGGTGTTCAACGAAGGCTATTCGGCGACCGCCGGCGATCACTGGATGCGGCCGCAGTTGTGCGAGGAGGCGCTGCGGCTCGGTCGCGTACTCGCCGAGCTCGCGCCGCGGGAGCCCGAGGTGCACGGCCTCGTCGGGCTGATGGAGATCCAGGCATCGCGCGCGCACGCACGCATCAGCCCGGGCGGCGAGCCGGTGCTGCTGCTCGAGCAGGACCGCTCGCGCTGGGATCGCCTATTGATCGGCCGGGGCCTCGCGGCGCTCGCGCGCGCCGAGCGGCTGGGCGGTGCGCTCGGCCGTTACGCGCTACAGGCGGCGATCGCGGCGTGCCATGCGCGTGCATCCGCCGCCGAGGACACCGACTGGCGGCGCATCGCGGCGCTCTACGACGCCCTCGCGCAGGTCGCGCCCTCCCCGATCGTAGAGCTCAACCGCGCGGTCGCCGTCGCGATGGCGTTCGGGCCCGCCGCCGGCCTCGAGGTCGTGGAGTCGCTGGCGTCCGAGCCGGTGCTCGACGGCTATCACCTGCTGCCGTCGGTGCGCGGCGACCTGCTCGCGAAGCTCGGCCGCCATGCGGAGGCACGCGACGCGTTCGAGCGCGCCGCGTCGCTCACCCGCAACACGCGCGAGCGCGAACTCTTGCTCGAGCGCGCCGCGCGATGCTCGCGCAACGCCGGCTCGCCCGACGATCCCCAGGGAAGCGATGCGTAACCTCAAGGCGCGCGCGGACTCGCATGCACGAACTTCTCGAACCCCCGACTTGGCGTTCGCT
>JBDTNO010000210.1:0-5984 GCA_039933715.1 Betaproteobacteria bacterium
CGTCATCGCGATGTCGTTGGTCACCTGGTCGCCCGCGATCGGGATCACCGCGGTGTGACGGATCGCGCCGCCGGCGAACACGGCGATGTCGGTCGTCCCGCCGCCGATGTCCATCAGGCAGACGCCGAGCTCCTTCTCGTCGTCGTTCAGCACGGCCGCGGCCGAGGCGAGCGGCTGCAGCACGATGTCGGAGAGCTCGAGTCCGCAGCGGCGCACGCACTTCGCGATGTTCTCGACCGCCGAGACCGCGCCGGTGACGATGTGGACCTTGACCTCGAGCCGCACGCCGCTCATGCCGAGCGGCTCGCGCACGTCGTCCTGTCCGTCGATGATGAATTCCTGCGGGAGGATGTGCAGGATCTGCTGGTCGTTCGGGATCGCGATCGCCTTCGCCGTCTCGATCACGCGGTCGATATCCGCCTGCACGACCTCGCCTTCCTTGATCGCGACCATGCCGCTCGAGTTGATGCTGCGGATGTGGCTGCCCGCGATGCCGGTGGTGACGCGCGCGATCCGGCAGTCAGCCATCAGCTCGGCCTCCTCGAGCACGCGCTGGATCGACGCCATCGTCGCCTCGATGTTGACGACGACGCCACGCTTCAGCCCGCGCGACGGCTGCGTGCCGAGCCCGATCACGTTGATCGCGCCGTCCGGCCCGATCTCGGCGACGATCGCGACGATCTTCGAGGTGCCGATGTCGAGGCCGACGACGAGGTTCTTGCTGTCCTTGACCATGCCGCTCCCGTTCCCGTCCCGCTATTCGGCGCGCCGCGCGGGCTTTTCGCGAAAGCCCGGCACGCGCGCCGCGAACCCGTTGCGGTAGCGCAAGTCGACTTCGCCCACGCGCGTTCCGCTTCGCGCGAGCGCGCCGATCGTCCGCCCGTACACGGCGACGAAGCGCGCGAGCCGCGCATCCGGCTCGTCGCGGCCGAGCTCGATCGCGAGCGCCGCCGCGGTGCCCGCGGCCTTGAGCCGCCATCCGCCGCGCGCCGACACGGTGACCGCGCGCAGCGACAGCCCGAGCGGCGCGACGAGCGCGCTCCATTCGCGATGCCGCGCGGTCACGTCCGCGGCGCGCGCTTCCGGCCCGTCGAGCTGCGGCAGCTCGCCGTCGTAAACGGCGGCGAAGACCTCGCCGTCCGGGCTCACGAGCGCCGCGTCGCCCCAGCGCGCGTACGGCACGTATTCGTCGACGGCGACCTCCAGCCGTCCCGGCCACTGGCGGCGCAGCGCGACGCCGCGCACCCAGGGAACGCGCGCGAGCGCCGTACGCGCCGCGTCGAGGTCGAGCGTGAAGAACGTGCCCGCGAGATCGCTGCGGATCGCCGCCTCGAGCTCGGCGGGGCTCGAGCGCTCGAGCGGCGTCGCGACGACCACCTCGCGGAACGCGAACGCGTCGCTCCGCGCACCCCATGCGACCGCGCCCGCCACGATCAGCAGGAATGCGATGGTCGCGAGCGTCGCGGCGAGCGCGTTCATCGCCTTGGGGTCATCCCACATGGGCGCCCCGCAGGATCTCGACGCACAGGTCGGCGAAACCGATCCCCGCCGCGCGCGCGGCCATCGGCACCAGGCTGTGGCCGGTCATGCCCGGCGACGTGTTGAGCTCGAGGAACGACCAGCCGCCGTCGGCGCGCAGGATGAGGTCCAGGCGCCCCCATCCACTCGCGCCGAGCAGTCGGAACGCGTCGAGCGACTGCGCGCGGATCGCCTCCTCGACGGCGTCCGGCAAGCCTGCAGGGCAGTGGTACCGCGTGTCGTTCGAGAAATACTTGTGCTCGTAGTCGTAGTTGCCGCCGGGCGCCTCGATGCGGATCAGCGGCAGCGCGCGATCGCCGAGGATCGACGCGGTGAGTTCGCGACCCTCGACGAACTCCTCGGCGAGCACCAGGGGGTCGTGCTTCGCCGCTTCGCGAATCGCGACGCGCACCTCGTCGCGGTCGACCGTCGAAACCCTGGTGATGCCGATCGTCGAGCCTTCGCGCGCCGGCTTCACGATCAGCGGCACTCCGAGATCGGCGACGAGATGCATCGGGTCGGTGCGCTCGTCGACGACGTGGTAGCGAGGCGTCGGGATGCCCGAGGCGATCCAGACGAGCTTGGTGCGCCACTTGTCCATCGCGAGCGCCGAGGCCATCACGCCGCTGCCCGTGTACGGGATGCCGAGCGTCTCGAGCGCGCCCTGCACGGTGCCGTCCTCGCCGTAGCGCCCGTGCAGCGCGATGAACACGCGCAGGTAGCCGTCGCGGCGAAGCTCCCACAGGTCGCGCTCGGCCGGGTCGAACGCATGCGCGTCGACGGCGCGCTCGCGCAGCGCCGCGACGACCGCGGTGCCCGACATCAGCGAGACCTCGCGCTCGGCGGACGGACCGCCGAGGAGCACCGCGACCTTGCCGAACGCATGCGCGCTCATGCCGGGCCTCCGGCGGCCTCGCCGACGACGCGGACTTCCGCCTCGAGCGTGACCTCGAAACGCTCCCGCACCGTGTCTCGCACGCGCGCGATCAGCGCCTCGATCTCCGACGCGCGCGCGCGGCCGCCCGGATTGACGATGAAGTTCGCATGCAGCTCGGAGACTCGCGCGCCGCCGAGCGCATGGCCCTTCAGCCCCGCCGCTTCGATCAGCCGCGCGGCGTGGTCGCCTGGCGGGTTGCGGAACACGCTGCCCGCATTGGGCAGCGACAGCGGCTGCGTCGCGATGCGCCGCGCGAGGAGCTCCTTGATGCGCGCCCGTGCGCGCACCGCGTCGCCCGGCGGGAAATGCATCCACGCGGCCGTGTAGATGCCGTCTGCTTCCGCTCCGTTCGCGCGCCTGACGCTTCGGTAGCCGATCGCGTAGTCGGCCGGCGTGCGCACCTCGAAGCGCCCGTCGCGCAGCAGCACCTCGACGCGCGCGACGTGGTTCCAGGTCTCGCCGCCATGGCAGCCGGCGTTCATCGCGAGCGCGCCGCCGATCGTGCCCGGTACACCCGCGAGGAATTCGGCGCCCTCGCAACCGAGGCGGGCGGCCAGCCGCGCGACCTTCGGACTCGCGGCGCCCGCTTCCGCGTAGACGAGGCCGTCCGCGATCGTGAGCGCCGCGCCGGGATCGTGCAGCACCGCCACCGCGCCGCGCACGCCGCCGTCGCGCACCAGCGTGTTGCTGCCGAGGCCGAGCACGAGCAACGGCATCGCGGGCGGAAGCTGGCGCACGAAGTTGGCGAGGTCGTCGCGGCCGGCGGGCCGGTAGAGGAGGTCCGCGTTGCCGCCGGTGCGCCAACTCGTGTAGCGCGCGAGCGACGCGCCATGCTGGAGCACGCCGCGCAGCCCGGTGAAGGCGGGAAGGTCGCGCATGTTCATGCGCCTCCCGCCGCGAGCTGCGGCGCGACCTGGCCGATCGAGCCCGCGCCCATCGTCAGCACGACGTCGCCGTCGCGCGCGACGTTGCGCACCGCGTCGGCGACGCCGGCGACTTCGTCGACGAACACCGGCTCGATCTTGCCGCCGACGCGGATCGCGCGCGCGAGCGCCCGGCCGTCCGCGGCGACGATCGGCGGCTCGCCGGCCGGGTAGACGTCGGTCAGCACGAGCGCATCGACCGTCGACAGCACGTGCGCAAAATCCTCGAAGAGATCGCGCGTGCGCGTGTAGCGGTGCGGCTGGAACGCGAGCACGATCCGCCGCCCGGGAAAACTGCCGCGCGCGGCCTCGAGCACCGCGGCGATCTCCGCCGGATGGTGGCCGTAGTCGTCGATCAGCTCGAAACTCCCGCCCCCTTCGAGGGCGACGTCGCCGAAGCGCTGGAAGCGCCGGTCGACGCCCTTGAAGCTCGAGAGCGCGCGCGCGATCGCGGCGTCGGGCACGCCGACCTCGCGGCCGACCGCGATCGCCGCGAGCGCGTTGCGGACGTTGTGCACGCCGGGGAGCGCGAGCTCGACGGCGAGGTCGGCGCTGCCGGACGACGTCGCGACGAATCGCATGCGCCCGGCGGCGTTGGTCACCGAGGTCGCGCGAAGGCGCGCGTCGGCCGCGAGGCCGTAGGTGACGATCGTCTTCGCGACCGAAGGCACGAGCTCGCGGACGTTGTCGTCGTCGACGCAGAGCACCGCGACGCCCCAGAACGGCAGCCGCTGCAGGAAGTCGACGAACGCGCGCTTCAGCCGCGCGACGTCGTGGCCGTAGGTCTCCATGTGGTCCAGGTCGACATTGGTCACGACGGCGATCGTCGGCGTCAGGTGCAGGAACGACGCATCGGACTCGTCGGCTTCGGCGACCAGGTACTCGCCGCTGCCGAGACGCGCGTTCGCGCCCGCCGCGAGCAGCCGTCCCCCGATCACGAACGTCGGGTCGAGGCCGCCTTCGGCGAGAACCGACGCCACGAGGCTCGTCGTCGTCGTCTTGCCGTGCGTGCCCGCCACCGCGATGCCCTGCTTGAAGCGCATCAGCTCCGCCAGCATCAGCGCGCGCGGGACGACCGGGATTCCCTGCTCGCGCGCGGCTACGACTTCGGGATTGTCAAATGCGACGGCGGTCGATACGACGACCGCGTCGGCGCGCTCGACGTGCGCGGCGTCGTGTCCGACGAGCGTGCGGATGCCGAGCGACGCGAGTCGCTGCGTCACCGCGTTCTGCGCCAGGTCCGATCCGGACACCTCGTACCCCTGCGTCGCCAGGACCTCGGCGATGCCGCTCATGCCGGCTCCGCCGATGCCGACGAAATGCACGCGGCGCACCTTGCCTTTCATCGGCGCGCCCCCGCGAGCGCGAGGCACGCGTCGGTGACGCGTTCCGCCGCGTCGGTGCGGCCGACGGCGCGCGCGGCCAGCGCCATGTCGAGCGTCATCGGCCGGTCGATCCGGCCGAGCAGCGCGGCGAGCGCGGGCACGGTCAGCGCGTCCTGCGCGACCCGGAATGCGGCTTTCGCATGGACGAGGAAATCCGCGTTCACCGTCTGCTCGTCGGCGATGGCGCCGGGCAGCGGCACGATCAACGCCCCGAGCCCGACGGCGGCGAGCTCGGACACGGTCAACGCGCCGCCGCGCGCAATCGCGAAATCCGCCCACGCGTAGCGAGCGGCCATGTCGTCGATGAACGCGACGCACTCGGCCTCGACCCCCGCTTCGCGGTATGCGGCGACCAGCGCGTCGATGTGCTTCGCTCCCGCCTGGTGGACGACCAGCGGCCGCGTCTCGCGCGGCAGCGCCGCGAGCGCCGCCGGCATCCGCTCGTTGAGCCCCTGCGCGCCGAGGCTGCCGCCGACCACCAGCAGGCGAAGCGGGCCCGTGCGTCCGTCGAAGCGGGCCGCGGGCGGCGGAACCGCGGCGATCGAAGCGCGCAGCGGATTGCCGGTCCAGCTCGCGATCTTCGCGTGGCGCCCGCGCATCGCATCGGGAAAACCGAGCAGCACGCGATCAGCGCCGTACGCGAGCACGCGGTTCGCGAGCCCCGCGATCGCGTTGGAATCGTGCACGGCGAGCGGTCGCCCGCTCGCGACCCCCATCAGTGCGCCGGGGAACGACGCGAAGCCGCCGAGTCCAAGCACGACGTCGGGCTCGCGCCGCCGGATCACCGCGAGCGCCTCGAAGCACGCGACGATCAGCGCGAACGGACCGAGCAACAGCGTCTTCAGCCCTTTGCCGCGCACGCCGCGGAACGAAACCGGCTCGAATGCGACGCCATGCTTCGGCACGAGCGTCGCCTCGAGGCCCTCGCGCGTGCCGAGCCAGAAGACGTTCGCGCCACGCGCGGCGAGCGCATCGGCCACCGCGAGGCCGGGAAACACGTGACCGCCTGTTCCGCCGGTTGTGATCATCACCGTCGTCACGCCACGTAGCCGCGCAGGATGCGGCGGTTCTCGTAGTCGACGCGCAGCAGGATCGCGATCGCGACGCAGTTCGCGACGATCCCCGATCCGCCGAACGACAGCAGCGGCAGCGTGAGGCCCTTGGTGGGCAGCACGCCCATGTTGACGCCGATGTTGATGAACGCCTGCACGCCGATCCACA
>JBDTNO010000211.1:0-5786 GCA_039933715.1 Betaproteobacteria bacterium
CGATGCCGGTCGCGTCCTTCCACAGCTTGCGCGTCGCCGCCGGCAGCGCCTCGCCGGCCGACACGCACTTGCGCAGGCTCGAGAAATCGCGCCCGCCCGCCGCCAGAGCCATCGCGCGGTACGAGGTCGGCGCGGTGAAAAGAACGGTCGGCTGGTACCGCTCGATCGCGTCGACGAGCGCGTCGGGCGACGGCCGCTCGACCAGCAGCGTCGACGCGCCGATCCGAAGCGGGAACACGAGGAGCCCGCCGAGCCCGAACGTGAAGGCGAGCGGCGGGCTGCCGGTGAACACGTCGTCGCGCTCGGCCATCAGCGTATGGCGCGGCCAGCAATCGCACGCGGCGATGACGTCGCGGTGCGCGTGCATCGTGCCCTTGGGCTTGCCGGTCGTCCCCGACGTGAACGAGATCAGCGCGATGTCCTCGGCCGAGGTGCGCACGTCGTCGAACGTCGACGGCATCGACATCGACTTCCGCTCGATGCTCTCGTGCGTGTCGGTCTCGAACAGCGCGACGCGGCGCAGCGTCGGGCATTGCGGCCGCGCGCGGACGAGCTCGTCGGCGAGGCGCGCGTCGCACAGCGCGTGCGACACCTCGGCCTTGGTGACGATGTCGGTCAGCTCCCTCGCGCGAAGCAGCGGCATCGTCGCGACGGCGATCGCCCCGACCTTGATGACGGCGAACCAGCACGCGGCCATCATCGGCGTGTTGGGCCCGCGCAGCAGCACGCGGTTGCCGGTGGCCACGCCGAGCTCCCCGCGCAGCAGGTGCGCGATGCGGCTCGACTGCGCGTCGAGGTCCGCGTAGGTCCAGCGAAGGCCACCAGGCGTCCGGATCGCGACGCGGTCGCCGTCCCCCCGCGCGAGCGCGCCGGCGAGAAGCTCGGTCGCGCAGTTCAGTCGCTCGGGGTATTTGAGCTCGGGCAGGTCGAAAACGAGGTCGGGCATGAGCTCGCGGGGCGGCAGCCGGTCGCGGGCGAACGGATCCGAGTGGGCCGACGCGCTCATCGCGCCGCGTCCTCGACCCGCGCGCCGCGCGCGAGCGCGTCGCGCCCGATGATCAGCCGCTGCACCTCGGACGCGCCTTCGTAGATTCGCAGCGCGCGCACCTGCCGATAGATTTGCTCGACCACCGACCCGACGCGCACGCCTTCGCCGCCGTGCAGCTGGACGGCGCGGTCGGCGACGCATTGCGCGACCTCGGTCGCGGCCAGCTTCGCCATCGCGGCCTCGCGCGTCGTGCGTGTCGCCGGGCCGCTGGTGTCGCGCTTCCACGCAGCGCGCGCGGTGAGGAGCGCCGCGCCCTCGATGCCGGTGACCATGTCGCCGAGCGATGCCTGCGTGAGCTGCAGGTCGCCCAGCACGCCGCCGAACATCGCCCGCCGCCGCGCGTGCGCGACCGACTCGTCGAGCGCGCGCCGCGCGAAACCGAGCGCCGCCGCCGCGACCGAGGCGCGGAAGATGTCGAGCGTGCGCATCGCGAGCTGGAAGCCTCCGCCCGGCGCGCCCAGCAACGCGTCGCCCGGCAGGCGGCACCCGTCGAACGCGAGGCGCGCGAGCGGATGCGGCGCGATCACGTCGAAGCGCTCGGCGACCGCGAGCCCGGGCGTATCCGCAGGCACCACGAACGCCGACACGCCTTTGGCGCCCGGCGCCTCGCCGGTGCGCGCGAACACGCAGTAGACGTCCGCGATGCCGCCGTTGGAGATCCACGTCTTCTGGCCGTCGAGGATCCAGTCGCCTCCGTCGCGGCGCGCCCGCATCGCGAGCGCCGCGGCGTCCGATCCGGCGCCGGGCTCGGACAGCGCGAACGCCGCGATCGCCTCGCCGCGCGCGACGGACGGCAGCCAACTCGCGCGCTGCGCGGCGCTGCCCGCGAGCGAGATCGCGCCGGTTCCGAGCCCCTGCATCGCGAACGCGAAGTCGGCGAGGCCGTCGTGCCAGGCGAGCACCTCGCGCGCGACGCATAACGAGCGCGACTCGATCTGCGCGGATGCGCCGCCGTGGGACGCCGGCACGACATGCCGGAGGAAGCCCGCCTGGCCTAGCGCCCGGACCCACTCGCGGCTCGTCGCGTCGACACCCTCGGACGCCGGGGTCGCGACCCCGAGGCCTGGCGACGAACGCCGCATGAACGCGTCGATCGCCGCCGCGAGCTCGCGATGCGACGGATCGAAGAACGGCGTGTCGAGGATGGTCGGCGTCACCGCTTCAATTTCCCTCGAACTTCGGCGGCTGCTTGGCGAGGAACGCGCGATAGGCACGGCGGAAGTCCTCGGTCTGCATGCACAGCGCCTGCGCCTCGGCCTCGGCGTCGATCTCGTCGTCGAGCGCCATCGCCCAGGCCTGGTGCAGCAGCTTCTTCGTGGTCGCGTGCGCGAAGGTCGGCCCGTCGGCGAGCGCGCGCGCATACGCCTGCGCCTCCGCCAGTACAGCCGCTGGCTCGGCCATGCGCTGGAAGAATCCCCACGCCGCGCCCTCGTCGGCGCTCATCGCGCGGCCCGTGTAGAGCAGATCGGAGGCGCGCCCCTGCCCGATCATGCGCGGCAGGAGCGCGCAGGCGCCCATGTCCGCGCCGGCGAGGCCCACGCGGACGAACAGGAACGCCGTCCGCGCGCGCGGCGTGCCGATGCGGATGTCGGAAGCGAGCGCCACCATCGCGCCCGCGCCGGCGCAAACGCCGTCGACCGCGGCGACGATCGGCTGCGGACAATGGCGCATCGCCTTGACCAGATCGCCGGTCATGCGCGTGAACTCGAGAAGGCCGGCCGCCGTGCGCTCGGTCAGCGGGCCGATGATCTCGTGCACATCGCCGCCCGAGCTGAAATTGCCGCCCGCTCCGCCGATCACGACCGACCTGACGTCGCTCGCGTGGACGAGCCCGCGAAAGAGGTCGCGGAGCTCGGCGTACGAGTCGAACGACAGCGGGTTCTTGCGCTCCGGCCGGTCGAGCGTGATCGTGGCGACCTTGCCGTCGGCGGCGGCCTCATAGCGGAAGTGCGTCGCGCGATAGCCGGCGAACGGGCGGCGCGGCGGCTGGAGGCTCATCGCCCGTCTCCTGCACGCGCGCGGGTCGAAGCCGGCCTGTCGCCCGGTGCGACCGCGCGCACCGATGCCTTCAGCGTCCCGAGCAACGCGTGGAGGCGCCGGCGGTCCGCCGGGTCCATGTCCGCCGTCATCGCGACGATCCAGCGCTCGTGCTCAGCCGCCATCGCGTCGAACGCGCGGCGTCCGGCCCTCGTGAGCCGCACGATGCTGGCGCGACGGTCCCGCGGAACCGGCAGCCGCTCGACGAGCCTTTCGCGCACGAGCTGCGCAGTGAGGCCGGTCACGTTGCCGTTGGTCACCATCAGGCGGCGCGACAGCTCGCCCATGCGCAGTCCGGAAGGCGCGCGCTCGAGCTGCGCCAGGAGGTCGAAGCGCGCGAGCGTGATCGCGAAGCGCTCGCGCAGCCGCCGCTTCACCGCGCGCTCGACCATCGTCGTGCAGGTCAGCAGGCGCAGCCACAGGCGCAGCGCGTCGTGATGCTCGCCGTGGGCGCGCGATTCGAGGTCGGGGCGGGAGCGGGCGAGCGCGGTCGTCATGCGGATCCCGTCACGCGGCGGTCTCGCCGCCGTCGACGACGATTACCTGGCCGTTGACCGAGCGCGACTCGGGCAGGCACAGCCATGCGACGGCCGAGGCGACCTCGGCCGGCGCGACCAGGCGCTTTTGCGGGTTGCGCGACGCGAGCGCCGCACGCGCATCGGTCTCGCTGCGGCCGGTGCGCGCGACAATCGCCGCCACCGCGTCGCGCGCCATGTCGGTGTCGGTGTAGCCGGGGCACACGGCGTTCACGGTGACGCCGGTCGACGCGAGCTCGAGCGCGAGCGCGCGCGTGAGTCCCACGACGCCGTGCTTCGCGGCGCAGTATGCGGCGACGAACGGATAGCCGACGAGCCCGGCCGTGCTCGCGACGTTGACCACGCGCCCGGCCTGCGCCTCGAGCAGCATGGGCAGCGCCGCGCGCGTGCAGTGGAACGCGCCTCCGAGGCTCGCACCGATCGTCTCGGCCCACAGCGCGTCGTCGGTCGCCGCGAGCCGCGCGCTCTTCGCCACCCCCGCGTTGTTGACGAGGATCGACGTTCGATGCCCCGCCTTCGCGATCGCCGCGAACGCCCGCCCGACCGCGGCCGCGTCGGCCACGTCGCACACATGCGCGTCGCAGCGCGTGCCGTCGGGCAGCGACTGGACCGCATCGTAGAGCCGCGCGCGGTCGCGACCGACGAGCGACAGCGACGCCCCGAGCAACGCGAGGCGGTGGGCGATCGCAAGCCCGATGCCGCGCCCGCCACCGGTCACGACCGCATGGTGGCCCGCGAGGGCCTGTTGGCTCATCCGTTCGCCTCCGGCACGATCGAAGCGTCCGCCGCCGCGCGCGCGAGGTTGCGCTCGAGCTGCGCCTTGCCCGACAGGTACTGCGGCGGCCAGCGCACGTCGTCGACGCCGAGCCTGGCCGCCGCGTGCAGCGTCCAGTACGGATCGGCGAGATGCGGGCGCGCGAGCGCGCACAGATCCGCGCGCCCCGCCATCACGATGCTGTTGACGTGGTCGGGCTCGAAGATCGCGCCGACCGCCATCGTCGCGATGCCGACCTCGTTGCGGATCCGATCGGCGAACGGCGTCTGGTACATGCGGCCGTACACGGGGGCCGCGTCGCGCGTCGTCTGCCCCGACGACACGTCGATGAGATCGGCGCCGGCGTCCTGGAACAGGCGCGCCATTGCGACCGCGTCGTCCGGCGCGTTCCCACCGGGCGCCCAGTCGTGCGCCGAGATCCGCACCGACATCGGCCGGTCCGCCGGCCACGCCGCGCGCATCGCGGCGAACACCTCGAGCGGAAAGCGGCAGCGATGCTCGAGCGAGCCGCCGTACGAATCGGCGCGAAGATTGGTGAGCGGGCACAGGAAAGCCGACAGCAGGTACCCGTGCGCGCAATGGAGCTCGAGCCAGTCGAAGCCCGCTTCGGCGCCGCGCAGGGCCGCGGCGACGAACTGGTCGCGCACCGCGTCCATGTCGGCGCGCGTCATCGCGCGCGGAAGCTGGTTGCGGGGACCGTAGCGGACCGCCGAGGGCGCGATCAGCGGCCAGTTGCGTGCGCCGCCTTGCTCGACGATCGGCTCGTCGGCGTCCTCCCAGCCGAGCTGCGTCGAGCCCTTGCGCCCCGCGTGCCCGAGCTGGAGCGCGATCTTCGCGGGCGTGCGCGCATGCACGTAGTCCACGATGCGGCGCCACGCGTCGCGCTGCGCGTCGTTCCACAATCCCGCGCAGCCGAGCGAGATGCGCGCGTCGGGCGCGATGCACGCCATTTCGGTGAACACGAGGCCCGCGCCGCCGTGCGCGCGGCTGCCGAGGTGGACCAGGTAGTAGTCGTCGGGCATCCCGTCGACGCAAGAGTACTGCGCCATCGGCGACACGACGACGCGGTTGGGCAGCTCGATGCCGCGCAGCCGGAACGGCGCGAACATCGGCGGGCGCGCGGACACGCCCGCTCCGGAGCGCGCCGCATACCACGCCTCGGCATGCGCGACGTACGCGGCGTCGCGCACGCGGAGGTTCTCGTGCGAGATGCGCTGGCTCCGCGTGAGGAGGCTGTAGGCGAACTGCTCGGCCTCGAGCGCCGTGTAGCGGCGCACGTTCTCGAACCACTCGGTCGAGTTGCGCGCTGCGTTCTGGATCTTCAGCACCTCGACCGAGCGCACGGCCTCGTAGCGCTCGAGCGCCGCCTCGAGCGTGGCGCCCTCATCGA
>JBDTNO010000212.1:0-5760 GCA_039933715.1 Betaproteobacteria bacterium
CCCAGCGCGCCGCCCCCTGGGGGGAGGCTCGCGAAGCGAGCTTCGGGGGGATGTCATCCGATGGCCGAAGCCGACCGCGCGCGCTCGCGCAGCACGAACTTCTGGATCTTGCCGGTCGAGGTCTTCGGCAGCACGCAGAACTCGTAGCCCTTCGGCACCTTGAACCCCGCGAGATGCTTGCGGCAATGCAGGTTGAGCTCGTCGGACGTGGCCGCGGATCCGGGCCTGAGCTCGATGTAGGCGCGCGGCGTCTCGCCCCACTTGGGATCGGGCTGCGCGACGACCGCCGCCGCGAGGACCGCCGGGTGCCGGTAGAGCACGTCCTCGACTTCGAGCGAACTGATGTTCTCGCCGCCCGAGATGATCACGTCCTTGCTGCGGTCCTTGATCTTCACGTAGCCGTCGGGCTGCACCACCGCGAGGTCGCCCGAATGGAACCATCCGCCGGCGAACGCATCGGCGGTCGCCTGCGGGTTCTTCAGGTAGCCCTTCATCGTGATGTTCCCGCGGAACAGGATCTCGCCGATCGTCTCGCCGTCGCGCGGCACCGGCTTCATCGTCGAGGCGTCCATCACCGTCATCCCTTCCTCGAGCGTGTAACGCACGCCCTGGCGGCCGTTGCGCTCGGTGCGCGACCCGATGTCGAGCGCGTCCCACGCCGCGTGCTTCGCGCACACCGACGCGGGACCGTAGGTTTCCGTGAGGCCGTATACGTGCGTGATGTCGAAGCCGATCCGCTCGATCCCCTCGATCATCGACGCGGGCGGCGCCGCGGCCGCGACGAGGCCGGAGACCTTGTGGTCGATCCCGCGCCGCAGCTCGTCGGGCGCGTCGACTAGCATCGCGTGCACGATCGGCGCGCCGCAGTAGTGCGTGACGCGATGCGCGCGGATCGCCTCGAGCATCGCCTTCGCCTCGACGCGGCGCAGGCATACGTTGGTGCCGGCGTTGGCCGCCATCGTCCACGGGAAGCACCAGCCGTTGCAGTGGAACATCGGCAGCGTCCACAGGTAGACCGAATGGCGCGGCATTCCCCAGTCGACGATATTCGAGATCGCGTTCAGAAGCGCGCCGCGGTGGTGGTAGACCACGCCCTTCGGGTTGCCGGTCGTGCCCGACGTGTAGTTGAGCGAGATCGCGTCCCATTCGTCGGCCGGCGGCCGCCATGCGAAGCCGGGATCTCCGCCTGCGAGCAGCGCCTCGTACTCGACCGAACCGAGCCGCGCCGACGCGTCGCCGGCGTTCGGGCCTTCGGGATCCGCGACGTCGATCACCAGCGGCTTCGCCTTCGCCAGCGCGAGCGCTTGCCTGACCACCGGCGCGAACTCGGTGTCGGTGAGTAGCGCCTTCGCCTCGCCGTGGTCGAGCATGAACGCGAGCGCCTCGGCGTCGAGCCGCGTGTTGAGCGTGTTGAGCACCGCGCCGGACATCGGGACACCGAAGTGCGCCTCCACCATCTCGGGCGTGTTGGCGAGCATCGCCGCGACCGTGTCGCCGCGCCGGATGCCGTGTGCCGCGAGCGCCGAGGCGAGACGGCGGCAGCGCGCGTAGGTCTCTCCCCACGTGTAGCGTCGCGCGCCATGCACGACCGAAGGATGGTCGGGCCAGATGTCCGCGGTACGGGCGATGAGCGAAAGCGGGGTCAGCGGCGCGTGGTTCGCCGCGTTGCGATCGAGGTCGCGACCGAAGGCTTCTGACATGGACCGTGAATCCGCAATGGCGGGGTTCCGCGTATCGTAGCAGGCCCCTCGCGGGAGGCAGGGATCGCCGCGTGCCCGCGCCGCCCATCCTTCGCTTGCCCGCGCGCGCGGCTTTCGCTACTGTGCCCCACCGACCACGCGACCGCCATGGGCCATCGCCTCTCGAAGATCGTGACGCGCACCGGCGACGCCGGCACCACCGGCCTCGGCGACGGCTCGCGCGTAACCAAGGACGCCGCTCGCATCGAGGCGATCGGCGCGATCGACGAGCTCAACGCCTCGCTCGGCGTGCTCCTCGCCGAGCCGCTGCCGGACGCCATCGCGCGCCTCCTCGTCGACGTGCAGCACGACCTCTTCGACCTGGGCGGCGAGCTCTCGATTCCCGGGTATGCGGCGGTCACGGCCGACCAGGTGCTGCGCCTCGAGGAACGCGTCGAGCATTTCAACGAAGCGTTGCCGCCGCTGAAGGAGTTCGTGCTTCCCGGCGGCGCGCGCAGCGCGGCGCTCGCGCACGTGGCGCGCACCGTGTGTCGTCGGGCCGAGCGGTCGCTCGTGCACCTTGGCCACGCCGAAGACGTGAGCGATGCGACCAGGCGCTACGTGAACCGGCTCTCCGACCTCCTCTTCGTCCTCTCCCGGGCGCTCAACGCGGCCGTCCGGCATCCGGACGTGCTCTGGCAAAAGGGCCGCTTCACGACCGGCGGGGCCGCGTAGCGCGCGATGGCGAGCGAGCCGACCCGGCGCCAGGCGGCGCTCGCCGAGCTGATCGCGCGCGTCGCGCTCGCCGACCAGCAGGCGCTCGGCGAGCTCTACCGGCAGACATCGTCGCATCTGTTCTCGGTCGCGCTGCGTATCGTCCGGGAGCGCGGCATCGCCGAGGAACTGCTGCAGGAAGCGTACGTCAACGTCTGGCACCACGCGGGCAGCTACGCGGCGGAGCGCGCCCAGCCCACCACCTGGCTCACCGCGATCGTGCGAAACCGCTGCCTCGACCATGTCCGCAAGCGCGACCTCGACACCGTCTCGATGACGCGCGACGCCGACGATGACGCACCCGAGCTCGACATTCCGGACGGCGGCCCCGGCCCGGCCGAGATGCTGCTCGCCGGCGCGGACGCGCACGCGATCCGCGACTGCGTCGAGCGGCTCGAGGGCGGCAGCCGCCAGGCGATCGCGCTCGCGTTTTTCCAGGGGCTTTCGCACAGCGAGCTCGCAGCGCACCTCGCGCAGCCGCTCGGTACCGTCAAGTCGTGGATCCGCCGCGGGCTCGAGCGCCTCAAGGGCTGCCTCGAGCGCGCGAACGTCACCTCATGAACCTCTCGCGCCCCGACCGAAGCGTGCGTCTCGACCAGCTCGCGGCCGAGTACGCGCTCGGCACGCTGCCGGCGCGGCCCCGCGCGCGGCTCGACCGCATCGCACGCTCGGACGCGACGGTCTCGCGTGCGTTGCGCGAGTGGGAGCAACGGATCGCCGCCCTCGCCGACGGCGCGCCGCCGATCCAGCCCGCGCCGCGCGTCTGGACGTCGCTCGCGCGGCGTCTGGGGTTCGACGATGGCGCCGTCGACGCCCCGTGGTGGCGGCGCCTCGGATTCTGGCAACCGTTCGCGCTCGCGAGCTTCGCCGCGGCGTTCGCGCTCGCGGTCGCGCTGCTCGCGCCGCCGTCCGGAGCGCCGGCCGAGGCGATCGTCGTCGTGCTGGCGGGTCCCGACGCGCGTCCCGCGCTCCTCGCGAGCGTCTCGCGCGGCGATCGCCTCCTCGCGGTCAAGGCGCTCGCGCCGGTCAGCGTTCCCGCGGGACGCACGCTCGAGCTCTGGATGCTGCCCGGCCAGGGACCGCCCCGCTCGCTCGGCCTCGTCCCGGCTTCCGGTGTCGGCCAGGTGCGACTCACCGAGCCTGCCGCGATCGCGTTCCGCGGCATCGACGCGCTCGCCATCAGCCTCGAGCCGTCGGGGGGCTCGCCCACCGGGCTGCCCACCGGCCCGGTTCTCTACACCGGGCGAATCGAGAGGCTTTAGGTTCGACGCCCGTTCCACGCCGCGCGGCTGCGGATGAGGAACGCCAAGGGGTCGATCGCCTGCATGGCGCGCGAGGGGGATCGATGCGTGGCGCGTCGGACATTCCTCCGGACCCCGCGTGCTAGCCTCGGCCGCGATGGCGCACATCCACCTCGCCTGGGAGCTCGGCAGCGGACTTGGCCATGTGAGCCGGCTGAAGCCGATCGCCATCGAGCTTGCCCGGCGCGGGCACGAAGTCTCGATGAGCCTTCGCGACCTCGTCGTCACGCGCTCGGCATGGCTGCCGCTCGACCTCGCCTGCGTGCAGGCGCCTGTGTTCCTCCACCAGACGGTCGGGCTGCCCAAGCGCGCGGCGAGCCTCGCGGAGATCGCGCTCGCGCACGGGTACCTCGAAGGCGGCGTTCTGGATGCGCTGTTCGAGGGGTGGCGCGCCCTCATCGCCCGCTTCGGGCCCGCGCTCGTGGTCGCCGACTATGCGCCGACCGCGACGCTCGCGGCGCGTGCGCTCGGCATCCCGGCGATGGCGATCGGGCTTGGCTTCGCGGTGCCCCCCGCCGGCCGCCCGCTTCCGTCGATCCGGTGGTCGGGCGAACTCGAGCCGGGGCGGCTCGCAGCCGCGGAGAGTCGCCTCGTGCATTCGGCGAACCACGCGCTTCGCGCGACGGGCGTCGCGCCGCTGACCCGGGGATCGGAGCTCTTTCGCGGCGATCGCGCACTGTTGTGCGACTGGCCCGAGCTCGACTGCTACGCGCGCGGCCCGCTCGCCGATGGGGAGACATGGTTCGGCCCGAACTTCGACCCCGCCGCCGGCGACGCCCCGCGGTGGCCGCTGGGCGAGGGGCCGCGCGTGTTCGCCTACCTCAAGGGCACGCATCGCGACACGGAGACCGTCCTTCGCGCGCTGGTGGACCGCGGATGCCGCACGCTGTGCTACCTCCGGGGGATCGATTCCGGCAAGCCTCCGCCGGTCGAGCACGCGCTGCTCGCCTACAGTCCCGGCCCGGTGAACCTCGAAGCCGCGCTCGACGAAGCCGCGCTGTGCGTGTGCCATGCGGGAGGCGGGACCACCGCGCAGTCGTTGCTCGCCGGCGTGCCCCTGCTACTTCTGCCGTCGCAAGCCGAGCAGGAGTTGAACGCACGCGCGATCGAGCGGCTCGGGGCGGGTGTGGCGGTCGTCCAGGGACGCGCGCCGGGCGAGGCGCTCGCGCGCCTGCTCGACGAGGGCCATTTCCGCGGCGCGGCACGATCGTTCGCCGAGCGCCATCGCGGGTTTTCGCACGAGCGGCAGACGCGCGATTTGTGCGACACGATCGAGCGGACCTTGCCGCGCGGCGCCAACGGGCCGACGACCTGACGCTGCGGCCGGCGGCCCGAAGGCCGCCGGCTCAGCGCGCTTCTCTGGGGGAGAGGAGCGAAAACTCTTCGGCGTCAGCCCCGCGTCGCCGCGTCCAAAGGCGCCGCGACCGCCTGCGTGCGCACGCCGACCACGTCGATGCGTCCGGGAAGGATCGCGACCTCGGTCGACGCGATCGTCTCGAACGCGTTGCCGGCGTCGGGCAGGAGCTTGCCGGAGACGAACGCAGCACCGCCGGGCATCGCGAAGGCGAGCGTGACTGCGGAAAGCGCGGCCGCGAGGGCGAGCGCCGCGACCCGGGTGGTCGTCGTACGCTGGAGGGCGATCCTGGCGGTCGTGGCGTGCATGGCTCGTTCTTCGCGTTCGTCGCGTTCGTCGCGTTCGTCGGGATCGATGCGTATTCGCCGGACGGACCGGGAAAGTTCCCGTCCCGTTGGCGTCGACGGTTGGATGCGGCGAACCCGGTTCCCGGTTTCGGTCCGCCACGCTCTCGCTGGTGGCGCGTCGACGGAACGGAATGTAGTCGGGCCGGATGGCGGCGTGAAGACGCTCGCGACGAAACGCCCGGTTGGTGCGACCAACCGCTCGACGCGAGGACGAAGGACCGGTCGCCGGGGCGGCAATGCCGCCGCGGGGGCGCTAGGGAAGCTCTGCGTAACCTCACGGCGCGCGCGGACTCGCATGCACGAAC
>JBDTNO010000213.1:0-5713 GCA_039933715.1 Betaproteobacteria bacterium
GACGTTCGTGGTCGCGGTCGTCGCCGCGTGCGTGCTGCACACGATCCGCACGCGGCGCGCGTAAGGCGGCCGCCGCGATGTCCGGGCGCAAGGCCTTCCTGCTGCGCATCGATCCGGCGCTGTGGGCTGAGGTCGAGCGCCTCGCGCAGGCGGAGCTTCGCAGCGTCAACGCCGAGATCGAGTTCCTGCTGCGCGACGCGCTCGCGAAGCGCGGGATCGCGCCGCGACGCGATCCGGTGACGGCGCCAAGGCACGACGCAGGGGGCGAGGACTCATAGTCCCCGGGGCGGGGATGCTCGCGGGTCGGGCTTCAGCCCGGCTTCGCCGGCGCCAGCACGCGCGCCAGAAACGCCCCGACCTTGCGCATCTCGTCCGCGTTGGCGCCGTGCTCCATCCGGTACGCGTGCCATTCGACCTTCCAGCCGTTCTCCTCGAGCGCGCGCCGGGAGGCCTCGGCCCATGCGTAGCGGATCACCGGGTCCTCGGTGCCGTGCGCCATCAGGATCGGCACGTCACGGTTCGCCGACGACGCTTCGGCGGCGAACGCGTCCGGGTCGACGAGGTAGGTCGACAATCCCGCGATGCCGGCGATCCGTTCGGCGTGGCGCAGCCCCGCGTAGAGCGCGATCACGCCGCCCTGCGAGAACCCGACGAGCGCGATGCGCGACGCCGCGATGCCACGCGCACGCTCCGCGGCGATCAGCGTCTCGATCCGATCGCGCGACGCGCGCACGCCGGCGACATCCGCGCGTGCGTTGACGTCCGCCGCGCGCAGGTCGTACCACGCCGGCATGACGGCGCCCTGGTTGATCGTCACCGGGATCGACGGCGCGTGCGGGAACAGGAAGCGCACGCGCAACGATGACGGGAGCGCCAGCTCGGGCACCGCCTGCGACCATCCGTGCCCGGTGTCGCCGAGGCCGTGCAGCCAGATCACCGACGCGTCGGGATTCGTTCCGGTGTCGACGACGACGCCGGGCAACAACCGTTCGTTCATGCCGGACCCCGAGCAGCCGTTTCGAAGGCGCCGATTCTACCGGGGCGCCACGCCCGGGCGAGGTTGCGATCCGTACCCCGGCGGCAGCGCCACCCTGTTCGCGGGTCGCCATCCGTTCCTGGAGGAACCCGGCCGGTGCGGGGCGTGTGCAGACGCCGGCATCCCGCGCCGGCGCTCGAATCGGCCGCAATTCCACGCGCGACCGTCGATGGATGGTCGCGGGGCGGGGGCGCGAAATTCAGCCGGTCCGCCGCGCGATGCGTCGATCCCTGCGCGCAGGGACGGTCACTGGATGGACGACGCGTGGGAAGTCTCCACGTGCGCCCGATCAGCGGAATAGGCGGGACGGCACGTTTCGCATACAGTGCCGCGACACGTGACGGCACGCGTGGGTTTTCGAATGGAGCCTGCGTGAAGCGCCCGCCCGCCTCGTACCCATCGCGCATCGCTGCGATGCTTCTCGGCGCGTTCCACGGCCTCGCGGGCGCCGCGACGATCACGATCGACACCGTCGCCGGCACGATCACCGGCGACTCCGACGGAAACCCCGCGCAATTCAACGGTCGTCCGTTCACGTTCACGGCCGCCGTCGGACCGATCGGCCTCGCGCGCTTCAACGTCCTCGGCGACCTCACGATCCTGTCGTCCGATATCGTCAAGGGCACCGGGCCGCACGCGATTTCGATCGTGGTGGGCGGCAACCTCACGATCGAGTCCGGTGCACAGGTCGACGTTCAACCGATCTTTCTGTCCCCGTGGGGACCGGGTCCCGGAGGCGGGGCCGGAGGTGCGCTGGGAAGCGGTGGGACTGGCGGCGCAGGCGTCGCCGGAGGTGCCGGCAGTGGTGGCGGTCCAGGAGGACCGTTCGGCACGGGCACAGGTGCCGGTGGGAATGGATCGGCGGGAACGACGGGCGGCACGGCCGGCGTGGTCCCTCGCGCCGGCGATGGGGCCGCGGGAAACGCAGGCGGCGCCGGTGGCGCGGGCTTGAACTCGGGCGCCGGCGGCGCCGGTGGTCCCGGGGGAGCGGCCGGTACGGCTCCGTTCCCGGTCGTCGTCAGTGCCGGGGGAGCGGGCGGCGCGGGGGGCGCGGGCGCCCCGACGGTCGATTCGACCGGGGGACCGGGGACGCCAGGAACACCGGGCGCCCCGGGATTTCCTGGGAAGAACGGTGCTGCGGGGGCCAACGGCACGGTCGGCGTCTCGGGAACGAATTCGGGGTCGGGGACTGAGGTCTCCGGAGGGAGCGGCGGAGGCGGCGGTGGAGGTGGGGGTGGAGGTGCAGGCTCCGGAGGGGGTATCGGCGGCGGAGGTGGAGGCGGCGGCGGAGGCGGCGGCGGGTCGGCAGATTCGCAGGCTGGCACGCTCATCGGTGGCACGGGCGGCGCGGGCGGCGCAGGTGGCGCGGGGGGAAACGGAACGCCTGGTGGCGTAGGCGGCGTCGCGAACGCGGGGGGCGACGGCGGTGGCGCCATCGAGTTCATCGCGTGGGGCGAACTCGCGACCGCAGGGTCGTTCCAGGCGTCGGGGCTCGGCGGTCACTACGGCCAGCTCGGCACCCTGGGCACGGCCGGGAGTGCAGGGACGGCCGGAAGCTCGGGGGGCTCAGGGGCCGCCGGGACGTCGACCACGTTTGCCACCGGCGGTCCCGGCGGACTGGGAGGTGCGGGAGGGCTGGGGAGCGACGGCGGGACCTCCGGCGGCGGCGGCTGGGGAGAAACCGGCGGCAACGGCGCGGGCGGCACGATCAAGCTTTGCGCCTCGGCCGTCACGTCGACAGCGGGAACCGCCGTGACGGCGACCGGTGGAACGATCGTCGGCCCGCTTCCCGGAGGCGACGGCCGCTTCATCTTCTGCAGCAACAACAGCGCGAGCTTCGCAGGCACGGTCACCGGCGCCGCCGTGACCAACACGACCGGTCCGCTCCGATTCGTGCTTCCGCACGATCCATCGATCTTCGCGCCGTTCATCCCGAACCTCGTGCTGGGTCCCGAGGCGTACGGACGCGCACCCTTCACGACCGACATCGACTTCGCCAACATCCAGCTACCGCCCGGCGCGCATGCGGCGATCCTGAAGGTCGCGATCGCGCCCAAACCGCTCGACCACGCATTCAACGGGTACAGCTACCTCTTCGTGTTGAATCCGACGAACAAACCGTTGATCGCGCCGAAGCTCCTCGTCTCGCAGACTTTCCCGAAATCGTCGACGTCGCCGATCGGGGGCGCCGTCGTCGCCGCAGCGGGCGCGTCCGGCGTCCCGAGCATGGCCGATGGCGGGCCGGCGAACGATCCCGCGTTCGGGGGCGGCGGCCCGATACCGCTCAACGCGCTCGCTGCGCGCGGCGTGTACGTCGCATTGGTGCCGGACGGGCCGATCGACGTCGTCCTCGAGTTCGTGGTGTCCGGTGGCGTCGTGCGCCAATCGTTCGCCGGCGTGGGCGACGACACGCCGGTGTTCGTCACGGCGGTCCCCGTCGGCACGGTGGGCATCCCTGCGACGAGCGGCACCGGGCTTGCGCTCCTGGCATTGCTGATCGCGCTCGCCGCCTGGCGAATGCGTCGCCGCGCCTGATTCACGCTCGTCGATGACCCCATCGCCGTCGCGGTCGCGCGGCGATGGCGTTGGGCGTCGAGCACGCGCTGCACGCGCGTGCAAAATTGCCGTGCCCTCCCCGACAGCGTAAACTTCGCGCCGAATCGCACCCCGGCCACGAGCCCGCGTTGCGCATGCGTCGACGGAGCCCCATATTCAGGCTTCGGAGCGTCCCCAAAACACGATTTTGCGGAGTCCCTCGATGGCCCCCCTCGGCAGCGGCGCGAACGTCGCCCTCGCGAACGTCACGCTCGACGACAAATACGCGCTCGACAGCGGCCGTGTCTATCTGACCGGCATCCAGGCGCTCGTGCGCCTGTTGATCCTGCAACAGCAGCGCGACAAGCTCGCGGGCCTCAACACCGGCGGCTTCGTCTCCGGGTATCGCGGCAGCCCGCTCGGCGGGCTCGACCAGGCGCTGTGGGCGGCGAAGAAATTCCTCGCGCGCGCCCAGGTGACGTTCCAGCCGGGCCTCAACGAGGACCTCGCGGCGACATCGATCTGGGGCACGCAGCAGGTGAACCTGCATCCGGGCGCGACCGTCGATGGCGTCTACGCGATGTGGTACGGAAAGGGACCGGGCGTCGATCGCTGCGGCGACGTGTTCAAGCACGCGAACTTCGCCGGAACGAGCAAGCACGGCGGCGTGCTGGCGCTCGCGGGCGACGACCACGCGGCGAAATCCTCGACGCTGCCGCACCAGTCGGACCACCAGTTCTCGGCGGCGATGATCCCGGTGCTCTACCCGTCGAGCGTGCAGGAGATCCTCGACCTCGGCCTGCACGGCTGGGCGATGAGCCGCTACTCGGGGCTGTGGGTCGGGTTCAAGTGCGTCGCCGACACGGTCGAGAGCTCGGCCTCGGTGTCGATCGATCCGGACCGCGTGAAGATCATCGTTCCCGACGACTTCCCGGTGCCGCCGGACGGCGTGTCGATCCGCTGGCCGGACGCGTTCCTCGCGACCGAGGCGCGCATGCAGGACTACAAGATCTACATGGCGCTGCATTACGCGCGCGTCAACAAGCTCAACCGGATCGTCCTCGACAGCCCGCGTCCGAAGCTCGGCATCGCGACGTCGGGCAAGAGCTACCTCGACGTGCGCCAGGCGCTCGACGACCTCGGCCTCGACGAGCGCGACACGGCCGAGCTCGGCATCCGCGTGTTCAAGATCGCGATGCCCTGGCCGCTCGAGCCCGAGGGCGTGCGCGAGTTCGCCGAAGGGCTCGAGGAGATCCTCGTCGTCGAGGAGAAGCGCCAGGTCGTCGAGTACCAGTTGAAGGAGCAGCTCTACAACTGGCGCGACGACGTGCGCCCGCGCGTCGTCGGCAAGTTCGACGAGAAGGGCGAATGGGTGCGCCCGCACGGCGATTGGCTGCTGCCCGCCGCCGGCGAGCTCACGCCCGCGATGATCGCGCGCGTGATCGCCAGGCGCATCGAGCTCCTCGGCCTCCATCCGAACGAGGGCGACCGCGAGCGCATCCGGAAACGCGTCGAGTTCATCGACGCCAAGGAGGCGGCGCTCGCGAAGCCGCGCATCAGCATCGCGCGCACGCCCTACTTCTGCTCGGGCTGCCCGCACAACACGTCGACGCGCGTGCCGGAAGGCAGCCGCGCGACCGCGGGCATCGGCTGCCACGTGATGGCGATCTGGATGGATCGCTCGACATCCGAGTTCACGCACATGGGCGGCGAAGGCGTGCCGTGGATCGGCCAGGCACCGTTCACGACCGAGAAGCACATTTTCGCGAACCTCGGCGACGGCACCTACTACCACAGCGGGCTGCTCGCGATCCGCGCGGCGGTCGCCGCGAATGTCAACATCACCTACAAGATCCTCTACAACGACGCGGTCGCGATGACCGGCGGCCAGCCGGTCGACGGTCCGCTGACACCGCGAGACGTCGCGCGGCAGGTGGCGGCCGAAGGCGTCACGCGCATCGTCGTCGTGACCGACGAGCCGGAGAAGTACCCGGCCGGCTATTACGCCGACGGGATCGCCGTCCACCATCGCGACGAGCTCGACCGCGTGCAGCGCGACCTGCGCAAGGTCGAGGGCACGACGATCCTGATCTACGACCAGACCTGCGCGGCCGAGAAGCGCCGCCGCCGCAAGCGCGGCAC
>JBDTNO010000214.1:0-5688 GCA_039933715.1 Betaproteobacteria bacterium
CCGAAGCGCGCAGGCGCGCTTCCCTCTCCAAGGGGCGCGAGGAGCAGGCCGCGCGCTCGAGGCGGCTTCGCGCGCGCGGCACAGCTCGCCTCGTTGGGGGAGCGTGTGAACGCGAGCGTTGCAGCTCCGGTCGCGGTGTGCATCGCGGGGCACGTGGACCACGGCAAGTCGACGTTGCTGGGGCGGCTGCTGCACGAGCTCGACCTCCTGCCCGACGGCAAGGTCGAGTCGCTGAAGGCCGCGAGCGACAAGCGCGGCGTTCCACTCGAGTGGTCGTTCGTGCTCGACGCGTTCCAGATCGAGCGCGACCAGGCGATTACGCTCGACACGACCCGCGTGCACGTGCGCACGCCGCGCCGCGAGCTTTTGATCATCGACGCGCCGGGGCATCGCGAGCTCTTGCGCAATCTCGTGACCGGCGCCGCGGACACGACGGCCGCGCTCCTGGTCGTCGACGCGCAGACCGGCGCCGAGCAGCAGACGCGCCGTCATCTCGCGTTCCTGCGCCTCCTCGGCGTGCGCGACGTCGTGGTCGCCATCAACAAGATGGACCTCGCGGATTGGCGCGAGGAGCGCTTCGCCGTCGTGCGCGACGCGATGGCCGAGGCGATCGCGCGGCTCGGATTGCATGCGCACGCGATCGTGCCGGTGTCGGCGCGCGAGGGCACGAACCTCCGCGCGCGCGCGAAAGCGTCGTGGTGGCGCGGCCCCACGCTCGTCGAGGCGCTGGAGGCGCTGCCGGTTCCCGAGGCGCCGACCGGCGGCCCGTTGCGCCTTCCGGTGCAGGACGTCTACCGGATCGGCGATCGCCGCGTCGTCGCGGGCCGCATCGCATCCGGTGCGCTCGCTCCGGGCGACGAGGTGCTGATCCTTCCGTCGAATCGCTCGGCGCGCGTCGCCGAGCTCGCCGGCTGGCCGACGCCGCCCGCGGGGGTCGCGACCGGCGACAGCGCGAGTGTCGTGCTCGCCGACCAGATGGTGGTCGAGCGCGGTGACCTCCTGTGCTCGCCCGACGCTCCGCCCAAGCTCACGTCGGTGTTCGACGCCGACGTGTTCTGGTTGGGATCCGGCGAGCTCGCGGCCGGGCGACGACTGGTGCTGCGCGTCGGCACGCGCGAGGTCGGCGCGCGGATCTCCGCCGTCCACCATGTGCTGGACGACGAGACGTTCGACCGCAAGAGCGCGCCGTCCGTGGGCGAGGGCGGCGTCGCGCGCGTGACGTTGCGCTGCGACACCGCGGTCGCCGTCGACGACGCGACCGTGCTTCCCGTCACCGGGCGTTTCGTGTTCGTCGACGAAGGCGCGATCGTCGGCGCGGGCGTCATCGACGCGTCGGGCTACCCGGACCAGCGGCGCGTGTTGCCCGCGGCCGGCGACATCGTTCCGGAGCGCCACCAGGTCGCGACGGTCGAGCGCGACACGCGCGCGGGACACCGCGGCGCCGTGGTGTGGCTCACCGGGCTGTCGGGCGCGGGCAAGTCGACGCTCGCGCTCGCCCTCGAGCGGCGGCTGTTCGACCTCGGTTGGAACGTCTACACGCTCGACGGCGACAACGTGCGCACCGGGCTCAACGCGGACCTGGGCTTCTCGCCGACCGACCGCCAGGAAAATCTGCGTCGCGTCGGGCAGGTGGCGGTGCTGTTCGCAGATGCGGGCCTGGTCTGCGTCACCGCGTTCATCTCGCCATACCGCGACGAGCGCGCCCGCGCACGCGCCGCCGCCGGGCCGCGCCCGTTCATCGAGGTCTGGGTGCGCTCTCCGCTCGAGGAATGCGAGCGCCGCGATCCGAAGGGCCTCTACCGCAAGGCGCGCGCCGGCACGCTCAAGGGCTTCACCGGGATCGACAGTCCCTACGAGCCGCCCGAGTCGGCCGACCTCGTCATCGACACCGAGCATCTCGACATCGAGGCATCGACGCGGATGCTGGTGGAGTTCGTGGTGGCGAGGTGCAAGGGCGCGTGAGGCAAGGCGGTCGGCGGCCGGAAGCACTGCGGCGGTCGGCAGTCGGAAGCACTGCATGCAAGCGCATCGACCGCGGCGCAGGTAGCGCACGCTTCGCGCCCTTATCGCGTACCGCCGACCGCCGACCGCCGACCGCCGCCTTTCGTCTACTTCTTCTCCCTCGGCACCCGCCCCAGCAGATAGAACTCGTCGTTCGGCCGCATCGAGATCAGGTTCGCCATCCGGTTCGACAGCGCGAAGAACGCGGCGATCGCGCCGATGTCCCAGAGGTCCTCGTCGTTGAAGCCGTGGCTGCGCATGCCATCGTAGTCTGCGTCGACGAGCGCGGCGCTGTCGGTCGCGACCTTGAGCGCGAACGCGAGCATCGCCTTCTGCCGCGGCGTGATCTCGGCCTTGCGGTAGTTGACGGCCACCTGGTCGGCGACGCGGGGGTTGCGCGCGTAGATGCGCAGGATCGCGCCGTGCGCGACGACGCAGTAGAGGCAGTCGTTCGCGCCCGACGTCGCCACGACGATCATCTCGCGCTCGGCCTTCGTGAGGCCGCCGTCCTTCTCCATCAGCGCGTCGTGATAGGCGAAGAACGCGCGGAATTCGTCGGGCCGGTGCGCGAGCGTCAGGAAGACGTTCGGCACGAAGCCGGCCTTCTCCTGCACGGCGAGGATGCGCGCGCGAAGGTCGTCGGCGAGATTCTCGAGCGCGGGGACCGGCCAACGGGAGATCGCCGGCCCCGGATCGCGTTTCGCGTCCGTGGCGGCCGCGGGCACGGAGCCCACCGTCCCGTGCGACGCCGCGCTCATGTCGGCGGAGGCACGTATCCCTGCGGCATCTCGGCGCCGCCGCCGAAGAAGTGCTTCTCCATCTGCTCGGCCAGCCACTTCCGCGCGCGCGGATCGGCGAGCGACAGGCGATTCTCGTTGACGAGCATCGTCTGGTGCTTGATCCACCCCTGCCACGCCTCCTTCGAGACGTTCTCGTAGAGGCGCTTGCCGAGCTCGCCCGGGTACGGTGCGTAGTCGAGCCCCTCGGCTTCGCGGCCGAGCTTGATGCAATTCACTGTGCGTGCCATGGGAGAACCTCGAAAGGCGGCGGTCGGCGGTCGGTGCAGCGGGCGATGCACTCAGTCCCGTGAACGAGTGGTGGGAATTCTACCCCTCGACCACGAGCTCGACCGCGTTGGCCGACCGCCCACGGCCGAACACCGCCTTACAGCGTCTTCCGGTACACCTGCGACTTCCGCTGGAAGTTGTACAGCGCCTGTTTCTGCTTCGGCAGGTCGGCGATGGCCGAGGGGCGGAACCCGCGCTCGAGGAACCAGCCGGCGGTGCGCGTGGTGAGAACGAACAGCGCGGTGAGCTTGAGCTTCCGCGCGCGCGTCTCGATCTCCTGCATCAGCGCCTCGCCATAGCCTTCCCGGCGGAAGTCCGGATGCACGGCCAGCGCGGCAATCTCACCGACGTGCTCCTCGGGGAACGCATACAGCGCGGCGCAGCCGATGATCTGGTTGTCGTATTCGGCGACGACGAAGCGCTCGATCTCGGTCTCGAGCCGCTCGCGCGAGCGACGCACGAGCACTCCCTGCTCCTCGAGCGGGCCGATGATCGCCAGGATGCCCAGCACGTCGTCGATCGTGGCGCTGCGCATGTGCGCGAGTGGCGCCGACGACACCATCGTGCCCACGCCGTCGCGCGTGAAGAACTCGAGCAGCAGCGCGCCGTCCATGTGGCGCGACAGGAGGTGCGCGCGCGTCACGCCGTTGTCGCAGGCGCGCACCGCGCAAGGCAGGTAGTGGCGCACGTCCTGGGGAAGCTTCGCCGGATGCGCGAGCAGCGCCTCGGCGTCTCGCGTCGACAGGTCGGTCAACAGGCGCTTGCGGCCGTTGCGCACGCCGTCGGCGTCCATCAGGAAGACGAGCTTGTGCGCGGTCAGCCGCACGGCGACCTGCATCGCGACTTCCTCGAGCGCGAGGTTGAACAATTCGCCGGTCGGCGAATAGCCGAGCGGCGAGATCAGCACGATGTCGCCGTCGTCGAGGCGCTGCTGGATCGCCTGCGTGTCGACGCGGCGGACCTCGCCGGTCAGCATCATGTCGATGCCGTCGACGACGCCCATCGGCTTCGCGGTGATGTAGTTGCCGCTCGAGACGCGGTTGTAGGCGCCCGCCATCGGCGAGTTCGCCACGCCGAGCGAGAGCATCGCCTCGATGCGGCTGCGCGCCTGGCCGGCCGCTTCGAGCACGCAATCCATCGTCTCCGCGTCGGTGACGCGAAGACCGTGATGGTAGCGCGACGGCAGGTTCTGCTGCGCGAGGATCGCCTCGATCTGCGGCCGCATGCCGTGCACGACGACGAGCCGGATGCCGAGGCTGTGCAGCAGGTTGAGGTCGTGGATGATGCCGAGGAACGCCTCGTCGGCGACGACCTCGCCGCCGAAAGCGATCACGAACGTCTTGTCGCGGAACGCGTGGACGTAGGGCGCCGCCGCGCGGATCCACTGGACGAAGCCGCGCATCGCCGCGGAGCGGACGTCGAACGGAGCGGCGGGATCGCGTGCCATCGGGGTCGGCGAGGACGGCGGATTATAGCGTCGGACGCCGCCGGAACCTTCGCGCGAGCGAGGCGGCGAGGCACGGCTCGTCGAGCGCCGCCTTATACTTGACGGACGACGCTGCCACCCCGCCGCGCGGCGGGACTCCCGGCGCGGGGCCGAGGCCCGCGAGTCGCTCCCCGCCGCACGATGGCCACGCCGCTTCTCTCCCATCTCAATCCTGAGCAGCTCGAGGCGGTGACGCTGCCCCACGGCTCGGCGCTGGTGCTCGCCGGCGCCGGGAGCGGCAAGACGCGCGTCCTCACGACGCGCATCGCGTGGCTGCTCGCGACCGGCCAGGCCTCGCCGCTGTCGGTGCTCGCCGTCACGTTCACGAACAAGGCGGCGCGCGAGATGCTGCTGCGCCTGTCGGCGCTGACGCCGATGAGCGTGCGCGGCATGTGGATCGGCACGTTCCACGGGCTTTGCAACCGCATGCTCCGCGCGCACCACCGCGACGCGAACCTGCCGCAGCTCTTCCAGATCATGGACACGCAGGACCAGCTCGCGCTGATCAAGCGCATGTTCAAGGCGCACGGGCTCGACGACGATCGCTTCCCGCCGAAGCAGCTCGCGTGGTTCATTTCGGCGGCGAAGGAGGCAGGGCAGCGCCCGCCGGCGGTCGAGGCGGGCGACGAGTTCGCGCGCCGCCAGGTCGAGCATTACGCGCTCTACGAGGCGATGTGCCAGCGCGAGGGCGTCGTCGATTTCGCCGAGCTCCTGCTCCGGAGCTACGAGCTGCTCGCGAACCACGAGGCGATCCGCCGGCATTACCAGCGCCGGTTCTCGCACCTGCTCGTCGACGAGTTCCAGGACACCAACCTGTTGCAGGTCCGCTGGCTGCGCCTGCTGGCCGGCCCCGATGCGGCCGTGTTCGCGGTCGGCGACGACGACCAGTCGATCTACGCGTTCCGCGGCGCCAACGCCGCGAACATGCAGCATTTCGAGCGCGATTTCGGCGTTGGCGACAAGCCGGTGCGGCTCATCAAGCTCGAGCGGAACTACCGGTCGCACGGCCATATCCTCGACGCCGCCAACGCGCTGATCCGCCACAATCGCACGCGCCTCGGCAAGGAGTTGTGGACGAGCGAGGGCAAGGGCGAGCCGGTGCGCGCGTTCGCCGCGCCGTCCGACCTCGACGAG
>JBDTNO010000215.1:0-5650 GCA_039933715.1 Betaproteobacteria bacterium
AAGCGAGCAACAACGCCCTGCGGCCAGCGCGGCATGGGCCCTCCGGGTGATCTTTGGGAAACGCCCGCCCTCGTCGTTGCACATCCTCGCCATAGAGGCACTTTTGCTTGCGGTGTGCGCCTCGATGGCGGCCGTTTCCCAAAGTCACGCGAGGGTCTCGGGTGCGCTAACAGGCCCTGGCGCGCCGCGCGCGCGTTTCAGGCGTCGACGCGGTAGCGAGCGATGAAGCGGCGGTCGATGCGGTCCTTCCAGCGCCAGACCCAGGCTCCCGCGATCGACCAAGGCCCCCACACGGCGACCGCATGCCTGCCGCCGGTCGAGATCAGCGCGAGTGCGCGCTGCTGCGGCCGGTAGGATTGCAGCGGACGACCGGTCGCGGCGGCGCGCAGGTTTTCCGCGAGCGTGGGCCCCTGCCGAACCGCGTAGACGCCGGAGCGCGGATGCGGCGGTCCGTCCTGCGTCGCGCAATCGCCGGCCGCGAACACATGCGGGTGCGACGGCGAGCGCAGGTGCTCGTCGACGCGCACGAATCCACGCGAGTCGTGCGCGAGCGCGGTCGCGGCGAGCCACGGCGCAGGGGTCGCGGGTGTCGCGCAGACGACGGCATCGGCATCGACCCGCTCGCCACCCGCGAGGATCACGCCCTGCGCGTCGAACCGCTCCGCCGGGCGCCCGACATGCGGCTCGACGTCCGCCTCGTCGAGCTTGGCGGCAAGCGAGCGTTGCGCGGCGGGTGGAAGATTCGAGCGGTCGGTGACGAGCGCGAAGCGCGGAAGCGTCGTCAGCGCGTCGTCCTGCAGCCGGTGGCGCATCGCGAGCAGCACCTCGACGCCGCCGGCGCCACCGCCGACGACGGCGATCCGCGCGATGCGCCCGGCGATCGCCTGCGCGCGCAATGTCGTCCAGCGCGCGAGGAACGCGTCGACCGGCTTCACGCCGATCGCGTGCTCCTGCGCACCGGGCATCCGAAGATCGGGCAGCGAGCCGACGTCGAGCGACGCGAGGTCGAACGCGATGCGCGCGCCGCTTTCGGTCAGCGCGGTGCGTGCGTCCACGTCGAGACCGACGACACGCTCGCGCAAGAAACGGGCGTTCGCGCGGCGCGCGAGCGGGACGAGGTCGATGTGCGCTTCCTCGCGCGTGTAGTGACCGGCGATGAGGCCGGGCAGCATGCCCGAGTAGGGAGTCTCCCGGTCGGGCGAGATGAGCACGAGCTCGACGCCGGGCTCGGGACGCGCGCCGAACCGCCGCAGCACCTCGACGTGCGTGTGACCGCCGCCGGCGAGCAGGATCGTGCGGCCGCTCACGCGACGCGCATGCCGAGCATCATGCCGTCGTCCTCGTGCTCGAGGTTGTGGCAGTGGACGAGGTAGGTCTGCGGGCCCGGCCACGGGTGGGAGAAGTCGATGAGCGCGCGCACGGTCTCCCCGGGCCAGACCAGGACCGTGTCCTTGACGCCGAGGTCGGTCGGCAACCGCCCGCGGTCGTCGATGGCGAGCGCGGCGATCGGGTCGGGCGAGGTTTCGCGCGCGACGACGCGGAACGGGAAGCCGTGCACGTGCATCGCGTGCGGCATGCTCGTGTGGTAGTTGCGGAAGAGCCACAGCTCGTGCGCGCCGCGCGCGACCTCGATCGGGAAGCGGTCCATCTCGAACACGCGGTCGTTGATGCGCCAGCGGCCTTTCGCGAAGCCGAGGCGCAACGGGCGCTCGGTCGCACCGTCGGGGTTCGGCGTGGCGAGCGACGACAACCGTTCCGGCACGCGGCCGGAGGAGTTGGCGCGCGATCGGATCGCGAACGTCATCACCGGCGCACGGGCGCCCTCGGCGAGCGCGCCGTGCGCCGCGTGGCTCGCGCGCGAATCGGCCGCGGGCGCGATCGGCATCCCGTGTCCCGCATGCGCGGTCGGAGCGGTCGGCGTCGCGTGGCCCGCGCGCGGATCGGTCGCCGCGCCGGTGGCGGGCGGCGGCGCGGCATCGACCTCGACGTGCATCGGATCGAACGCGAGCGTCTCGAGGACGACGGCGTCCCCGATGGCGCGGCCGGCGAAATCGACATGGACGTCGATGCGCTCGGCCGGGGACACGAACGCCTCGCGCACGGCAGCCGGACGCGCCAGCAAGCCCCCGTCGGTGCCGAGCAGCGTGAACGCGACACGCGATCCGTCGGCGGCGGCGAACGCGAGACGGAACGTGCGCGCGTTCGACGCGTTGAGGATGCGCAGCCGATAGCCGCGCGTCGCGACCGGCAGTTGCGGCCGCTCGGCGCCGTTCACCGTGACGCACGGGCCGAACAGGCCATGCAGGCGATCGGCGTCGCTCGCCGCGTAACCGTCGCCGGCACGACGGTCCTGCAGCACCAGCAGGACCTCCGTCTCGCCGGGAACGACGTCGAGCGCCTTGCGTAGCGCGCGGTCTTCGTCGTCGTTCACCTCGATCAGCCCGAACAGGCCCTCGTACGTCTGGCGAGCGGTCGCGCCGTGCGGATGCGGGTGGTACCAGTAGAGCCCGGCGCGCTCGCGCACCGGGTACGCGTAGCGGACCGACGCGCCGGGCGCGACGAGCGGTCCCATCGCGCCGTCGTTGCGCGTGTCGTTCGCGATGCCGTGCCAGTGCACGATCGTCGGGTCGGCCATCGCGTTCGAAAGCGTGAGGTCGATGCGCTGGCCGCGCTCGACGACGAGCGTCGGATTGGCGAAGCGCCGCGCGCCGTCGGCGGCCTGGAACGCGCGCGTCCAGGGTGCTCCGGGCGTCGGCGTGCGCGGCCGTGCGTCGAGCAGGACGGCGCGATCGCCGACCGGCCAGCGGGCGAGCCACCCGGCGCCGCCCGGCGGCGACAGCGTCGCGCCGGGGATGCCGCATCCGGCGGGAAGCGTCGAGGCGTGGTCGCCGGCGCCGGTCCGCGCGAAGGATCCGAGGCCGGCGGCGGCAAGCAACTGGAGGAGGGCGCGGCGGTGCATCGCGAAAAGGACGACGCGATGTCGTCCCTTCCATTCTACGCGGCGCCGCTCAGGGGAACGCGTACCGAAGGCCGATCCAGCCGCCGATCGGCGCGGCGGGCCCGCGGAACTGCGCGGCGACAGGCGCGTAGCCCTGCGAAGGCCCGAACGTGCGATCAGGCCCGGTGAAGAAGTTGCCGCCGAGTACGCCGACGGTCGCGTAGCGCCGGTTGAAGAGGTTGGCGACGTGACCCAGCAGCGTCAGCCGAGGCGCGAGCCCGACGCTCATGTCGAACGCCGCGACGGCGTAGCCGGGAATCCTCCCGCGCGCGTCCTGGTTGTTTTCGTCGCCGCGCGCGTAGCGCGACGACACGCCGACCACGGACAACGACACCGAGCTGCGCTCGCCGATCGCGTACTCGGCGATCAGCTTGGCGACCGACGTCGGGACGCCCGGAATGCGGTCGCCGGGGAGCACCTGGATCCGGCCGTCCGCGTCCGCGCTCGTGTTGGCCGGGCTGCTGCTCGTGAACGCGGTCCGGTAGGTCGCCTGCACGTAGCCGTAGCGCGCGGCGAGCGACATGGCGCCGAACGCCGTCGAGCCCGCGAGCTCGAGCCCGACGCGCCGCGTCGTCCCGACATTGCGGAAATAGCCGGCGTTGATCGCGGCGCCCGTCGACGCGACGAAATGGATGTCGTCGTCGAGCTCGGTTGCGAACACCGCCGCGCTCCATGACGACGCGGCGCCGACGCGCCCGCGCGCGCCCGCCTCGAGGGAGCGCGACACGACCTTCGACAACGGCGGATCGGCGAGGAAGTTGTTCGGCAGCTTGCACGGAGCGTCGGGGTCGGCGCAAGTGAGCTCGATCGCGGTCGGTGCCCGCATGCCCTCGTTGTAGCCGGCCCAGGCCGACAGCGCGGGCGAAGGATTCCAGGTCACGCCCAGAGCCGGATTGAAGCGGGCAAACCGGTGCGTCCCGTCGAGCGCCGGGTCGGTCCCCGAACGGTCGGCGATCGCGACGCGCGCGTGGTTGTAGCGACCGGCGACCGTCAGCGCCCAGGCGGTCGCGAGTTCGATCGTGTCGGTCAAGTAGACGCCGACGTAGCGGTGGCGTGTCCGTGCGTCCGTTTCCGGCTCGAACTCGCCGAGCGGTTCGGCACCGCGCTCGGGCGTGAACGTCGCCGGCTGCGCGTCCTGCGTGAAGTCGACGCGCCCGGCATCGAGCGACGCGCCGAGCGCGACGCGATGCAACATGCCCGCGACATGGCGCTCGAGCGCGAGCTGGATCGCGCCGCCGAACCCGTGCTGCCCAACCGCCGAGCGGTCGATGAACGCCTGCGGATCGTCCCCGTCCTCGAAATCGTCGTTGACGTTGCTGCTCGTGTTGCGCATCGTCGCGCGCCGTCCGTAGAGACTGGCGCTGAACGCCGTCCTGACATCGAAGCGATGGACGAGCGTCGCGTTCACGAATGCGAGCGCGTTGCGGTTCTCGTCGGGCCAGGTGTAGGCGCCCTTCGGCCGATCGAGCCAGTCGACCGGGATCGTCTGGCTGCCTTCGAGCCGGTTGTCGGCGCCCGTGAACGAGACGGCGAGGTCGGTCGACTCGCCGCGCCATCCCAGTTGGCCGAAGAACTGGCGGACGCGGCTCGGATTGTGGTCGGCCCAGCCGTCGTCGCTCGTGAGGTTCGCCGCGAAGTAGGCGTCGAGCGCCCCGGACGAACCCCCCGCTTCGACGGACAGCTGGCGACGCCCGAACGAACCGACCGTGAGCTCGATCGCCGTGCCGGGATACCGATCGCCGCGCTTGGTCTGCAACGTGATCGCCCCGCCGAGCGAATTGAGGCCGAAGACCGGATTCGATCCGGGCAGGATCTGCATGCCGGCGATCGCGATCATCGGCACGAAATCCCAGTTGACGACGTCGCCGAACGGCTCGTTGACGCGGACGCCGTCCTGGAACACGGAAATGCCCTGCGGAGATCCGAGTACCGGCGAGGAGAGGAAGCCGCGGAACAGGAGGTCCTGCTGGAACGGATTGCCCTGCGCGTTCTCGAGCGCCGCGCCGGTCGCGTTGCGCCACAGGAATCGCGCGACGTCGTCCTCGCGCTGGCGATCGAGGTCGCGGCGCCCGAACGTCTGCGCGTTGCCGGGGAACTCGAGGAGCGGGATACCGAGGCCGGGCAACGGTGCGGGCGCGAGGACCTCCACGCGCGGCAACGTCACCTCGGAAGGCCCCTGCGCCACGGCCATCGCGGCGAAGGTCGCGGCGAGTGTCGCGGCGAGTGTCGCGCTCGCGCCCCGGGCGGCGCGGCGTCCGGTCACCGGATCACGACGCCCCAGGGCAGCGTGCCGACCGGAATCTCGGCGATCTTCGCGAGCGTGCGCGTGTCGACCACCGCCACCGCGTTGGAGCGGCCGCACGCCACGTACAGCTTCGTGCCGTCGGGCGTCAGCGCCATGTTCCACGGCCGGCGTCCGACCGGGATCTTCGCGACGATCGCGTTGGTCGCGGTGTCGATCACCTGCACGGTTCCTTCACCGCCCGAGGTCACGAACACCCGTTTGCCGCCCGGATGGACGGTGACGCCGTTCGAGCGCGCGCCGGCCTTGATGCGCGCGACCACCTCGTGCTTCGCGACGTCGAACACGTTGACGGTGTCGGCGTTCTCGGCGGCGACGTACGCGCGGCTGCCGTCGGGCAGGAAGCCGAT
>JBDTNO010000216.1:0-5636 GCA_039933715.1 Betaproteobacteria bacterium
GCCGGCGTCGACGAGATCGTCTGCTTCGTCTCGGCGAGCGAGACGCACAACCAGGCGAACCTGAACGCCTCGATCGAAGGTTCGCTCGCGAACGTCGCGGAGATCGCAGGATTCATCGCCGGTCGCACGCCGCTGCGCGGCGCCGTCGCATGCGCGTTCGGCTGCCCGTTCGAGGGCGACGTGCCGATCGACGCGGTGTTGCGCATCGTCGACGCGTACGCGCAGCTCGGCATCGAGCGCCTGACGCTCGGCGACACGACCGGCATGGCCACGCCCCCCACCGTCACGCGCCTGGTGCGGCCGATCCGCGAACGCTACCCGGCGATGAAGGTCGCGCTGCACTTCCACAACACGCGCGGCGTCGGCCTCGCCAACGTGATGGCCGGCCTCGAACTCGGCATCCGCGAGTACGAGTCGTCGATCGCGGGGCTCGGCGGCTGCCCGTTCGCCCCCGGCGCGACGGGTAACATCTGCACCGAGGACCTCGTCTACCTGCTCGAGGAATCCGGCTACGACACGGGCGTCGACCTCGACAAGCTGATCGCGGTGGCGCGCCAGGTCGAGACGTTGATCGGCCGACCGCTGCCCGGGCAGGTCATGAAGGCGGGCCCGCGCCTGCGCAAGTACACGACCGACGACGCGCGTCGCGCCGTCGGCTGACATCGAGACTCATCAAGAACAACGAAGGAGGAATGACCATGGTTCGCCTGCTTATCGTCCTGCTCGCGCTCGTCGGCGCCGTCGCGCCGGTGCACGCGCAAAGCTACCCGAGCAAGCCCATCCGCATGATCGTGCCGTTCCCGCCGGGCGGCGGCACCGACATCTCGTCGCGCCTGGTCGCGGCCGAGCTCGCCAAGTCGACCGGCTGGACGGTCGTCGTCGAGAACAAGGCCGGCGCGTCCGGGATGATCGGCCTCAACGAGGCGGCCCGGGCGTCGCCCGAAGGCTACGACATCGTGATGGGCCAGGCGGATAACGTGATCATCGCCGCACCGACGATGAAATCGCCGCCGCTCGATCCGTTGAAGGACCTGACGCCGGTGATTCAGATCGCGAGCTCGCCGTCGCTGGTCATGACGCGCGCCGACTCGCCCTTCAAGACGCTCGGCGACGCGATCGCGGCCGCGAAAGCGAACCCGAAGGCGGTCAACTACGGCACCGCGGGCCACGGCACGTTCCCGCAGCTCGCCGTGGACCTCTTGATGCAGGGCGGCAACTTCACGTGGATCGAGGTGCCCTACAAGGGCGCGTCACCGGCCATTACCGACTTGCTCGGCGGCCACGTGCAACTCGCGGCCCTTTCAGTCGCCTCCGGCATTCCGCAAATCAAGGGTGGCAAGGTCCGTGGCCTCGCCGTGACCTCGCCCACCCGCAGTGCGGCGCTTCCCGACGTGCCGACGGTGGCCGAGTCGGGGTTCCCCGGCTTCGACGCGACCGGCTGGCTCGGCATCTTCGTGCCGAACGGCACGCCGCCGGCGGTGATCGCGCGACTCCAGACCGAGATCGCCAAGGTGATGCAGAAGCCCGAGGTCCAGCAGCAGATGGTCGCCAACGGCGTCGAGGCGCGCTGGAGCCCGGCGCCGGAGTTCAGCGCGATGGTCGCGCGCGAGGGCGTGAAGTGGCACAAGATCATGAAGGATGCGGGGATCGGGCCGGAGTGATACCGTTCGGCCCCGGTCGCGGGGCGACGGCGATCCGCCTCGCCCCGCGGCATCCCCTATCAAGGAGTCTTTTCTCATGCGTCCCACCCTTTCCGTCCTCGCCTTCTCGCTGCTCGTCGCGGCGTCCCCCGCAACCGCCCAAACCGGCGGCGCTCTCGTCGCCAAGGGCCCCGGCGTCGCCGCTGCCGCGCAGACCGTCGAGATCGTCGCGACGATTACCGCCATCGACGCGGCGACGCGCGCGGTCACGCTCAAGGGTCCGCAAGGCAACGAGATGACGCTGACCGCCGGTCCGGACGTCAGAACTTCGCGCAGATGAAGGTCGGCGACCAGGTGAAGGCGCGCTACGTCGAGGCGCTGACGCTCGAGCTCAAGAAGGGCAGCACGGCCATCGTGTCGCGCACCGATACCGCGGGCGCCGCCGCCGCGAAGGCGGGCCAGGCGCCGGGGGCGATGGCCGGACGCCAGGTGACGGTCATGGCGGAAGTGGTCGCGGTCGATGCCGCGAAGCAGGTAGTGACGCTGCGCGGGCCGCAACGCACCGTCGAGATGAAGATCGCCGATCCCGCGCAGTTCAAGCGCGTCGCGAAGGGCGATCGCGTCGAGGCGACCTACACCGAGGCGATGGCGATCGCGGTCGAGCCGATGAAGAAGTAGCGTTCGAGGCGGCGAAGGCGGCGCAGCGACGCGCCGCATCGCCGCATTCATCCCCGGCGGCTTCGCGTCGGGAACGGCGCGCGCCGGTCAGGTTCTCGGCGCGCGCGATAAGGCCGCCGCGCGCAGTTCCTCGCATGCCCGCACCGGGTTCCGACCGTCGACGTTCCCACGGTAGGCAGCGACCTCTTCCCTGCCGTGCAGCAACTCCGCGACCTGCTCGACATCCGCTTCGTTCGCCGCGGTCGTCGTCACCGTGTGGACGAGGCCCGAATCGACATCCATGCCCATGTGCCGAAGAGATTCATCAGCGACTTCCACGGTACCACTTGCTCCATCTCGGCGAGGGACAACTCGCGCCGCGTCTGCCTTCGCTTGCCCGCGTACTCCGCGTCCCCAATACTCATCTGACTCATCGTTCGCCTCGCCTTGTTTCCGTATGCCGATCGGACCGCCATTCGACGGACGTGTTCAGACTTTCCCTAGAGATACGCATCGCGCTGCGCGGCGAGGATGCCCCGATCGATGAACCGTTCCAACGATTCGATGTCGCGCTTCTCGACTCCCTTCGCGACGAAATGGGTCTTCCACGTCGCGCACACCCTGGCGACTGCTTGGACTTCGGCGATCGCCTGATCCCGGGTCATGCCGAACTGCGCAACTTCGGAGAGCGCGTTTTCGATCGTCGAGTCACCGGCGCGCTCACCCACGCGCATCTGCTGGTACCCCAGGCCCTGGCCCGTCGGGAGAACATCGAACGCAGGCGCCAACGACAGGTATTGCGCGTCGTCCATCAACAGCACGTGATTCTTTTCGTGATCGTCGGTGTTGTCCATCCAGATGTTGAAGACCATGCGCCGGAACAGCTCGCGCATGAACGCTTTCGCGCCCCCGGTTTCGACCCGGGCGCGGCGGCGCAGCAGCTGAGCCAACTCGGGATACCCTGGCTCGCTCCCTTCCGCGCGAAGCGCTACGTTGGCGGACTGCGCGTGGATCCGGCGAACCTTGCCGCCAATGACCGCGCGGTCGAAGCGCAACACCGCCACGGCATGTCCACGGCTCAACGGCAACGCGCGTGTTCTCGCGACGCGCATGCCCGCTTTTTCCGCGAGCGTGAGCGTGGCATGTTCGATGAGCGGAGCGTCCGTCGCTTCGCCGGTCTCGGCGAATTTGACGACCCATGGAAGGCCGTCGATCTCGACGAGTGCCTTGGGCCGCGCACCGCCCAAAGTCGTGCCAGGTGCAATGAGGCGTCGCTTGTCCTCGGGCACCGGGTCGTTGGCTTCCACTTTACGCACCACCTCGCATATTTCCTCGACGTCAGACAGCCGTGGGAGAGGAGTGGACTGCTTTGGCTGGTAAATCTCCGCGACCGTCGACACACCCAATGCGCCAAATCGTTCGTCACCGGCAAAATAAAGGAATTCGAGGATGGAAAGTCGTGGCGGCTTATCAATGAATCGAATGACGCGCTCGCCCCAGCGGTCGGGCCGGGCATCGTCGATGGCGCCGACTGCCGTTTCACGTATTTGCGGGAACTTCTCTTCGGGCGCGAGCGGGAGGTCTTCGCTCAGCGGAAAGCCGTTCGCGACCCAGCTCGGCTCATACTGCAAGGAGACGCCGGCGATCGAGTGCGCATATCGGAGCGTGCCAACCGGCGCCGGGCGCTCAGGCTCACCAAGCCACCACAGGAAGAGTTCATCTGCGAGTTCGTAGGCCATCAGCGGGATTCGTTTGGTGGCTTGCGAACCTGCGCTGAGGACAATCGAGGGTGGCGCGGAGAGCCTCGCTCGCGAGCCGCCCGAATGTTCTGTTCCAGCGCCGCGATGTCGAGGGATGGCGCTGCAAGCTCGCCCAGCGCTTGAACCCGACCGGCTAGCCAGAGGGCGCTGGCGTAGGCCCCCATGCTTACTCCGGGGTCTCCCTTTTCCAGGCGGATCAGGGTAGGGAGTGAGATGCCTATTCGCTCCGCCCATACCCGCTGGGGTTCTTTTCTGCGTTTGCGCGCGATGGCAAGGTTTTCACCCAATTTACGCAGGGCGGACCTTGCGACGGTGGGTAGGGATTCGCCTACCGATTTGGTCTTTGGCATAACATAAAAATAACAATAATTCTCTTTCTAGTCAAGTTTATATTATATATTCAACTTTGAAAGTGAGCGCGCGAACGGATCCCCTGCTGGGAAATGCGGTGAGCAACCAAAAATCGGTCGAGTGCTCTACTACTCGACCGTCACGCTCTTCGCCAGATTCCGCGGCTTGTCGACATCGGTACCGCGGATGATCGCCGCGTGGTACGCGAGCAGCTGCAGCGGCACGACGTGCACGATCGGCGACAGCGCGCCGGCGTGCTCGGGCACGCGGATCACGTGCATCCCTTCCGCGGCCTTCAGCGCGCTGTCCTTGTCCGCGACGACGTAGAGCTCGCCTCCGCGCGCGCGCACCTCCTGCAGGTTGCTCTTCAGCTTCTCGAGCAGCGCGTCGTTCGGCGCGATCGCGACCACGGGCATCTCCGCATCTACGAGCGCGAGCGGGCCGTGCTTCAGCTCGCCCGCCGGGTACGCCTCGGCGTGGATGTAGCTGATCTCCTTGAGCTTCAGTGCGCCTTCCAGCGCGATCGGGTAGTGCATTCCGCGCCCGAGGAAGAGCGCGTGCTGGCGTGACGCGAAGCGCTCCGCCCAGGCGATCACCTGCGGCTCCAGCGCGAGCGCGGCCTGCAACGCGACCGGCAGGTGCCGCATCGCCTTCAAGTGCGCGTCCGTGTCGGCGTCCGAGAGCTTGCCGCGCACCTGCGCCAGCGCGAGCGTCAGCAGGAACAGCGCAGCGAGCTGCGTCGTGAACGCCTTGGTCGAGGCGACGCCGATCTCCACACCTGCGCGCGTCACGTACGCGAGCTTGCACTCGCGCACCATCGCGCTCGTCGCGACGTTGCAGATCGTCAGCGTGTTCGCCATGCCGAGCGAGCGCGCGTGCTTGAGCGCGGCGAGCGTGTCGGCCGTCTCGCCGCTCTGCGTGATCGTCACCACGAGCGACTTCGGGTTCGGCACGCTCTCGCGGTAGCGGTACTCGCTCGCGATCTCGACCTGCGTCGGGATACGCGCGATCGCCTCGAGCCACACCTTCGCGGTCAATCCCGCGTAGTAGCTGGTGCCGCACGCCAGGATCAGCACCGAATCGACGTCGCGGAACACGCGATGCGCGTGAGCGCCGAAGAGATCCGGCGTGATGCCCTCGACGCCTTCGAGCGTGTCGGCGATCGCGCGCGGCTGCTCGAAGATCTCCTTCTGCATGTAGTGCCGGTAGGGGCCGAGTTGCGCGGCGC
>JBDTNO010000217.1:0-5614 GCA_039933715.1 Betaproteobacteria bacterium
ACGAGTGGACGACGCTCCCGCAGGCGGTCGGCTGGATCCACGGCGCTGGCGGCGTCGCGGTGCTCGCGCATCCGGGCCGCTACAAGGTCGATGGCCGCGCCGGCATGAACCAGCTCCTCGCGGATTTCCAGTCGGCGGGCGGTGACGCGATCGAGGTGCTCTCGCCTTCGCACACGGCCGCGCAATCGGCCGATTTCGCGACCCAGGCGCGCCTGCACGGATTCGCGGCGTCGATGGGCTCGGACTACCACGGCCCCGGCGAGAGCTGGATGGACCTGGGCGACCTGCCCCCGCTGCCGGCCGGCGTCGAGCCCGTCTGGGAGCGCTGGGAAAGCGCGTCCGCCGGTCGCTAGCCGCCGCACGGCATGCCGAGCCGCCGCACGGTCTTCTTTCTCTCCGATCGCACCGGCATCACCGCCGAGATGCTCGGCAACAGCCTGCTCTCGCAGTTCGAGGGCGTCGCGTTCCAGCGCATCACCGTGCCGTTCGTCGACTCGCCCGAGAAGGTCGACGAGGCGATCAAGCTGGTGAACGAGACCGGCGCACGCGAGGAGCAGCGGCCGATCGTGTTCTCGTCGGTCGTCGACGAGGAGGCGAGCGAGATCATCCGCGCGCGCGCGAAGGCGCTGACGCTCGACCTCTTCCAGATCTTCATTGCGCCGCTCGAGGCCGAGCTCGTCGCCAAGAGCTCGCATGCGGCCGGACGCTCGCACGGCATCGCCAACAGCCACG
The DNA here is from genome assembly GCA_039933715.1 of Betaproteobacteria bacterium. Classification (GTDB taxonomy): domain Bacteria; phylum Pseudomonadota; class Gammaproteobacteria; order Burkholderiales; family Casimicrobiaceae; genus VBCG01. The sequence goes on from JBDTNO010000217.1 coordinate 733, forward strand.
AGTACTTCGCGCGCATGGAGGCGATCAATTTCACGCAGGCGCACGACGACGGCGCGGCGACGCGCGAGCTCGCCAAGGCGCAGGTGATCCTCGTCGGCGTCTCCCGCTGCGGCAAGACGCCGACCTCGCTCTATCTCGCGCTGCAGTTCGGCGTGCGCGCGGCGAACTTCCCGCTCACGCCGGACGATTTCGCCGACCATCGCCTTCCCGGCTCGGTCGAGGCGCATCGCGACCGCCTGTTCGGCCTTACCATCCAGCCCGAGCGCCTGCGCGAGATCCGCGAGGAGCGTCGCCCCGGCAGCCGCTATGCGGCGCTCGACAACTGCCGCTACGAGGTTCGCGAGGCCGAGGCGCTGATGCAGCGCGAAAACATCCCGACGGTGGACACGACCTCGAAGTCGATCGAGGAGATCTCGACGACGATCCTGCATCGCGCGAAGCTCGAACGCCACGTCTATTGAAAGCGGTCACGCCATGCTCAAGGGACTCTCGTCTCTCCTCACGCCCGACCTTCTCCACGCGCTCGCGTCGATGGGTCATGGCGACGCGATCGCGATCGTCGACGCGAACTTCCCGTCCGCGTCGGTCGCGCGTCGCCTGATACCCGTCGCGGGGGCCGGCGCGCACGAGGTGCTCGCCGCCGTGCTCGACGTGCTGCCCCTGGACACGTTCGAATCGCCGGCGGTCTTCACGATGGAGGTGGTCGGTGACGCGGATGCGATCCCCGAGCCGGTCACCGACTTCGCCGCGGTGCTCGCCGACCACGACCTCGCCGACGTCGAGATCGGCCATCTCTCGCGCGAGGCGTTCTACGGGCGTGCGCGCGAGGCATTTGCCGTCGTCCGGACCGGCGAATTGAGACCGTACGGGAACATCCTTCTCGTCAAGGGCACCGCTCATGGGTCGGCCTAGCGGTCGGGCGACGACACGCGGACGGCGTGCAGGACGCGCTGATCGCGACGCAGCCTGCGTGCGCAGGGATTCGCGCATGAAGTTGCGGTGATCATCGTCGTCGACATCGATCGCAAAGGAATTTCGGATGCCCAATGCCCGCTTCCACGCTTCGCTCTCATGCGTCCTCGCCGCGCTTCTCGTCGCGCTCGCGTCCGAAAGTGCGCTCGCCCTGTCGGTGAATGCCACGCACTCGAACACCCGGATGCGCGATGGCGTCGTCGTTCTCGCGCCGGCCGGGAAGGTGTCGTCGCCCGACCTGCCTTCGGCGTTCAGCGGGACGTCCGGCCCCAACGCGTTTGTCGCCAACAGCGGTGTCCCCGTGGGCGGCTCGGGGTCGCAGACATCGCTCAACACGTACACGATCGTCGCGGATCCCGGTGACGCTGCCGGGGCGAGCCTCTGCCTCGCCTACCGCTTTTCGGCAATCGCCACGGGAACCGTGGTATCGGCGACCGCGAGCGTGGCCGGAGGCATCGCCGACCCGGCTGGTTTTTCCGTCAGCGCCGCGGCGGCGCCGGCCACCGTCACCGCTCCCAATCCGCTCGTGATGAGGGTGACGCCGGCGGTGGGACCCGTCATCACCATCTTCTCGCTCGGACCGGTGTCGTACGCCGCCGCGACGACGCAGTCCGTTTCGCTGGCGCGGTCGGGCCAGTTCAAGGTGCAGGCCGGCGATGTGATCACGTTCAACCTGGCGATCGGCGACGCCGCGCGCGCGGAACCGACGACTGGCGATGCCATTTCTTCCAGCACGAACTCATTCTCGATCGCCGAATGCCGCAATGTTCCGGTGCCGACGCTTTCGTCGCCCTTGACGGCGTTGCTGGCGATTCTTCTCCTTGCCGTCACGCTTGCCGGCGGGTTCGCCCAAGTGCGGCGCTCGCGCCGCTGACCCCGACCTTCCGCGCGCCGCAACGCAGGCGACGCGCCGCGACGCGCGCGACGGCATGATCGTCGTCTTCGGATCGATCAACGCCGACCTCGTCGCGCGCGTCGACGCCCTTCCGCGCGCGGGCGAGACGCAGCTCGCCACCGGCTACGCGGTCCATGCCGGCGGCAAGGGGGCGAACCAGGCGCTCGCGGCACGGCGCGCGGGTGCGCAGGTATCGCTGCGGGGTGCGGTCGGCCGCGACAGCTTCGCGACGATCGCGCTCGCCACGCTGCGCGACGCCGGTGTAGACGTCGAACGCGTCGAAACCACCGATGACGCCACGGGCCTGGCGCTCATCCACGTCGACCCGCAGGGCCGCAACACGATCACCGTCGTCGCCGGCGCGAACCGCTCGGTGCGCGCGTGCGCTCTCGAAGATCGCGACCTTCGCAACGCCTCCACGCTGATGTTGCAGTTCGAGCTGCCGCTCTCCGAAGTGATCGCGGTCGCGCAGCGCGCCCATGCGTGCGGCGCGCGGGTGATCCTCAATGCGTCGCCTTCCGCCCCGCTTGCCGAGGCATTGCTCGGCGCGGTCGGCGTGCTCGTCGTCAACGAGCACGAGGCGACGGTCGTCGCGCGCGCTGCCGGCTTGCCGGAGGGCACGGAGGCGTTTTGCGGCGCCGCCGCGGATCGCTGGAACCTCACGGCGATCGTCACGCTCGGCGCGGAAGGCGTCGTCGCGGCGGACGCATCGCAGGTCGTCCGCGTTCCCGCCGCGCCCGTCGCCGTCGCCGACACGACCGCTGCTGGCGACGCGTTTGTCGGCGCGCTCGCCGCCGCGCTGGAGCGCCGCGCGACGCTCGTGGAAGCGCTGGCCGACGGGGCGGCCGCCGGATCGCATGCCTGCGGCATCGCGGGCGCGCAGCCTTCGATCGCCGGGCGGGACCTCTGGAGCGAATCCGCGCGAACGCTCGCTGCCGCGGCAAGGGTCGCGCGGCGGTAGAATCGTGCCCATGCAACGCACGACAAGGCTTTGGATGCTGCGCCGGTACTTGCTCGCTCCCTTCGCGTTCGCGCTGGCGCTCGCCTTGCCCGCGCGCGCCGCCGGCCCCGACTACTCGGACATCTGGTGGGGGGCCGCGGGCGCCGAGGCCGGCTGGGGCGTGAACTTCGCGCAGAGCCCGGGTTTCATCTTCGCGACGTTCTTCATCTACGGCGCGGACAACAAGCAGATCTGGGTCAGCGCCGAGATGGTCCAGATCGGCACCGGGCGCTACTCGGGCGCGGTCTACCGTTGCACCGGCACCTACTTCGCGCTGCCGTGGGTGCCCGGCGACCATGGCTGCTCGATCGTCGGCGAGGCGCAGTTCACGGCCGAGACCGTCACGCGCGGCCTCTTTTCCTACCGCGTCGACACGAACCAGGTCGTCAAGACGATCGAGCGGCTGGCGCTCACGCCGATCGAGGTCGCGGGCGTCTACCTCGGCGGAGCGCTCATCACGAACTCGAACCAGTGCAACGGCGGCGGGTCGACGACGCCCTACGCCTACCAGTTGCTGGTGAGCGAGACGGCGACCTCCGAGGTGACGCTCGACCAGGTCACGCTCCAGGGAGACACCGATTGCACGATCAAGGGGATCGCGTTGCAGGTCGGCCGTGTCCGACCGATCCCGAACGGCACCTATTCGTGCGGCGGCGCGGACTCGCCGATCAACGTCCGCGATCTTCGCCGCACCTCGAACGGAGGCATCGAGCTCGCGTGGACCGCGGACCTCGGCAACGGCTGCACCGAGACCGGATCCTTCAGCGGCGTGCCGCAGCAGTAGTGCGCCACCGCGCGACCTCGTAGAGCGCGATCGCCGTAGCCGCCGCGACGTTGAGCGACTCGGTGCCGCCGGGCATCGGGATCGTCACCGCCTCATCGGCCTCGGCGCGCAGCGGCGCGGACAGCCCGGCACCCTCGTTGCCCACCGCGATCGCGACGCGACCCGCGATGCGCGCGCGGTCGATCGGCTTGCCGTCCGTCGCGACCGTCGCGAGCACCCGCGTGCCGCCGCGCTTCAGCGATCGCACGACCGCAACGAGGTCCTGGTCCTCGTGGATCGCGAGCTGGAAATGCGCGCCCTGCCCCGCGCGCAGCACTTTTGGCGACCACGCGAACGCGCACTCGGGCGAGAGCCACGCTTCGGTCACGCCGAACGCGGCGGCCGAGCGCAGCATCGAGCCGAGGTTGCCCGGGTCCTGGATCGCCTCGACCACGAGCAGGAGGTCGCCGGCGCCGGACGCCTGCGCGACCGGCGCGTTCGCGATCGCGATGATGCCGACGCCGGGAAGCAGCGCGGCCATGTCGTCGAAGAGCGCCTGCGGCACGACCAGGGCGCAGGACGGCGGCACGCGCGCGACGAGCGCCGCGACGCCGGGTCGCGAGAGCGCATCCTCGCTCGCGACGACCGTGTCGGGCACGCCGATCCGGTCGAGGTACACGCCGACGAGGTGCTCGCCTTCGAGGATGCAGCGGCCGCTGCGGCGCCGGTCGCGCGACGACGCGACCAGTCGCGCGACTTCGCGGTAGCGTGGATTGCGGCGCGAGGCGACGCGAGTCATGGCGGAGCGACCCGCGGCGGCTTCGATCAGCGCGCGGGAGCGGAGGCCGTCGCTCTCGGCGCGCCGGCCGGCTGCAGCTGGAAGAACACCTCGTCCTGCCGGATCATGCCGAGCTCGCTGCGCGCGCGCTCCTCGATCGCCTCGCTCCCGGTCTTGAGGTCACGCACGTCGGCATCGAGCGGACTGCGCCGCTGGCGGCGCGCGCCGCTTTCGCGCGCGACCTGGCGCGAGTTCGGGACTTTCATAACGGCGCTGCGCCGCACGCGCTATCCCGCGATCCTGGATTTGCAGGAGCAGGTCAAGGGCGCGCTGATCGCGCGCATCGCGCGCGGGGAGAGTCACGGCTTCGACCGGGCGAGCATCCGCGAGCCGCTCGCAACGCTCGGCGACAGCGTCCACCATCGCGTTCCGCGCAACCTGCACTTCGTCGCCCGCTGCCGGCGGCTCGCCGGC
>JBDTNO010000218.1:0-5608 GCA_039933715.1 Betaproteobacteria bacterium
CTCGAACGACGCCTCGTGCATCGGCGCCTTGAACGCCTTGTACCGGTCCCAGTCGCAGTAAGCCTTCTTGACGACGATCGAGCCCTTGAGGAGCAGGCGCTCGAGCACCTTCTGGATGTCGAACTTCTCGTAGTTGGCGTCGCGCACGCCGAGCGCGACGTTCTCGAAGTCGCAGAACAGCGCCATGTTGGTGGTCTCGTGCTCGCGGGCCATCGGGGCCTCTCGTCGCTGGGCGGAATCCGGCACGATAGCACCCTGCGCGCGGCGCGCTACACTGCGCGCTCGCCGCATCGCCCGCGTCCTCCCGATGACCACCGCACTGCGCCCGCTCACCGCGCTCGAAGCCCGCGTCCTCGGCGTTCTCGTCGAGAAGGAGCGCACGGTGCCCGACAGCTATCCGCTGTCGCTCAACGCGCTCTTGTCCGGCTGCAACCAGAAGACGAGCCGCGCGCCGCTGATGGAAGCGAGCGACACCGACGTCCAGGCCGTGCTCGACGAGCTTCGCGCGCTGTCGCTCGTCGTCGAGACCTCGGGCGGGCGAGTGATGCGCTACGCGCACAACCTGCCGCGCGTGTTGTCGATCCCGACCGAGGCGGCGGCGCTCGTCGCCACGCTGATGTTGCGCGGCCCGCAGACCCCGGGCGAGCTTCGCATCAACGCCGAGCGACTGCACCGCTTCGCCGACCTGTCGTCGCTCGAGGCGTACCTCGCCGAGCTCGCGGCGCGCAAGCCGGGTGCGCTGGTCGTCGAGTTGCCGCGCGCGAGCGGCGCGCGCGAGCATCGCTGGATGCATCTCCTCTCCGGCGCGCCGTCCTCCGCCGACATGGCGCCGGTCGCCGCGCCGTCGCCGTCGCACGATCGCTTATCGGAGCTCGAGGCGCGGGTCGCGCGCCTCGAGGAACGACTCGACGCGCTCGACGCGGGCGAGCGCGCATCGGACGAACCTTCCTGACGCCGCGCCTCGCGTTGCCCGGCTCTCGGCGACGCGCGCAAAATGGAGTCCACCGGACGGTTGGTGCCGGCGCAAACACGAAGGAGAAAGGCATGGGACTGCTGGACGGATTGCTGGGACAGGTGCTGGGGGGCGCGATGAACCCACCGGACCACCAGGACGACGGAAACCCCGGGCACGCGCGCTCGCGCAGCATGCCGGGCGACATGGGCGGGCTCGACTCGATGCTGGGCGGTGCGCTCGGCGGTGGCGGTGGTAGGGCCGCCGGCGGGGCGGGAGGGGGCGCGCTCATGGCGATCCTCTTGCAGTTGTTGCAGAAGAACGGCGGGCTCGGCGGCCTCCTGTCCCAGTTCCAGAAGGCGGGCTACGGCGAGCGGACGGACTCGTGGGTGTCGCCCGGCCAGAACCTGCCGATCGACGGCGATATCCTGTCGAAGGTGCTGGGCCGCGGCCAGCTCGACGAGATCGCAGGGCGGCTCGGCGTGCCGCGCGAGGAGGCCGCCGAGCAGGTCGCGTCCGCGCTTCCCGACGTCGTCAACCACATGACGCCGCAAGGCGCGATACCATCGAACAGCGAGGACCTCGTCAACCGCGCGCTCGAGATCCTGCAACGCGGCGGACGATGATCGTCCCGCGGCAGCGGCGCACGAAACGCCGGTGGGCACGATGACGTTCCCGTCGCTGACGGCGGGCTCGGGGCGACTCGCCGAATGCGTCGGAGCAACGAGCGTCGCCAGGGTTATCGAGCGGCCGGCCCACGCAGCGGAGGCATCGCCTTCGCGCCCGGATGGCCGAGGCGCTCGCGCACGAGGTCGATCGCCGCGCGCAGCGCGTATACCTGATCCGCGGCGGAGCTCGGGAACGGCGCCTCGTTGATCTGCGCCTCGATCGCGTCGAGGCGCGACGCGCCATCGTGCCGCTCTGCACGAACGCCGCGTCGACCTGGCCGCGCACCGGGCGCTCGGCGTTCTCGACCGACCCGTTCGACGCGCGCAGCTCGAGCGTGACGCCTTCGCGCGCGAGGAGCTCGCGGTAGCGCTCGCCGTAGCGCTGGTAGTCCCCGCCTGGCGCACCGGTCGACCGCACGAGACGATCGGGCGGCGCCGGCTGGATGGAGCGCGACGCCAGCCAGAACGCGACGACGACCACGACCGCGAGAGGCAACCCGACGACGATCACGTCGCGCCACGAGATGGGGTTGATGTCGATGCGCCGCATCAGCGGCCGACCTTCCTGCTGAAGCGGCTCCATCCCACCTCCGTCTTCCGCCGTGCGATCCCACGCATGCGCGAGGCGCGTAGCAGAGCGCTGCTTGTCCGGAGGCGCGGCGGCGCGCTCCGCGCACCGCCCGTGCGACAATCACCGGCTCCCGCGCATCGCCCGCATCGCCTTGGATTCCATCCCGCTCCTCCACGCGCTGCTGCTCGGCATCGTCGAGGGGCTCACCGAATTCCTGCCGGTCTCGTCGACCGGCCACCTGATCGTCGCGGGGTCGCTCCTCGGTGCGTCCGGCGAGCGCACCAAAGTGTTCGAGATCGCGATCCAGTCGGGCGCGATGCTGGCGGTCGTCTGGGAATACCGGGCGCGCTTCGGCCATGCGCTCGCGGGGTTCGCCAGCGATCCGCTCGCGCGTCGCTTCGCGCTCAATCTCGCGATCGCGTTCGTTCCCGCGGCCGCGCTCGGATTCCTCTTCGCGTCGGCGATCCAGCGCGCGCTGTTCGCGCCGGTGCCGGTCGCCATGGCGTTCGTCGCCGGCGCGCTGGTGATCCTGTGGGCGGAGCGCCGCCAGCGGCTTCGCCCGGGCAACGTGCGCGTCGCGGAGGTCGACGAGATGACGCCGCTCGACGCGCTGAAGGTCGGGATCGCGCAGGCGTTCGCGCTGATCCCGGGCACCTCGCGGTCGGGCGCGACGATCATCGGCGGCATGCTCTTCGGACTGTCGCGCCGCTGCGCGACCGAGTTCTCGTTCTTCCTCGCCGTGCCCACGCTCGTCGCGGCCGGTGCGTATTCGCTGTGGAAAAGCCGGGACCTGCTCTCCGTCGCCGATCTGCCGGCGTTCGGCGTCGGCTTCGCCGCGGCATTCGTCGCCGCGTTCGCCTGCATCCGCTGGCTGATCCGCTACGTGAGCCGGCACGACTTCACGCCGTTCGCCTGGTACCGGATCGCGTTCGGCGCGGTGATCCTCGCGACCGCGTGGAGCGGCCTCGTGCGCTGGGAGTGATCGTTGCGGAACGCCGAGCTCTCCCGCCGCTGGGTGGGACCCGCGTGCGCGATCGTCGGGACCCTCGGGTTCTCGTTCAAGGCGATCCTGATCAAGCTCGCGTACGCGGCGTCGACGGTCGACGCGATCACGCTGCTCGCGCTGCGCATGCTGTACTCGGTGCCGTTCTTCGTCGCGATGGCGTGGTGGGCGAGCCGGGGCGCCGCGCGCGTCTCGCGCCGCGATTGGCTTGCGATCGCCTGGCTCGGCTTCATCGGCTACTACCTCGCGAGCCTGCTCGATTTCCTGGGCCTCCGCTACGTCACCGCGTCGCTCGAGCGCCTCGTCCTCTACCTGTATCCGACGATGGTGGTGCTTCTGTCCGCGGCTTTCCTCGGCAGGCCGGTGACGCGACGCGCGATCGGCGCTTTGGCGTTGTCGTACGCGGGCATCGCGCTCGTGTTTCGCCACGATGCATCGATCGCCGGCGATGCCGCGAGCACGTTGCTCGGCGGCGCGCTCGTTTTCGCCAGCGCGTTCTGCTACGCGGTCTACCTGGTGATGGCGGGCGGCGTCATCGAGCGCCTCGGGTCGATGCGCTTCATCGCGCTCGCCATGCTCGCGTCGACAGCGTTCGTGCTGGCGCATTTCGCGGTGGCGCGTCCGCTCGCGGCGCTCGACGTGCCGCCGTCGATCCACCTGCTGTCGCTCACGATGGCGATCGGCTCGACCGTCGTTCCGACCTGGCTCGTGGCCGAGGCGATCCGCCGCATCGGCGCCAACCGCACGTCGCTCGTCGGCTCGCTGGGGCCGGTCTTCACGATCGGCCTGGGCGCGCTGCTGCTCGGCGAGCCGGTCGGCGCGGCGCAGATCGCGGGCGCGGCGCTCGTGCTCGCGGGCGTCGCGATGGTGACGTTCCGGCGCGCGCCGCGTTGAGGCCGCGTCGGTCGCGGTCGCGCGCCGTGGCGGCGCGATCGGTAGGCGTCGCGCGCCGGCGGTAGAATCGTCGTTTCGCTCGCGCCGCCTCCCGCGCGACGACAGGAGACGCGCGATGGCCCCCGACACGATCGAACGCAAGCTCCCGGCGCTCAAGGATGCGGCGCTGCTGCGCCAGCAGTGCCACGTGGACGGACACTGGATCGACGCCGACGGCGGACGCACGTTCGAGGTCGTCGATCCGGCGACCGGCCGCGCGATCGGCACGGCACCGGACTTCGGCGCGGCCGAGACGCGCCGCGCGATCGACGCGGCGTCCCGCGCGTTCCCGGCATGGGCGGCGAAGACCGCGAAGGAGCGCAGCAACGTGCTGCGCCGCTGGTTCGACCTGATGGTCGCGAACGTCGACGACCTCGCGCTGATCCTCACGACCGAGCAGGGTAAGCCGCTCGCCGAGGCGAAGGGCGAGGTGACGATCGGCGCCGCCTACGTCGAATGGTTCGCCGAGGAGGCGCGCCGCGTTTATGGCGACGTGATTCCGACCATGGGCAACGATCGCCGCCTCGTGGTCGTCAAGCAGCCGGTGGGCGTGTGCGCGGCGATCACGCCGTGGAACTTCCCTTGCTCGATGATCACGCGCAAGGTCGCTCCGGCGCTCGCCGCCGGTTGCACGGTCGTGATCAAGCCGGCCGAGGCGACGCCTTATTCGGCATTCGCGCTCGCCGAGCTCGCGCAGCGCGCGGGCTTCCCGCCGGGCGTCTTCAACGTGGTCACCGGCGACGCGCCGGCGATCGGCGGCGAGATGTGCGCGAACCCGACGGTGCGCAAGCTCTCGTTCACCGGCTCGACCGGGGTCGGGCGCATCCTGATGAAGCAGGTCGCGCCGACCATCAAGAAGATCTCGCTCGAGCTCGGCGGCAATGCGCCTTTCGTCGTGTTCGACGACGCCGACCTCGACGCCGCGGCCGAGGGCGCGATCGTGTCCAAGTACCGCAACTCGGGCCAGACCTGCGTGTGCGCGAACCGCTTCTTCGTGCACGAAAAGGTCTACGATGCCTTCGCCGCGAAGCTCGCCGCGCGCGTGCGCGCGCTGAAGGTCGGGCCGGGCACCGAAGCAGGCGTGACGCAGGGCCCGCTGATCAACGCGGAGGCGGTCGCGAAGGTCGAGGAGCACATCGCCGACGCGACATCGCACGGTGCGAGCATCGCGGTCGGCGGCAGGCGCCACGCGCTCGGCGGAACGTTCTTCGAGCCGACGATCCTGACCGACGTGACGCCGTCCATGCAGATTTTCCGCGAGGAGACGTTCGGCCCGGTGGCGCCGCTGATCCGGTTCTCGACCGACGCCGAGGCGATCGAGCTCGCCAACCGGACCGAGTTCGGTCTCGCCTCGTATTTCTACTCGCGCGACCTCGGGCGCGTGTGGCGCGTCGCCGAGGCGCTCGAATACGGGATGGTCGGCGTCAACACCGGGCTCATCACCACCGAGGTGGCGCCGTTCGGCGGCGTCAAGCAATCGG
>JBDTNO010000219.1:0-5607 GCA_039933715.1 Betaproteobacteria bacterium
AACTGCTGCGCGGCGCCGCGCTCGATGCCGAGCTGCTGCGCGAGGCCGAACGCGCTCATCCCGTAGATGAGGCCGAAATTCACCGCCTTGATGGTGCGGCGCTGCTCGGAGGTCACGTCGGCGGGCGGCACGCCGAAGATCTCGCCGGCGGTCGCGCGATGGATGTCCTCGCCGGCTTCGAACGCACGCACGAGCGCCTGGTCGCCGGACAGGTGCGCCATGATGCGAAGCTCGATCTGCGAGTAGTCGGCGGACAGCATCTGGTGCGCGGACGGAGCGACGAACGCCTCCCGGATTCTGCGGCCTTCCTCGGTGCGCACCGGGATGTTCTGCAGGTTCGGATCCGAGCTCGCGAGACGTCCGGTGACGGCGGTCGCCTGCGCGAACGTCGTGTGCACGCGGCCGGTGCGCGGATTCACCATCTGCGGCAGCTTGTCGGTGTAGGTCGACTTGAGCTTCGACAGCGCGCGATGCTCGAGCAGCACCCTGGGCAACGGATAGTCGGCCGCGAGCGCCTCGAGCACCTCCTCGTCGGTCGACGGCTGGCCGGTCGCGGTCTTCTTCGCGACCGGAAGCTTCATGCGCTCGAACAGGATCTCCCCGAGCTGCTTGGGCGAGCCGAGGTTGAACGGGCCGCCCGCGAGCTGGAACGCCTGCTGCTCGAGCGCCATCACGCGTTCGCCGAGCGTGCGGCTTTGCGCGCGCAGGAGATCGCCGTCGATCAGGATGCCGTCGCGCTCCATGCGGAACAGCACCGCGCGCACCGGCAGCTCGATCGACCGGTAGACGTGATCGAGCTTCGCGTCGCCGGCGATCTGCGGAATGAGCGTCTCGTGGAGCCGCAGCGTGACGTCGGAGTCCTCGGCCGAGTACTCGGTCGCGCGGTCGATCGCCACCTGGTCGAAGCAGATCTGGCCGACCCCTTTGCCGCACACCTCGGCGTACGGAAGCGTCTTCCAGTCGAGATGGCGCCACGCGAGGCTGTCGAGGTCGTGAGGCCGATGCGCCTCGAGCACGTAGGACTCCAGCATCGTGTCGTGCGCGACGCCGGCGAGCGCGATGCCGTGGTTCGCCAGCGCGTGCTGGTCGTACTTGACGTTCTGGCCGAGCTTCGGCCGCTCGGGATCGGCGAACCACGGCGCGAGCTCGGCTAGCACGTGCGCGCGGTCGAGCTGGTCGGGCGCGCCCGCATAGCGATGCGCGACCGGGATGTAACAAGCCTCGCCCGGCGCGATCGCGAACGACAAACCGACGATCTCGGCGCTCATCGGGTCGAGGCCCGTCGTCTCGGTGTCGAACGCGACGAGCGGCGCCGTGGCGATCGCGGCTTTCCAGCGCGCGAACGCCTGTGCGTCGACGACGCATTCGTACGCGAGGTCGGCCGGCTTGCCCTTGGCGACATGGTCGCCGCGCTCGGGATCGAAGCGCCGCGTCTCGTCCTTCGCCGCGCGCGCGGCGATCGCGCCGGCCGCGTCGGCGGGCGCGCCGGAAGCGGGACCGCCCGCCGCTTCGCGCAGCCAGCTCCGGAATCCGTAGCGGTCGTAGAGCCGCGCGACGACCTCGACGTCGGGAGCGGCCGGCGCGAGGTCGCGCGGCCCCATCGGCAATTCGCAATCGGTCTTGACGGTGAGGAGCTCGCGCCCGCGCGGCAACCAGGAAAGCGCCGCGCGAAGGTTTTCGCCGACCTTGCCGCCGATCTCGGATGCGCGCGCGACGATGTTGTCGAGCGAGCCGTACTCGGCGATCCATTTCGTCGCCGTCTTCGGCCCGACCTTGTCGACGCCGGGAACGTTGTCGACGGCGTCGCCGACCAGCGTCAGGTAGTCGAGGAGCTGGTCGGCGCGCACGCCGAACTTCGCGACGACGCCCGCCTCGTCGAGCGTCTCGTTGCTCATCGTGTTGACCATCGTGATGCCGGGGCCGACCAGCTGCGCGAGGTCCTTGTCCGACGAGCTGATCGTCGTGTCGATGCGAAGCGCGCGCGCGCGCTTCGCGAGCGTGCCGATCACGTCGTCCGCCTCGACGCCGTCGATCATCAGGAGCGGCCAGCCATGCGCGCGCACGAGCTCGTGCAACGGCGCGATCTGCGCGGCGAGATCGTCGGGCATCGGGGCGCGATTCGCCTTGTACTCGGGATACAGCGCGTCGCGGAACGTCTTTCCGGGCGCGTCGAACACGACGGCGAAATAGTCCGGCTTGATGTCGTCGACGATCCGGCGCAACATCGACAGCACGCCGCGCAGCGCGCCGGTCGGCTCTCCGGCGCGCGTGCGAAGGTCGGGCAGCGCGTGGAACGCGCGGTAGAGATACGACGAACCGTCGACCAGGACGAGCGTGGGCATGCGACAGACGACGCCGAAGATTCCGGAAACGATCGACCCGCAGGCGATGATCTCCTCGAACGGGCAGGAGGCGTGGCGGGTGCTCGGGATTATGGCAGAGTTCGTCTCGGCGACCGAGCGGCTGCGCGGCATACGGCCGGCGGTGTCGATGTTCGGCAGCGCGCGCATCGGCGAGGGACACGCCTACTACGAGGCGTCGCGCACGATCGCGCGCAAGCTCTCCGACGCGGGCTTCTCGGTGATCTCCGGCGGCGGTCCCGGCCTGATGGAGGCGGCGAACAAGGGCGCGCATGCGGGCCGCGCGCCGTCGATCGGGCTCAACATCCAGCTGCCGCACGAAAAGGGCGACCGTGCGTTCCAGGACGTTTCGCTCGACTTCCTCTACTTCTTCTCGCGCAAGATGATGTTCGTGCGCTTCGCGTCCGCATACGTCGTCCTGCCGGGCGGCTTCGGCACGCTCGACGAGCTGTCCGAGTGCCTGACGCTCGTGCAGACCGGCAAGACGCGGCGCATCCCGATCATCCTCGTGGGCTCCGCGTTCTGGCGCGGCCTCGTCGACTGGATGGGCGCGCACCTCGTCGGCGAGCGCATGGTCGGCGCGCGCGACCTCGAGCTGATGCAGATGATCGACGACCCCGACGAGGTCGTCGAGGCGATCTTCCGCTTCTACGAAGGCCGCGGATTCCAGCCGACGCAGGAAGAGCGCCAGAAAATGCTCAACCTGTAGCGCGCGCGACACGGATCCCGGGCGAAAGCGTCGTTTTCGCCCGCTACCTCGCCGCGCCGCGCGTCGGCGCGATGCTAGAATCGTCGCGTGGATCGCCCTCCCGCCTCGCGGACTTCGAAACTCCGATCTGCGCTCGTCGTCGCGGCGCTCGCGGCCCTCGCGAGCGCGCTCGCGGGCGCGCAGATCGCCCCGCCGCCTCCGCCGCCGCCCGGGCCTGACGCACCGGTGCCGCCCCCGCTGCCGTATGCAGCCGATGGCGACCTCGAGCCGCAGGTGACGATCGTCCGCCGGGATACCGAGACGCTCGAGGAAGTGCGCATCGGCGGCGAGCTCAAGTTCGTCAAGGTGACGCCGCGTCACGGACGGCCGTACTACCTGGTGCCGGACGGAAACGGACAGACCTACATCCGCCGCGACAGCCTCGACACGTCGGTCAAGGTGCCCTTGTGGGTGCTGTTCTCGTGGTAGGCGCGAGCGCCGGCCGCGGCTGAATCGACGCGCGGCGGCTCGCGCGGTCTCGCATGTCCGTCTACACGACCGTCTCGGCCGACGAACTCGACGCGTGGCTCGCGCGCTACGGCCTGGGGGCGCTCGTGCAGCACGAGCCGATCAAGGCCGGAATCGAGAACACCAACTACTTTGTCGCGACCGAGCGCGGTCGCTACGTGCTCACGCTCTACGAGCGGCTGCCCGCCGACGAACTGCCGTTCTACCTCAACCTGATGGCGCACCTCGCGAAGGCCGGCGTCGCGGTGCCCGCGCCGGCCCCCGATCGCACCGGCGCGCTGTTCTCGATGCTCGCGGGGAAGCCAGCGGGCCTCGTCGACCGCATCGACGGGATCGCGCATCTCGCGCCGAGCGAACCCGATTGCGCCGCCGTCGGCGCCTCGCTCGCCGGGCTCCACCTCGCGTCCCAGACGTATCGTCCCCGCCTCGTGAATCGCCGCGGTCCCGCGTGGTGCCGGCAGACTGCGCGGGCCGTCCAACCGTTCCTCTCCGCCGGGCAGTGCCAGCTCCTCGCGTCCGAGCTTCGCTTCCAGTCGGGGCTCACCCGGCTGCGCCTGCCGACAGCGGCGATTCATGGCGATCTCTTCCGCGACAACGTTCTGTTCGCGGGCGGCCACGTCGTCGGCATCATCGACTTCGGCTTCGCCGCGACCGACTTCCTCGCGTACGACCTCGCGATCGCCGTCAACGACTGGTGCAACCGGAGCGACTGCGAGCTGGATTCGGCGCGCACGTGCGCGTTCGTCGAAGGCTACGAGCGTCACCGGCCGCTGACCGCGGAGGAGCGCGAGCAATGGCCGACGCTGCTGCGCGCCGCGGCGCTTCGCTTCTGGCTGTCGCGCCTCCACGACCTCCACCTGCCGCGTCCCGGAGAGCTCGTGCATGCGCACGACCCGTCCGAGTACGAGCGCATCCTCGCGCACCGCGTCGCGACGGTGCCCGACCTGCCCGGCGCACGCGCTGCCTGAGGCGATGGGCACGCCGCGCGACATCGTCTACACGGTCCACGGCGCGCGCCGCGGCGCGGCGTGGCTCGGCAACGCGTGGGCGCTGTTCTCCCGCGCGCGCATGCCGTGGCTCTACATGCTGGCGACCTACTACCTGGTGATGATGGCGGTCGACCTCGTGCCGATCATCGGCCAGCTCGCCGTGCCGCTGATCAAGCCGGTGTTCGCGGTCGGCTTTCTCGCCGCGGCGTGGACGCAGGAACGCGGCGGCACACCGCGCGTGCCCGATCTCTTCCAGGGATTTCGCTCCAACCTGCGCGCGCTGCTCATCCTCGGCGCGGTGTTCGTGGCCGGCATCACGGTCGCCGTGCTGTCGACGACGATCATCGACGGCGGCAAGCTGATCGACACGCTGACCGCGCCGGCCCCCGCGACGACGTCCGAGCGCGAGGCCTGGAGCGCGACGCTCAACGCAACGCTGCGTGACGGGCGAACGCAGCTTGCGATGCTCTTCGCGATCCTCGTCGCGCTGCCGACGCTCGCGGCGTTGTGGTTCGCGCCCGGCCTCATCGTGTTCCAGGACCTGCCGGCGACCAGCGCACTCGCGCATTCGCTGCGTGCGTCGATCGCCAACTGGCGCCCGCTCGCCGTCTACGCGCTAGCGGTATTCGTGCTGGGTGGACTGCTGCCGGGGATCGCGCTCGCGCTCGTGACCGTCGTGCTGCCGGCGTCGATCGCGGCGGTGCTCGGCGTCGCGCTGCTCCTGCCCTACGTGTTCTTCTTCGCCGCGACGCTGCACGTGTCCGACTACGTGAGCTACCGCGACGTGTTCCACGCGGGCGAGACGCTCGCGCCGCTGGCGCCGCGCCGGGCCGCATAGCGCGAGGATCTTGCGGGCGCGCTGACGCGCGCGAAGGGCGCCCCGAGGTCGCGTGCCGCCCGGGGGCGGCGCGCGCAGCGCGCTTCGGGGGGATCCGGCGACCGACGGGCCGCCCCGAGGTCGCCGTGCCCCTCGGGGGGCGGCGCGCCTGCGCGCTTCGGGGGGATCACCCGGCGACCGACGGGCCGCCCCGAGGTCGCCGTG
>JBDTNO010000220.1:0-5574 GCA_039933715.1 Betaproteobacteria bacterium
TTCCTCGGCGGCATCGCCGTCTCGCGCGCGCCACGGCCGGAACGCGCGACCGCCTGCTGCGCGACGAGCGCCAGCGCGAGCGCGACCAGCCGGGCGGCGAGCGTCATGGTGTCGGCGTGCCGGCCGCCCGGCGCGCCTTCGCGCGCTCGATCGCGGCGGCGACGGTCGCAATCCGGCGCGCTCGCTCGCCGTCGGCGGGTGCGGCCGCGGCGGCGCGCCGGTCCGCGATGCGCTCGCCGCGCGCGAGACGCGTCGCGCGCGCGCGATGGCGCGTGCGCGCGAGCGCGGCATCCGCATCGGTCCACGGGCGCGCGGCCGGTCGCATCGCGATGCAATCGACCGGGCAGGGCGCGACGCAGAGCCCGCATCCGCTGCACCAAGCTTCGAGCACCACGTGCATGCGGCGCGGCGCTCCGACGATCGCGTCGACCGGACAGGCCTGGATGCAGATCGTGCAGCCGATGCAACGGGCTTCGTCGACGACGGCGACCGCGACCGGACCCTCGACCCCGCAGGCGGGATCCAGGCTCGCCGGTGCCCGTCCGGTGAGACGCGCGAGCGCCCCGATCGTCGCTTCGCCGCCGGGCGGGCAGCGGTTGATCGGCGCGCCGTCCGCGGCGATCGCGTGCGCGTAAGCGGCGCAATCCGGATAGCCGCACCGCGTGCATTGCGTCTGCGGCAGCAGCGCGTCGACGTCCGAGTCGGAGGGCCGGTTCACGCTTCCATTCTAGCGTTCGGCGGCGAGCATCGGCGCTTTGCTAGACTCGGCCCGGCCCCGCGACGCTCTACGGCGCGACGCGCCAGGGCTCCGCCCCGTGAACATCCACGCGACCGTTTCCGGCGCTCCGGCGCTGTCCGGTGCGACTTCGCGCCTGGGATCAGGGCCGGCGAACCTTGTAGTCGGACGGCACGCGGAACCAATCGGCTGGCGGCTCGCCGCGCTTCAGGTTCGCGAGCCGGTAGATCGTGTCGCCGTTGCGCGGATCGCTGGTCTTCGCATAGACGACGACGTGGAGCTCGGGCGAGAACCAGCGCTCGCTCGTGATGACGATCGGCTTCTCATTGCCGATTTCGCCGGCGGGAATCGTGTGGCTCGTCATCGAGCCGTCGGCCTTGACGCCGTCGAACTCGCGCGTGCCGAGCGCCTTCGTATCGCCCTTGCCGCGCGGCAGAAGCGGAAGGGCGAGCGGTGGAATCGACATCGCATCGTGCGACGCTTGCCCGCTGCGGCCGACACGGATCACCTCGATGCGCACGTCCTCGACGTCCTTCCCCTCGCCGCCGCGCCGGACGACGACCCTGCCGGGCGCGACCTCGACCTCCCTGCCGTCCACGCCGCGCCTGACGATCACGCGTTCGGAGACCCTGGGCGCGATGGCGGGCGAAGGCGTCGCACCGGATACCGACGGGGCCGGCGGGATCGGCGGGATCGGCGGAATGGGCGCCATGGCGGGCGGAGTGATCAGCGAGGGCGCGCGCGGGATGCGCACCGCGGTCTTCCGCTCGGGATTGAGCGCGTAGCTCCGGTTGTCGATCGGGTCGAACACGAACACGGTGCCGCCCTTGCGCTCCTGCCGCGTGCGGCCGACGCCGTCGCGCGCGACGATCGCCGAGGACCGGCGCACGATGCGGTTGCCGTCAAAGAGGGTCTGGACGACCTCGTTCACCGCTTCGGCCTGGTAGGGCGCGTTCTTCACGATCTCGCGCGTCGAGCCGAACTCGCGCGAGATGAACGCGTACGAAGGCGCGTCGGTGTCGACGTCGAAGTCGAACTCGAAGTCGCCGGCGCTCGCGAGGAGGTCCCAGCGGTACGCGACGGCGTCTTGGGCGGCCTTCGCGGCATCGCTGGCGAAGCGCTCGGCCTCGCGCGCGAAGCGCTCGGCGTCGACGCCGAGCGGCGCGGCAGGCGCCTTCGGCGCAGGCGTCTGCGCGAGCGCGATGGACGCGGCGCCAGCGAGCGCGGCGGCGGCGAGCGTGCGAATCAGGGGCGGGCGCGTCATGGCGGTTCTCCTGCGGGAAGGTCGGGAATCAGTTCACGAAGCGGAGCGCGAGCACGGCGCCGTCGGGGCGAACGAGGAGCTCGGTGTCGATCGCCTCGCCGGCGCGCGCCGGATTCACCGGCAGGCCGAATTGCGCGAGCGCCATCCGCGGCATGCGGGCGGGGACGACGTAGGCGTCGGTCGACCGCTCGATCTCGGCCACCGGGACGACCGGCATGAAGCGCGACGTCGCAGGGGCGGCTGCGGCGTGGATCGCGGCGTCGGGCAGCTGGCGGACCGCGACCGCGACGAGCCCGATCGCCGCGGCGAGCGCGACCGGCCAGGCGAGCCAACGCTCGATCCGGCGCGATCCGGGCGACGCGCGGGCGCGGCGGCGCGAAGCGCGCAGGATCGCGACGGCGACGGCGCGATCGGCAGAGGGTGGCGGCTCGAGCGCCGCGAAGTCCGCCTGGAGCGCGGCGAGGCGGTCGTCGAGCGTGCGGGGGAGTTCGTGGGGATCCATGGCGTCTTTCCGATTCAGGCGGCGGAGCTTCGCGCACCGGGCGACTCGGCCTCGATCGCGAGCCAGCTCGCCAGCAGGGCGCGCGCGCGGTGGAGGCGCGAGCGCACCGTATTGAGCTCGAGGCCGCAGATCGCCGCGACCTCGGCGTACGAGCGTTCCGCGAGCTCGACCAGCACGAGGACGTCGCGGTAGTGCGGCGGCAACGCGGTGATCGCGCGACGCAGCGCCTCGACCTCGGCGCGCGCGACCAGCGCCTCTTCGGGCGACGCGACGTCGGCGAGAGCGTGAATCGCGACGGTGTCGTCGTACGCGGCGCTCTCGCGCGTGCCGGTGCGCCGTCGCACGAAGTTCCGCGCGATGCCGAGCAGCCACGGCGACAGCGGGCCGCGCAACGCGTCGTAGTCGCCGGCGTGCGTGAGGAGATGGACGAACACGTCCTGCGTGACGTCGGCCGCGACCGCGGGCGAACCCGACCACAACATCGCGAACCGGTAGACGATTCCCTTGTGGCGCCGGTAGAGCGGATCGAGCGCCGCGGCCTCGCCGCAGGCGAGCCGGGCGGCGAGCGCGGCGTCCGGGGCTTCGGTGCGCTCGGAGAGGGCGGGAATCGGGTGCGGCACGGGCTCGTCCATGGCGGCGGTCGGCGTATATTCGCCCGGCGCCGGCGAAAAGTTCCCGGCAGGCGTTGGCGGTCGATGGTCGGCGGCCGGCCGATCGCCCGGTGATCGGCGCCGGGATTCGACCCTCGGCGCGCCGCGCCGACCCTTCGTCGCGTTCGGGGGGCAGGCCGGCGGCGGTCGGCCGACCATGAGGCCCCACCGGACCTGCCGCCCCCCATGACCGCGCCGACCGACCCGATCCGCCCGCCGCTCACCCGGCTCGACGACCATCCGCTCGAGGTCTTCGCGTGGGCGCGCCGGTTCCGGCCCTCGCCGCTGCGCGACCTCGTCTTCACGCTGATCTTCAACCAGTTGCTCGTCGGCGTGTTCACGCTGTTCGGGATGCTCTTCACGCCGCCGGAGCGGTGGCGTGACATCGTGTGGGCGAACGTCGTGTTCTCCAACTGCATCGGCTTCACGATCCACGCGGAGTTCGCGCTCGGCGGATGGCTGACCGGCAACCGCTGCGGCCGCTGGCCGTTCTGGGGCCGCGCGTTCTATTACTCGGCGATACCGGTCATCGGCGTGGTCGTCGGCTACTGGATCGGCTTCGAGATCCTCGACTGGAAGGTCGCGCGCGCCAACATGTTCACGCCGGGCGGCATCGCGGCCGTCGTCGCGCTTTCGCTCATCCTGTCGTCGGTGCTGGGACTGATCCTCTCGGCGCGCGAGCGGGCGGCGAAGTCGCAGGCGGCCTTCGAGGCCGAGCGCGCGCGCGTCGCCACGGCGGAGCGCACGGCAGCCCTCGCGCAATTGCAGGCGCTCGAGGCGCAGGTCGAGCCGCATTTCCTGTACAACACGCTCGCGCACGTCGTGAGCATGATCGAAACCGAGCCTGCGACGGCGCGCCGGATGCTGGAGCGCCTGATCGTGCTGCTGCGCGCCTCGGCGACAAGCGGCGCGGACGGCCGCTCGACGCTGGGCGAGCAGCTCGCGCAGATGCGCGCCTACCTCGACGTGCTCGGGATGCGCATGGGGCCGCGCCTCGCATGGTCGATCGAATCATCGGATGCGCTCGCGGGGCGCGAGCTGCCGCCGGCGATGCTCCAGCCGCTGGTCGAGAACGCGATCAAGCACGGGATCGAGCCGGCGCTCGCGGGCGGAGCGATCGCGATCGCCGCGCGCGACGAGGGCGGCCGGCTCGTCGTCGAGGTCGCGGACACCGGCGTGGGCTTCGTCGCGTCGAGCGCGCCGATCGGCGGTTCGACCGGGCTCGGCCTTTCGAACCTGCGTGCCCGCCTTGCCGCGCTCTACGGCGACGACGCGCGCGTGACCATCGCCGAGAACCGGCCGAGCGGCGTGCGCGTGACGATCTCGCTGCCGGCGCGGGGGTTTCGATGAGCGGCGCGCAACCGTCGGCGATCGTCGCCGACGACGAGCCGCGGCTCGCCGCGTTCCTCGCCGAGCGCCTGCGCGCGCTGTGGCCGGGCCTCGCGATCGCGGGAACCGCCGCCAACGGTCCGGAGGCGCTCGCGCTCATCGACGCCGAAGCGCCCGACGTCGCGTTCCTCGACATCCGGATGCCCGGCCTCACCGGCATCGAGGTCGCGCGCGCGGCCGGTCGCGACGTGCACGTCGTGTTCGTGACGGCGTTCGATCACTACGCGGTCGAGGCGTTCGAGCGCGATGCGATCGACTACCTGCTGAAGCCGGTTTCCGACGAGCGGCTCGCGGAGACCATCGCGCGCGTCAAGGCGCGGCTCGCCTCGGGCGCGCCCGGTCCCGAGCTCGCGCACGCGATCGCGACGCTCGCGCGCCTCGCGCCGGGATTCACCGCGGCCGCGCCGGGCGCTTCCGGCCGGCTCGCGTGGGTTCGCGCGTCGGTCGGCGCCGAGGTGCGGCTGATCCCGGTCGACGACGTCTCCTACTTCCAGGCGAACGACAAGTACACGAGCGTCTTCACGGCCGAGGGCGAGGCGCTGATCCGCACGCCGCTGAAGGAACTGCTCGCGGGCCTCGACCCCGACCGCTTCTGGCAGGTGCATCGCGGCACGATCGTGAATCTCGCGCACGTCGCCGCGACGACGCGCGACCTCGCCGGGCGCGTGTCGATCGCGCTCAAGCGGCGTCCGGAGAAGGTGGCGGTGTCGCGGGCGTTCGCGCACCGGTTCCGCCAGATGTAGCGTCGCGCGCGCCCATGGCGCGGATGCGCGGGATCGCGGACAATCGGGACGCATCCCCGCATCGCGCCATGCCCCACGACCATCCCTCCCGGCCGCACTCGCACGACTCCGCGCACGGGGTCCCGGACGCGCACGGCCACGACCACGGCGTCGACGCGTCGGGCGCGACCACGCGCGCGACACTCGTGCTCGCACTCGCGCTGACTGGCGCGTACGCGGCGGTCGAGGCGTTCGCCGGCTGGTGGTCGGGGTCGCTTGCCCTGCTGTCGGACGCCGGCCACATGCTGACC
>JBDTNO010000221.1:0-5554 GCA_039933715.1 Betaproteobacteria bacterium
CACGTTCACGTGCGGCTTGTTGCGCTCGAATTTGCCCTTGGCCATTTCGCTCTCCGCGGCCGAAAGCGGAAACCTGCTTTCGGCCGATTCTAGTTTCCATGAAATCGCGGGCGGAGCCCAACGATTTCATGCGGTGAATTCAACGATAAACCGTGCGTTACGTTTTCTTGTTGATGATCGCCTCGGCCACGCTCTTCGGGGCCTCGGTGTAATGCTTGAATTCCATCGTGTAGGTCGCGCGGCCCTGCGACAGCGAGCGCAGCGTCGTCGAATACCCGAACATCTCGGCCAGCGGCACCTCGGCCTTGATCGTCTTGCCGGTCGGCAGGTCTTCCATGCCCTGGACCATGCCGCGACGCGACGACAGATCGCCCATCACGTTGCCCATGAAGTCCTCGGGCGTCTCGACCTCGACCGCCATCATCGGCTCGAGCAGCGCCGGGCTCGCCTTGCGCATGCCGTCCTTGAAGCCGATCGACGCGGCCATCTTGAACGCGTTCTCGTTGCTGTCGACGTCGTGGTAGCTGCCGTCGAATAGCGTGACCTTGACGTCGACGACAGGGAAGCCGGCCAGCACGCCGTTCGGCAGCGTCTCGCGCAGGCCCTTCTCGACCGCGGGAATGTACTCGCGCGGCACCGAGCCGCCCTTGATGCCGTCGATGAACTCGAAGCCCTTGCCCTGCTCGTTGGGCTCGAGCTTCAGCCACACGTGGCCGTACTGGCCGCGGCCGCCCGACTGCTTGACGAACTTGCCTTCGACCTCGACCGACTTCTTGATCGCCTCGCGATACGCGACCTGCGGCGCGCCGACGTTCGCCTCGACGCCGAACTCGCGCTTCATGCGGTCGACGAGGATCTCGAGGTGCAGCTCGCCCATGCCCGATATGATCGTCTGGCCCGACTCCTCGTCGGTGTGAACGCGGAACGACGGGTCTTCCTGTGCAAGGCGATGCAGCGCGACGCCCATCTTCTCCTGGTCGGCCTTGGTCTTGGGCTCGACGGCGACGTGGATCACCGGCTCGGGGAAGATCATCTTCTCGAGCGTGATCACCTTCTGCGGATCGGACAGCGTGTCGCCGGTCGTGGCTTCTTTCAACCCCACCGCCGCCGCGATGTCGCCGGCGCGCACTTCCTTGATGTCCTCGCGCTGGTTGGCGTGCATCTGCAGGATGCGGCCGATCCGTTCCTTGCGGCCCTTGATCGCGTTGTAGACGGTGTCGCCGGAATTGATGACGCCCGAGTAAACGCGGAAGAACACGAGCTGGCCGACGAACGGGTCGGTCATGATCTTGAACGCGAGCGCGGAAAACGCCTCGTCGTCGGCTGGCCTGCGCTCGCCCATCTTGCCGCTCTCGAGCTCGCCCTTGACCGGCGGGATGTCGGTGGGCGCCGGCATGTAGTCGATCACCGCGTCGAGCATCGCCTGCACGCCCTTGTTCTTGAACGCCGAGCCGCACAGCATCGGCACGATCTCGCCGGCGATCGTGCGCAGGCGCAGGCCGCGCTTGACCTCCTCGACGGACAGGTCGTGTCCCTCGAGGTACTTGTTCATCAGTTCCTCGTTGGCCTCGGCGGCGCTCTCGACCATCTTCTCGCGCCACTCCTTGGCCAGCTCCGCGAGATCGGCCGGGATGTCGCGGGTCTCGTACTTCATCCCCTGCGATTTCTCGTCCCAGTAGATGGCCTTCATGCGCACCAGGTCGACCACGCCTTCGAACTTGTCCTCGGCGCCGATCGGCACCTGGATCGGCACCGGGTTGGCCTTGAGCCGCGACTTCATCTGGTCGTAGACCTTGAAGAAATTCGCGCCGACGCGGTCCATCTTGTTGACGAACGCGAGCCGCGGCACGTTGTACTTGTTCGCCTGGCGCCACACCGTTTCCGATTGCGGCTGCACGCCGCCCACCGAGTCGTACACCATGCACGCGCCGTCGAGCACGCGCATCGAGCGCTCGACCTCGATCGTGAAGTCGACGTGCCCGGGCGTGTCGATGATGTTGATGCGGTGCTCGGGGAAGGATTTGTCCATCCCCTTCCAGAAGCAGGTGGTCGCGGCCGACGTGATCGTGATGCCGCGCTCGCGCTCCTGCTCCATCCAGTCCATGACGGTCGCGCCATCGTGCACCTCGCCCATCTTGTGCGAGACGCCCGTGTAGAACAGGATGCGCTCGGTGGTCGTGGTCTTCCCGGCATCGATGTGCGCACTGATGCCGATATTGCGGTACCGCTCGATAGGCGTGGATCGGGGCATTGCGTTCACAGGCTTTTGGCGTGGGGCGTGTGTCGTGGGAAACGGGGTGTCGCGGTGGCGCGGAATCGCGTCGAACGTCGGACGTCCAACGTCGAACCCGTCGTCAGAAGCGGAAATGCGAGAACGCCTTGTTGGCCTCGGCCATCCGGTGCACTTCCTCGCGCTTCTTCACCGCGCCGCCGCGACCCTCCGAGGCGTCGAGCAGCTCGCCCGCGAGGCGCGCACCCATGGACTTCTCGCCGCGCTTGCGCGCGGCCTCGCGCAGCCAGCGCATCGCGAGCGCGACGCGGCGGACCGGGCGGACCTCGACGGGAACCTGGAAGTTGGCGCCACCGACGCGACGGCTCTTGACCTCGACCATCGGCTTGGCGTTCTGCAGCGCCTGCGTGAAGACTTCCAGCGGATCCTTGCCGCCCTTCTTGGTGATCGTGTCGAACGCGCCGTACACGATGCGCTCGGCCACCGACTTCTTGCCGGCGGTCATCAGCACGTTCATGAACTTGGCGACGTCGACCGAGCCGAATTTCGGGTCGGCCAGGATGTCGCGCTTCGGGATTTCTCTGCGTCGGGGCATTAACGTTTCTCCGTAGCTCTTTCTGCATCGAATCGCCTGGCTCCGCCAGCGATTCGATGGAAGCTATATCGGCGAAAAGCAGGTTTGCGCTTTTCGCCGCGTCACTCAACCGGCCTTCGGCCGCTTCGCGCCGTACTTCGAGCGCGACTGCTTGCGATCCTTCACGCCGGCGGTGTCGAGGCTGCCGCGCACCATGTGGTAGCGCACGCCCGGCAGGTCCTTCACGCGGCCGCCGCGGATCAGCACGACCGAGTGCTCCTGCAGGTTGTGGCCTTCACCGCCGATGTAGCTGATCACCTCGAAGCCGTTGGTGAGCCGTACCTTCGCGACCTTGCGGAGCGCGGAGTTCGGCTTCTTCGGCGTCGTCGTGTACACGCGCGTGCACACGCCCCGCTTCTGCGGGCTCTGCTGGAGCGCCGGCACCTTGCTCTTCGTCACGACGGGCTTGCGGCCCTTTCGCACGAGCTGATTGATTGTGGGCATCTAAGGTCTTCCGCCAGTTGTCCTGAGTGTGCGTCCGCCAATACCGCGACGGAGCGCAGGGCTCATCGTGCTTGCAGCAAATCAAAGTGGCCCGAGCGCGCAGGATTCCGCCGTCGCCGGGCCACCGCGTCGCGCCTCGCCGCAGCTCGAGCGATCGGCGCGGCGGGTACGCCGCCCGTCGGCCGGTGCATGGCCGCCGAGGGGCGAAACGACCGTGATTATAGGGACATTTTGCGCATCGCGTCAATGCCGGCGTGCGGCGGACAGGAGGGGTGTTCGTCGGATTCGCGCGAGCGGATTCCCGAGGACGCTCTGCGTGTTACGGCGCGGCGCGGCGGCGCCGTCCGGTCATCCGGTTAGTAATATCAGTAGAGCGTACGCCGTTCGATCCGGCGCATCCGCGCCTCGAGGTCGGCGATGTCGACGGCGTCGTCGAGCGAGCGTTCGAGATCCCGCTGCCGGGAGCGCCACAGCGCCTGCTCGATACGCTCGAAAACGCCGACTCTTGCGACCGGCGCCCGGGACGGAAGTCCAGACGGGGCGCTGGCGCCCGACAGGCCTTCCGCAAGCAGGTCGAAGACCGAGGCGATGCCTCGGGATCCCGCTGTGAGTGAGTACTTCATAACTGGACTCCTTGCATGCGGTGGCAACGGATATGCGTGCCTGACGTTGTCGCAGTGCACCGCAGGAATATGAGATCTCCCAAGCTTTTCTTCCAATCGTTCTTTTGGATCAATAAGATAATGACAATTTATGGATCGAAAATGTGATGCTGCATAGCAGCATAATCGGTTAGGATCGTACCGAATCCATGGAGCTCTACCAGCAGCGCACGTTCGCCGCCGTCGCCGACCTCGGTCACCTGATCCGGGCGGCCGAGCGTCTGCACGTCAGCCAGCCGGCGGTCTCGGCGCAGATCCGGGCGCTGGAGGATTAGCTCGGAAGCCCGCTCTTCGAGCGCGGCGCCAGCGGAATGACCCTGACGGCGGCCGGGTCGAAGCTCCTGCCGTACGCGACGCGCGTCCTGGCGGCCGCGACCGACCTTCGGAGCCACGCGCTGTCGCTGAAAGGCGAGATCGCCGGGCATCTTCGCGTAGGCACGCTCTCGGATCCCGCGACGCTGCGTCTGGGCGTGCTCATGGCCCAGGCGGTCGAGCGCCATCCGCTGCTCCATCTGGAGCTCCAGCACGAGGTCACCGGCGCGGCGCTCGCCAAGGTGCGCGACGGCGAGCTCGACGCGAGCTTCTACTACGGCGCGCTCCATCATCCTGCCGTCGCCTCGACGCCTCTGCGCCCGCTGTTCTACCGCGTCGTCGTGCCGTCCATGTTGCGCGGCCGCATCAATGGCGACACCTGGGCGCCGATCGCGGCGTTGCCGTGGGTGATGACGCCCCCGATCAGCTCGCACCACGCGCTCGCCACCGAGTTGTTCGCCGAGCGCGGCCGCACGCCCGAGACGATCGTCGAGGCGGACAACGAATCGGTCGTTCGCTCGCTCGTCGTCGCGGGGCTGGGCGCCGGGTTGATGCGCGAGGATGTCGCGCTCGAGGCCGAGCGCGCCGGCGAAGGGACGATCTGGCCCGGAGCTCGCCTCGCGACGACACTGCAGTTCCTGCATCGCCGCGAGCGCGCCGCCGAACCGGCGATCGCAGCGCTGCTCGCGCTGGTCGCCGATACCTGGCGCGACGAGCGCGAACGCGCGGAACCGGCGAGCGCCTCGGTGTAGCGCGCGACCGGTCGATCCGGAATCCGCCACCTTCGGGGCTTGGGTACCCGCCTTCGCGACCATCCCGTCCTGCGCCGAGGCGACGCCCGACACGCCGATCGGTCGGCGGTCCCGCGCATTCCCGGACCCGTCGAATGCCTGGCGACGCGCGTTGCCATCATCCGCAGGCAAAAAAAAGGGCCGGCAGTCGCCTGCCGGCCCGGGAAACGTAAGAGGCGCCGACGCGATCAGGCCGCGTTGGCCGCCGCCTCGGCCGCCGCGCGCGTGGCCTGCTGCGCTTCCGCCTCGGCCGCCGCCTCCATCAGCGCGGCTTCCGGTCCGAGCGACTTCTGGCGCCTGCGCGCGTTGTGATGCGCGAGGCCCGTGCCCGCCGGGATCAGGCGTCCGACGATGACGTTTTCCTTCAATCCGCGCAGGTCGTCCCGCTTGCCCATGATCGCGGCCTCGGTAAGGACGCGCGTGGTTTCCTGGAACGACGCCGCCGAGATGAACGAGTCGGTCGACAGCGACGCCTTCGTGA
>JBDTNO010000222.1:0-5479 GCA_039933715.1 Betaproteobacteria bacterium
GCGGGCCCGTAGCTCAGTCGGTCAGAGCAGACGACTCATAATCGTTTGGTCGCTGGTTCGATCCCAGCCGGGCCCACCCCTACCATGCCGCTGTCGCTCATCGCCAAGGCCTACCGGTTCGTCCGCGGCGATGGCAGCCTGACGCTCACCGTCGCGATCCTCGCGGTCTTCCTGTTCGCGCTCTACCCTCTCACCGAGATCGGCACGATCCCCACGTGGGTGCTCGACGTCGTGTTCGGGCTGTTCCTCGTCACCGGCGCGACGTTCCTGTTCGAGCCGCGCCTGCTGGTCCGGGTGCTTCTCGCGCTCATCGTCGTGACGGTGCTCGGCCGCGTCGTCGAGTCCTTCCTGCCGTCGACGGCGCTGGCCGTGACCAACGCGGTGTTCGTGATGGTCACGTGCTTCGCGCTGGGCGCGCTGTTCATCGCGCGCGTGTTGCGGGACGGACGCATCAACATCCACCGGATCGTCGGCGCGTGCGGTACCTTTCTGCTGCTGGGCCTCGTGTTCGCGCAGGCCTACAAGCTGATCGCGCTGTTCGTGCCGCACGCGTTCGCGATGGGCGGCGTACCCGTCGACGCCGCGGACATGAGCTTCCACACCCTGTATTTCAGCTTCATCACGCTGACGTCGACCGGCTACGGCGACATCACGCCGCTGCATCCGTTCGCGCGCTCGCTCGCCGCGTTCGAGGCGGTCGTCGGACAGCTCTATCTCGCGGTGCTGATCGCGCGCCTGGTCGGGCTCGAGATGGAATGGCGCGAGGAGCAGCGCGAGCGCCGTCCCGGTCGCTGAGCTTCGCGCCGCGCCGGCCCGCGGCTGGCACGCGCCTTGCGACACTCCGGCTCGCCCATGGCATCCCCGGTTCTCTTGCTGCTCGGAGTGCCCGAGAACGGCACGTCCGCGCTCGCGGACGCGCTCGGGCGCGCGGGCGCGGCGATCGCCGGCCCCCCTGCCGGCGATCCCGCGGGTGTCTCGCAGCACGCGTTGGCGGCTTGCGGGATGCGCTGGGATTCGCTGGCGCCGATGCCCCCGAAGCTCGCGAAGTCGCCGGGGCTCGACGCCGCCCGCGCCGCGATGGACGTGTTCCTCGAGCGGCTGCCGTCCGATGCGCCGCTCCTGATCGCCGAGCCGCTCGCCACGCGCATCGTCGCGCTGTGGCGCGAGCGAATCGAGGAGGCCGGCCGGCCGGTCGCGGCGATCCTGTGGCTCACGCATCCGGGCCGCGCGGCCGCCACGCTCGCGCGAAGGCGCCAGTTCGCGCCCGAAAAGTCGCTCGCGCTGTGGCTCGCGCACCTGGTCGAGTTCGAGCACGCGACGCGCGGCCTCGCGCGCACGATCCTCGCCGAGGACGTGTTCCTCGACGACCCCGCCGCTGGCATGAAGCGCATCGCGCAGGCGACCCGCTTCCCGCCCGCCGTGCAGGCGGCCAAGGCGCCCGCGATCCCGAAGGAGTCCCTGGTCGTTCCGCCGCCGCTCGGGCTGGGCTCGGGGCTCGACACGGCGCTCGACCAGGGTTACCGCAAGCTCGCCTCGACCGTTTCCGGCGAGCTCCGGCGTGCGGTCGACGTCCTGGCGGTGGCCGCGCGCGCGGGCATCCAGAGCGCGATCCCGCCCTGGCTCGCGCAGGAGATTGACGCCGACCGCACGCGCATGCAGACGCTGGTCGACATGGCCGCCGGGCATGCGGCGCGCGCGGACCGCACGCAACGCGACCTCGCCGCCGCGCCCCGGGACGCACGCGCGCTGGCCGCGCAGGTCGAGGCGCTGCGCGCCGAGCAGGCGCGCGAGCGCGAGGCGCTGACCGGGAAGCTCGAGACGCTGCGCGGCGAGCAGACGGACGAGCGCGCGCGGCTCGCCGACGAGCTTCAGTCGACGCGCGCCGAGCTAGCGCGCATGACCGCGGCGCTCGCCGAGGCGCCGCAGTCCGAGGCCACGCTGCGCGGCGAGCTCAACCAGACGCAGCGCGATCTCAACGACGAGCGCTCGTCGATCGCCAAGCTCACCGACGCGCTCGAGACGGCGCGGCGGGAAGCCGACGGCCACGCGCATCGCTTCGAGTCGGCGCGCCATCACCTCGAGCGCTTCGCCGTCGAGATCGAGCAGGCGCGCGCCGCGCTCGCCGCGCGCGAGGATCTCGCCGCGCGCCTCGCCGCCGAAGCCGACGGCCTTCGCGTGCGCGAGGCCGACCTGTTGCTCGAGCGCGACAAGCTGCGCCGCGAGCGCGACGACGCCGCGCGATCGCTGGAGCGAACCAAGCGCGAGTTCGACCAGCGCGCGGTCGAGCGAGAGTCGACGCTGCACCGCGCCACCGGCGCGCTCGAGTCCGCGATCGAGGACCGCGACAACCGCATCATCGCACTCTCCGAGGAAGCCGACCGGATGGCCGATGCGATCACCGAGGCCGCGGTCCGCTCGGCCGGACTCGAGGAGCAACTCGAGCTTCGCACCGACGAGCTTTCGGCTCTCCAGTCACGGTTCGGCGAGCTCGCGGCGCGCTTGCGCGAGCTCGAGAGCCGCTCGCTCGTGCGCGCCGCCCGTTGGCTCGGCGGCGCCAAGGGGGCACGCGAGGATGCGGCGAGCGGTTGACCGCCTGCGGCCCGCCGCGCATTGCGCGCGGGCCTCGGGCTCGGGCATCATCGTGGGTTCGGCGTGCCGCAGCGCGCGCCACCGTTTCCGGAGTCCCGCGATGAACGCACCCGATCGCTCGTCCGCCAAGCCGATATTCAAGTGGGACGATCCGTTCCTGCTCGACGCGCAGCTCGACGAGGAAGAGCGCATGGTGCGCGACGCCGCGCACGATTACGCGCAGGAGAAGCTCGCACCGCGCATCGTCGAGGCGTTCCGCCACGAGACCGTCGACGCGTCCGTCTTCCCCGAGATGGGTGCGCTCGGCCTCCTCGGCACGACGATCCCCGAGGCGTACGGCGGCGCCGGCCTCAACCACGTCTGCTACGGCCTCGTCGCGCGCGAGATCGAGCGTGTCGATTCGGGCTACCGATCCATGATGAGCGTGCAGAGCTCGCTCGTCATGTTCCCGATCTTCGCGTACGGATCCGAGGAGCAGCGCCGCAAGTACCTGCCGAAGCTCGCGACCGGCGAATGGATCGGCTGCTTCGGGCTCACCGAGCCCGATCACGGGTCCGACCCCGGGTCGATGACCACCCGCGCGCGAAGCGTCGACGGCGGCTATCGCCTCAGCGGCGCGAAAATGTGGATCAGCAACGCGCCGATCGCGGACGTGTTCGTCGTCTGGGCGAAGGACGACGCGGGCGACGTCCGCGGCTTCATCCTGGACCGGGGAATGAAGGGGCTTTCGGCGCCGAAGATCGAAGGAAAGTTCAGCCTGCGCGCGTCGGTCACCGGCGAGATCGTGATGGACGACGTCCCGGTCCCCGCCGCGAACCTGCTGCCCGGCGTCAAGGGACTCAAGGGGCCGATGGGATGCCTCAACAGCGCGCGCTACGGGATCGCGTGGGGCGCGCTCGGGGCCGCCGAGGCGTGCTGGCACTCCGCGCGCCAGTACACGCTCGATCGCAAGCAGTTCGGCCGGCCGCTCGCGTCGAACCAGCTCGTGCAGAAAAAACTCGCCGACATGCAGACCGAGATCGCGCTGGGCCTCCAGGGATGCCTGCGCCTCGGCCGGATGAAGGACGACGGCGTCGCCGCGCCCGAGATCACCTCGCTCCTCAAGCGCAACTCGTGCGGCAAGGCGCTCGAGATCGCGCGCACCGCGCGCGACATGCACGGCGGCAACGGCATCGTCGACGAGTTCCACGTGATCCGCCACGTGCTCAACCTCGAGACCGTCAACACCTACGAGGGCACGCACGACATCCACGCGCTGATCCTCGGGCGCGCGCAGACCGGGATCTCGGCGTTCTAGGGAAGCGCATGCCGACGGGGCGCGCCCGGACACGCCGAACGGCATGGACACCTCCGCGACCGCCCATGCCCGATCGGAATCCGGTGAATGGGAATGGCTCGATTCCGCGACGTCGCGGGCAAGTTCGCGGGTGTTCATCCGCCTGTCTCCTCGGAAACGGGTCGGCTCGCACCGACCGACTTCCTCGATTCCGCCCGTGTGAGCCACCCGACGCAGATGCCGGCGCGCGAACGCGGGCCTGAGACGCGGGGGAGCGTCGGTCGATGAAGCTCCTGGGCGTCGACATCGCGCCGTCTCCGCAACGCCCGGGACAGGTACGCCTCTCCGGCATCGTCCGCTACGACGACGCGCGCGGCGGACCTGCCGAGGAAACCTTCTGGTTCGAGGTGCCCGCAGCGCTCGAGCCGTACCTGACCGCGTCGGGCAATCCGTGGCTGGCGATGCTGCTGCCGGTGGCCGTCGTGTCGGGCGAACCGCTCGTGCTCTCGCGCCCGGTCGACGCGTCGCTCCTCGACAACGCGCGCGACCTGCTGCTGACCTGGCGAAGCTGGTTTCCGGGCGACGCGCGAATCAGCATCGAAGCCGACGTGGACACGACACCCGCGAGACACGACGGAGAGGCGCGGCGCACGGCAAGCTTCTTCTCGGGCGGCATCGACTCGTTCCACACCGTGCTGCGGCCGCGCGCCGCGCCGCTCGACGATCTCATCCTCGCGCTCGGGTCGTTCGACCTGGCGGCGGCGGACGACGCGTCGCTCGAGCGCGTCCGGACGAGGATGCAGCGTGCCGCAGACGGGCTCGGCAAGCCGCTGGTAGCGGTGACGACCAACCAGATCCGGACGCGGCTGGTGCGGACCGACCCGGTGCGCCGCTCCGGGCTGTCGATGCTGGCGGCGATCGGGCTCGCGCTCGAGCGGCGCTATGCACGCTTCCTGGTCTCGGCGAGCATCGACCAGCATTGGAAACCCGCCAGGCGGG
This sequence comes from Betaproteobacteria bacterium, assembly GCA_039933715.1. Lineage (GTDB taxonomy): Bacteria > Pseudomonadota > Gammaproteobacteria > Burkholderiales > Casimicrobiaceae > VBCG01. The sequence goes on from JBDTNO010000222.1 coordinate 4,865, forward strand.
ACGACGCGCTGGTCGCCCAGCACCTGTCGACGCCGCGCACGCGCTTCGAGATCGAGGGGATGTCGATCTCGCGCGTCGAGAAGACAGCGCTGGTCGCAGCGTGCACGGCCGCGCGCGACACCCTGCGCGTCTGCTTCGAGAGCGGCCGCGAGGACAACTGCATGGCCTGCGCCAAGTGCATCCGCACGGCGATCGCTCTGGAGGCACTCGGCGGCCTCGAGCATTGGCCGACGTTCGGCGGCAGGTCCATGACGGCCGCGCGCGCTGCGCGCGCGACGGTCACGATCCCGATCGAGCGCTACTACTGGCGAGAGCTCCCGTCGTTCTGCCGCGAGCGCGGGCGCGAGGATCTTGCGCGCGCCGCCGAGCAGGTGCTCGCGCGGGCGCGCCGGCTGGACCGGTTCCGGCCGCTGGTGCGCTGGCTGCGCCGATTCCCCGCCGTCGCCGCGCTCACGCACCGCGCGGAGGCGATCGTGCAGGATGTCGATCCGCTGAGCCTGCCGCGTCGCTAGCGTCGGGCCGCGACGCCACGGTGGGGCAAGGTCCGCGCACGCCGAGCCGATCTAGGGAAGCTCTGCGTAACCTCACGGCGCGCGCGGACTCGCATGCACGAAC
>JBDTNO010000223.1:0-5476 GCA_039933715.1 Betaproteobacteria bacterium
TGCTCGCGACCGTCAAGGGCGACGTGCACGACATCGGCAAGAACATCGTCGGCGTCGTGCTCCAGTGCAACAACTTCGACGTCGTCGACCTCGGCGTGATGGTCCCCGCGCAGAAGATCCTGCAGGCGGCGCGCGAGTCGAAGGCCGACGCGATCGGGCTGTCGGGGCTCATCACGCCGTCGCTCGAGGAGATGGCGCACGTCGCCGCCGAGATGCAGCGCGAAGGCTTCTCGGTGCCGCTCCTCATCGGCGGCGCGACGACCTCGCGCGTGCACACGGCCGTCAAGATCGCGCCGCACTACGCCGGCCCGGTCGTTTACGTACCCGACGCGTCGCGCGCTGTCGGCGTGACGACGAGCCTCGTGTCCGACGAGCAGCGCGCGCCCTACGTCGCCGAGGTCGCGGCCGACTACGAGCGTATCCGCGAGCAGCACGCGCGCAAGAAGGGACCGACGCTGCTGCCGCTCGCCGCAGCGCGCGCGAACGCATTCCACTTCGACTGGACGACGTACGTGCCGCCGGTGCCGACGTTCGTCGGCCGGCGCGCGCTGCGCAACGCGGACCTCGCGGCGATCGCCGCCTGCATCGACTGGGCGCCGTTCTTCCAGGCGTGGGAGCTCTCCGGACCGTATCCGGCGATCCTCGACGATCCGGTCGTCGGCGAATCCGCGCGCGGCGTGCATGCCGAAGGGCAGGCGATGCTGAAGCGCGTGATCGAGGGCCGCTGGCTCGCGGCGAACGGCGCGTTAGGATTCTGGCCGGCGAACGCGGTGGGCGACGACATCGTGTTGTGGACCGACGAGTCGCGTGCCACGCCCGCGCTGGTCTGGCGCAACCTGCGCCAGCAAACCGAGCGTCCGCCGGGCAAGCCGCATCAGTGCCTCGCCGATTTCGTCGCGCCGGGGGAAGCGCGCGACTACGTCGGCGCGTTCGCCGTGACCACGGGCATCGGCATCGAGAAGAAGCTCGCCGAGTTCGCCGCGGCCGGCGACGACTATTCGGCGCTGATGCTGAAGTCGATCGCCGACCGGCTCGCCGAGGCGTTCGCCGAGTGGCTGCACCGGCGCGTGCGCATCGAGCTGTGGGGCTACGCACCCGACGAGGCGCTGTCGAACGCCGCGCTCATCCGCGAGGAATACCGCGGCATCCGCCCGGCCCCCGGTTATCCGGCCTGCCCCGACCACGCCGTCAAGGCTCCGCTGTTCGGGCTGCTGGATGCCGAGGCGATCGGCATGCGCCTGACCGAAAGCTTCGCGATGTGGCCTGCCGCGTCGGTCGCGGGGTTCTACCTCGCCCACCCGGATTCGCGCTATTTCGCGGTGGCGCGGATCGGCGAGGACCAGCTTCTGGATTTCGCCCGGCGCGAGGGCATCGGCCTCGATGCGGCACGCCGCCGGCTGGCGCCCAACCTGGGTTGATCCGGCCGCCGGCCGGCACGCGAATATTCCCTTGACTCGGCGGTCGTCCCGGTCGTGCCGCAAGGGGCGGCGGACGCGCGCCGGGCGGCGGGGACTCCACACGGCGCGGCGCTCTCCTATAATCGAACGACGTTCCGCGCGCTGCCTCGGCGGGGGACGTCCGGGGACCCCGCCATGCACTGCCCGACCCATGCGTATGCCGACGTCATCGTCGCCGCCGCTGACGGCCGAATCGACTTCGCCGGCTCGCAGGCGCTCGAGACCGCGCTGAAGCCCGCGCTCGCGCCCGATTCGGCGGTGCGCGGCGTCGTCGTCGATCTTTCGAACGTCGACTACATCAGCAGTGTCGGACTCCGCGTGCTGATGGTGGCGGCGAAGGCGCTGCGCGCGCGGAAGGCGTCGATCGCGGTCGCGTCGCTGCAGCCGGTCGTCGCCGAGATCTTCGAGATCAGCCGGTTCCATCACGTCGTCGACGTGCGGCGCGACGTGCGCGAGGCGATCGGCGCGATCTCGCCGCCGGCGCTCGCCGCGTACGACGGCGCGCAGGCGCCGGAGCGGCCGTGATGCGCGTCCGCTTCTGGGGCACGCGCGGCTCGATCCCGGTCGCGCTCACCGTCGACGACGTGCGCCGCAAGCTGATCGCGGCGCTGCGTGGCGCCTCCGGCCGCGTGTTCCGCGACGACGCCGACCTCGAGGCCTACGTCGATGGATTGACGTTCGCCGACGGCGGCACGTTCGGCGGCCATTCGTCGTGCGTCGAGCTCGAAAACGGCGGGCCCGACTTCGTGATCTGCGACCTGGGGACCGGCGTGCGGCCGTTCGGCCAGTCGGCGATGGCGCGCGACGGAGGAGGAGGAGGGCGCACCTACCACGTGTTCCTGTCGCACGTGCACTGGGATCACATCATGGGGCTGCCGTTCTTCACGCCGGCCTACATCCCGGGCAACCGCGTGATCATCTACGGCGGTCACGCACACCTGGAGGACGCGTTGCGACGGCAGCAGGAGCAGCCGTCGTTCCCGGTCGACTTCTCGACGTTCCGCGCCGACATCTCGTTCGTGCGCCTCGAGCCGGGCCGCTGGCACGACGTGGCCGGCATGCGCGTGCTCCTGAAATTGCAGCGCCACTCGGGGGACTCGTACGGCTTCCGCTTCGAGTCGGGCGGCAAGTCGGCCGTCTATTCGACCGATTCCGAGCACGACCTCGGCAATCGCAAGGAGACCGACGGCTTCGTCGAGTTCTTCCGCGGCGCCGACGTCGTGATCTTCGACGCGATGTACTCGCTCGCCGATGCGATCTCGGTGAAGGCCGACTGGGGGCATTCGAGCAACATCGCCGGCGTCGAGCTATGCCACGCCGCGGGCGTCAAGCACCTGTGCATGTTCCATCACGAGCCGGCGTTCGACGACGCGTCGATCGCGCGCGTGCTCGCCGACACGCGGCGCTACGAGGAGATCTGCCGCACCGGCGCGCCGATGACGGTCACGGCCGCCTACGACGGGATGGAAATCGATCTGTGACGCGGGACGCGGATCCGGAACGGGATCCCGCGCCCGCCGGGCCGCCCCAAGGGCGCGGCGCCCCCCAGGGGGAGGCGGCCGAAGGCCGCGTCGGGGGGAACACACCCGCGCCCGCCGGGCCGTCCCAAGGGCGCGGCGCCCCCTGGCGGGAAGCGAACGAAGTTCGCATCGGGGGGGCCACACCTTCCGCCGCGCCGCCTCACGAACGCGACGTACCGCCGGAGGAAGCCGCCGAATCCCGCGGCGGTGGGATCGGTCGCATTCGGTGGGTCGGCCTTTCGGTCCTCGCCCTGCTGACGCTGCTGCTCGCCTGGCAGCCGCCGTTCATCAAGCGGCAGCAGCTCCAATGGTACGACGCGACGCAGCGGCTCCTGCCGCGCACGATGAAGGCGCAGCCGGCGACGATCGTCGCGGTGGACCAGAAGAGCATGGTCGCGCTCGGCCAGTGGCCGTGGCCGCGCACGGTGCTCGCGCAGCTCGTGCGCGAGATCCAGCATGCGAAGCCCGCCTCGATCGGTCTCGACATCCTGATGTCGGAGTCGGACCGCAGTTCACCCGAGCATTGGCTCGACAACATGCCGACGAGCGACGCCGACCTCGCGCAGGCGCTCGAGGCGCTGCCCTCCCACGATGCGGAGCTCGCGCGCGCGCTTGGCGCGTCGCGCGTCGTGCTGGGGATGGCGGGCACGCCGGAACCCACCGGCATGCTGGTGTTCGCGACGCCGATCCTCGTCGAGGGCGCCGCGAAGGGCGACGCGGTCGCCGCGCACGGCAAGGTCGTGCGCTACGGCGGCGCGCTCACCAACCTCCAGATGTTCGAGCGCGTCGCCGCGGGCCATGGGCTCCTTTCCGCCGAGACGGAGGAAGGCGTGGTCCGGCGCGTGCCGATGATCGCGAGCATCGAGGGCACGCTGGTGCCGTCGTTCACGATGGAGATGCTACGCGTCGCCGTGAAGGCGCCGGTGCTGCGGGTGAAGGCGCGCGACAGCGGGATCGCGAGCCTGTCGGCGGGCACGTTCGCGGTGCCGACCGAGTCCGACGGCGCGATCCGCATCCACTATTCGCCGCACGATCCGCGGCGCTTCGTGTCGGCAATCGACGTGCTGCAAGGACGCGCCGACCTCGAGGAGCTCGCCGGCAAGCTCGTCATCGTCGGCATGACCGGCGTCGTGCAGGTCGACTACCAGGAGACGCCGCTCGGCGACCGGATGCCCGGCGTCGAGATCCACGCGCAGCTCCTCGAGAACATCTACGAGGGCGGGCAGGTGCAGCGCCCGTCGTGGGCGCGCTACCTCGAGGTCGCGCTCTTCGTCGCGCTCGGCGCGCTGCTGACGCGCGCGGCGCCGCTTTGGCGCACGCCCGCGACGGTCAGCTTCGCGGTGGCGTCGATGGTCGTGCCCGCGCTCGCCGCGCTCGGCGCGTTCGCGTGGGGACGGCTGCAGTTCGACGCGCTGAGCCCGGCGCTCGCGATGCTCGCGTTGTTCGCCACGTTGCTCGCGCTGACGCTCGGCGAGGCGTCGCGCGACCGGCGCTCGCTGCGCCGCCAGATGCAATCCGAGCGCGAGCAATCGGCGCGCATCTCCGGCGAGATGGAGGCCGCGCAACGCGTGCAGGTCGCGATGCTTCCGCGCGACGACGCATTCCGCGACGAGCGGCGGCTCGACCTCGCCGCGACCATGGTGCCCGCGCGCGAGGTCGGCGGCGACCTCTACGACTTCTTCCGGCTCGACGGCCGCCGCTGGTTCTTCCTGATCGGCGACGTCGCGGGCAAGGGCTTGTCGGCGAGCATCTTCATGGCGGTGTCGAAGGCGCTCGCGAAGAGCGCCGCGGTGCGCCATCCCGACGACGACGTCGGCGCGTGGATGACCGCGGCGAACCGCGAGATCACGCGCGAGAACAGCGACGGACTGTTCGTCACGCTGTTCGCCGGCATTCTCGACCTCGACTCCGGCGACCTCGTCTACGCGAACGCCGGGCACGATGCGCCGTACGGCGTCGGCATCCGCTCGGGCCTCCGGCGTCTCGACGCGGGCGACGGGCCGCCGCTTTGCACGGTCGACGACTACGAGTACCGCGGCGAGCACACGTTCGTCGACCCGGACGAGCTCCTCGTGCTCGTCACCGACGGGATCACCGACATGCGCGATCCATCCGGCGCGATGTACGGTCGCGCGCGCATGGAGGCGGTGCTGGAGAAATGGCGCGCGCATCCGACCGGTGCGCGCGGCGTCGTCGATGCGCTGCGCGAGGATGCACAGGCGTTCGCGGCCGGCGCGGAGCCCGCCGACGACGTCACGGTGCTGGCGTTCCGATGGACTGCGTAGGTGTTAGCCCCCCGCAGCTCGCTGCGCGAGCCTCCCCCCAAGGGGCCCGGCGACCTCGGGATGGCCCGTCGGTCGCCGTTATCCCCCCGAAGCGGCCTGCGGCCGCTGCCCCCCAAGGGGGCCCGGCGACCTAGGGGCGGCGCGATGACCTCCCCCCGGAGCGGCCTGCGGCCGCTGCCCCCCAAGGGGGCCCGGCGACCTAGGGGCGGCGCGA
>JBDTNO010000224.1:0-5350 GCA_039933715.1 Betaproteobacteria bacterium
GGCAGGCCCGTGATGCGCGTGCCCGGACCGAGACTCCGCTCGGCGAACCAGCCCTTGCGCATCTCGAGCGCATACAGCGCGGGCCCGCGCGACGGATGGCTCGATTCGTCGTGCGGCGCCATGTCCTCGACGTTGAGGATGCGCCCGTCCGCGTCGAGGTAGGCGATCGACAGCGGGATGTAGGTGTTGCGCATCCAGAAGCCCACCATCTGCGGCTCGGGGAACACGAACAGCATGCCGCGGTCGGCCGGCAGGCTGAACCGGTACATGAGGCCGATCGTACGCTGCTCCGGCGTTGCGGCGACTTCGGCGGCGACCGCGTGCGCGCCGACCCGGATCTTCGTCACCGGCAACGACTGGGGCTTGCCGTCGGGCGCCTGCGCGTCGGCGTAAGGCGAGAGCACGAGCGACGCGGCGGCGAGCGTCGCGAGCGCGAAACCGCGGAACGAGAGGATCATGGTCATGGTGATACGACAACGCGGGTGCGGCGACTATAGACGACCCACGACGCGTAGGAGGCGAGCGTGAACGCCGCCATGCCCGCGGCGAGGCCGGTGAGCGAGCGGTCGAGAAGCGGCGCGATCGTGCCGGCTACTATGCCTCCCAGCGCGAACTGGATGAAGCCCTGCAACGACGACGCGAGGCCGCGCATCGTGGGGAAGAGGTCGAGCAGCATGACGGTGACGCTGGGCATCACGATCGACGACCCGATCATGTAGAAGAACAGCGGCGCGACGTTGAGCGCGACCTGCGCGGGCGCGTACAGGCAGATCGCGACGTTCGCCGCGGCCGCCGCGCCCATGAACCAGTAGCCGATGCGCACGGTCCGCCCTGACGACAGCTTGCCCGCGACCTTGCCGGACGCCGTCGCGCCGACCATCACGCCGGCGATCAGCGGGACGAACAGCCACCCGAATCCCCACGTGGACACGCCGAGCAGGTCGACGAGGAACGCGGGCGCGCCCGCGATGTAGACGAAGAACGCGCAGAAGTTGAGCGCGGGGACCAGCGCGAGCAGCAGGAATTCGGGACGCCCGATCACCGCGCGGTAGTTGTGCGCCATGGTGCGCGGGTGCAGTGGCGTGCGCGCGGGCGCAGGATGCGTCTCCGGCAGCGCGCGCCACGACCATGCGAGCACCGCGAGCGTGAACGCGAGGAGCGCCCAGAAGATCGAGCGCCAGCCGATCGTGTTGAGGAGCACGCCGCCGATCACCGGCGCGATCGCGGGCGCGATCGCGAACACGAGCGTGATCTGCGACATCGCCTTCTGCGCCTCGTGGCCGTGGAACGTGTCGCGGATGATCGCGCGGCCGACGACGAGGCCCGCCCCGGCCGACAATCCCTGCAATGCGCGCGCGAGCCACAGCGACGGGATGTTGCCGGCGATCGCGCATCCGAGCGTCGCGATCGCGTAGACGACGAGGCCGGCGATCACCACCGGCCGCCGGCCGAGCGCGTCGGAGAGCGCGCCGTGCCACAGCATCATGAATGCGTAGGCGAACAGGTAGGCGGAGAGCGTCGCCTGGACCGCGACCGGCGCGACCGCGAACTCCGAGCCGATCGCACCGAAGGCCGGAAGGTAGAGGTCGATCGAGAACGGGCCGAGCATCACGAGCGACCCCAGCAGCGCCGCGAATCGCCAAGAGCGGCGCGTCGGGAGCGGCCGGGCCGTCGGGCCGGCTTCGTCGCTCAAGTGGCGGCGCCCTCGCCGGCGAGCGCGACATCGACGGCGGCGCGATCGTACTTCGGCGCGAACAACGCGATGAACGCGTAGACGTAGCCGCGCAGGAACGCGTTGCGCCGGAGCGCGAGCCGCGTCGTCGACGGCTCGAACAGATGGCTCGCGTCGAGCATCGCCAGCGCCTGGTCGCGCGCCGGGTCCCAGGCCATCTGCGCGACGATGCCCACACCCATGCCGAGCTCGACGTAGGTCTTGATGACGTCGGCGTCGAGCGCGGTCAGCACGACGTTCGGCTCGAGCCCGCGCGCGGCGAACGCCGCGTTCATCTGCGAGCGTCCGGTGAACGAGAAGTCATAGGTGACGATCGGGAATTTCGCGAGCGCCTCGAGCGTGAGCTTGCCCTTGTGCCTCGCCAGCGGATGCGCGAGCGGCACCAGCACGCAGCGATTCCACGTGTAGCAGGGCAGCGTGACCAGTTCGGGATGGTCGGCGAGCGCCTCGGTGGCGATGCCGACGTCGGAGTCGCCGTGGATCGTGTGCTCGGCGACCTGCTTCGGGTTGCCCTGGTGCAGCACCACGCGCACTTTCGGGTAGCGTTCGGCGAACGCCTGCAGCACGCGCGGCAGCACGTAGCGCGCCTGCGTGTGCGTGGTCGAGATCGCCAGCGTGCCGGAATCCTCGCGCCGGAACTCCTCGGCGACGCGCTTCAAATTGCCAATCTCGGCGAGCGCCTTCCGCGCAGTCGCGACGACGACCGCGCCGGCGGGCGTGAGCGTGGTGAGCCGCTTGCCCTGCCGCACGAACACCTTGAGGCCGAGCTCGTCTTCGAGCTGCCGGACCTGCTTGCTGATGCCCGGCTGCGAGGTGAAGAGCGCTTCGGCCGCGTTCGACACGTTGAGCCCGTGGTCGACGACGGCGCAGAGATATCGGAGCTGCTGGAGGTTCATGGGAAGGGCGGGCGGCGGCAGGCGGACGTCGGCGGTCGGACGTCGGATGGCAGGCTTCCGCAGCCTTATAGCCAGCACGTCACAAAACAAGCCTATCATATAACCGCATGGCGGCCGCGAAGCGCGACGCGCTTGCCGACCACCGACTTCCGACCGCCTTGCGGCTTCGCCATGTCCCAACGCTTCGTCCTCCACGCGACGCATCCGCAGGCGCGCCTGATCCGGCAGGCGGTTTCGCTCGTGCGCGCGGGCGGCGTGATCGTCTATCCGACCGACTCGTGCTACGCGCTCGGATGCGGGCTCGACGCATTCGACGCGTTGGCGCGCATCCGGGCGATCCGCGGCATCGACGAGCGCCATCACCTGACGCTCGTCTGCGCCGACCTCGCGGAAGTGGGCCGCTACGCGCGCCTCGACAACTGGCAGTTCCGCGTCGTGCGCCAGGGCGTTCCCGGCGCCTACACGTTCCTGCTGCCGGCGGCGCGGGAAGTGCCGCGCCGCCTCAAGCATCCGCGCCGCAGCACGATTGGCGTGCGCGTTCCCGCGCATCCGGTCGCCGTGGCGCTCGTCGCGGAAATGGGGGAGCCGCTCCTGTCGACGTCGCTGATCCTGGCCGGCGACGATGCGCCGCTCAACGACGCCGAGGCGATCGACGCGGCGGTCGGATCGCGCATCGACGCGTTCGTCGACGCGGGCCCCTGTCCGGGCGAGCCGTCGACCATCGTCGACCTCGCGACGCCGCCCGGCGAGGTGGTTCGCGTCGGTCGCGGGGATCCCGCCGCCCTGGGCCTCGGCTGACGTCCGAAGCCGCCGGCGACCGTCGGGACGATCTGCGGTAGAATACCGGCCGATGGAGCTCGTGTCGCTCGAGGGGTTCGCGCTCGCCGCGATCCCGATCATCCTGGCGATCACGGTCCACGAGGCCTCCCACGGTTACGTCGCCCGGATGTTCGGCGACAGCACGGCCTGGATGCTCGGCCGCGTCACGCTGAACCCGCTGAAGCACATCGACCCGGTCGGAACGGTGCTCGTGCCTCTCGCGACGTATTGGCTGGGGGGGTTCCTCTTCGGGTGGGCGAAGCCGGTGCCGGTCAACTTCGGCAATCTTCGCCATCCGAAGCGCGACATGCTGTGGGTCGCGGCCGCCGGGCCGGGCTCGAACTTCGTAATGGCGGTGCTGTGGGCTTTGCTGCTCGGACTCACGTCGGGCGGCGGGGGGCTCGCGAGCGCCGGCCTCCAGCACATGAGTCGAGTCGGGGTCGTGATCAACGTGTCGCTGATGGTGCTGAACCTGTTGCCGATCCTGCCGCTCGACGGCGGGCGCATCGCGCTGTCGCTGCTTCCGCGCGCGCTGGCGATTCCCTATTCGAACACCGAACGCTTCGGATTCATCCTCGTGATCGTGCTCCTCGTCAGCGGCGCGCTCGGCGTCGTGCTCGGACCGCTGTTCCGCGTCGCGCTGGCGGCCATCGGCGCCGTAACCGGCGTGGACCTGCGCGCGGGCCTCTGACCGGCTTTCATGTTCACCGACCGCGTGCTGTCCGGCATGCGTCCCACCGGACGCATGCACATCGGCCACTACCACGGCGCCCTCCGCAACTGGATCCGGCTGCAGGAGGAGCACGAGTGCCTGTTCTTCGCGGCCGACTGGCATGCGCTGACGACGCACTTCGACGAGACCGAGACGATCTCGGACACCGTGTGGGAGATGTTCGTCGACTGGCTGTCCGCCGGGCTCGACCCGACGCGCGCGACGCTGTTCATCCAGTCGCGCGTGCCCGAGCACGCCGAGCTGACCCTGCTGCTCGGCATGATCGCGCCGGTCGGCTGGCTCGAGCGCGTGCCGACCTACAAGGACCAGCAGCAGCGGCTCACCGACCGCGATCTCTCGAACTACGGTTTCCTCGGCTACCCGGTCATGCAGAGCGCCGACATCCTGATCTACCGCGCCAACATGGTCCCGGTCGGAGAGGACCAGGTCTCGCACATCGAGCTGACGCGCGAACTCGCGCGCCGCTTCAACCACATCTACGGCCAGGAGCAGGGGTTCGAGGAAAAGGCGAAGGCGGCGGTGAAGAAGCTCGGCGCCAAGAAGGCGAAGCGCTACAACGATCTTCGCGCTGCGTTCCAGGAAAAGGGCGACGAAGCGGCGCTCGCCGCGGCGCGCGATCTCCTCGAGGACACGCAGAACCTGTCGCTCGGCGATCGCGAGCGGCTGTTCGGCTGGCTCGAGGGCATGCGGCGCGTGATCCTTCCCGAGCCCCAGCCGCTGCTCACCGAATCGCCGAAGGTGCCGGGACTCGACGGCCAGAAGATGTCAAAGTCGACCGGCAACGCGATCTTCCTGCGCGAGGAGCCTGCCGAGGTGACGCGCAAGGTGCGCACGATGCAGACCGACCCGGCGCGGGTGCGGCGCAGCGACCCGGGGAACCCGGAAGCCTGCCCGGTGTGGCCGCTGCACCAGATCTACTCGGACCAGGCGACGCGCGACTGGGTGTGGAAGGGATGCACGACCGCCGGCATCGGCTGCCTCGAATGCAAGCAGCCGGTGATCGACGCGATCCTGAGGGAGCAGGCGCCGATGCACGAGCGCGCGCAGAAATACCTGGACGACCCGCAGCTCGTGCGCAACATCGTCGCCGATGGCTGCGAGCGCGCGCGGAAGCTCGCCGAGGAAACGATGGGCGACGTGCGCGAGGCGATGGGCCTCCGGTACGGATGA
>JBDTNO010000225.1:0-5310 GCA_039933715.1 Betaproteobacteria bacterium
CGTTCATCCCGGGCACGCTGTCGTGGCTCGACCCGAACAACAACAAGGCGTTCCTGGACGGTCAGCTCTCGCTGACCGCGAACGGCATCTCGGTCTACTACGCGGCGAAGAACTCGCCCGATCCGAAGCTGCAGGAGATGACGAAGGACATCCAGCACGCGTACTTCCCGCTCGGCCTCGACGGCAAGGCGCGCGAGCTCAACCTCGTCTTCCCGATGATGATCTTCAAGTACTCGAAGTTCCCGAACGCCGCGAAGGAGTACCTGCGCTTCATGATGGAGCGCGACCAGTACGTCCCCTGGCAGGAGGCGTCGATCGGGTACGTGTGCCATCCGCTGGCCGCGTACGAGTCGTCGAAATTCTGGACGGCGGACCCGAAGAACACGCCGTACCGCGACTGCATGAAGAACATGACGCCGAACGGCTACGCGGGCGACATGGGCTACGCGTCGGCCGCCGCGACCGCGGACTTCATCATCCCGAACATGGTCGCGGAGGCGGGCTCCGGGTCGAAGACGCCGAAGGAAGCGGCGGAGCGGGCGCAGAAGCGGGCGGAGCGCTACTACAAGGTCTGATCTTCCGTCACGGGCCGGCGGCGCAACCGATAGCGCGAGTGGAGCGGCTCGCCGACGGTGCCGCGACGGAAACCCCGCGCGAGTTCGAGCGTCGCGGGCGCGACGCTCGAACTCGCGCGCTTCATGGCGCAGGTCGCGCCAATGGCTACAGCATTCTCGCGAGGCCGACGCGGGAGCGCGCTCACCATCGGCCGTCGGTGCCGGGCCGCTCGACCCGGCGTACGTGACCTGACATCCAGACAGGAGATCGCATGGTCAAGCGCACCGTGATGCGTAGCTCGAAGGGCAAGAAGCTCTATGCCGTCCGCAACGAGTCGGGCGAGTTCAAGGACATCCAGTCGTACTCGCGCGCGCACGCGCAGGACATCAAACGCGGCAGCGGGGCCGAGAAGAAGTTAGCCAAGAAGGCCGTGAAGCGCAAGGCCGCGAAGAAGCGGGCCGCGAAGCGGCCGGCGGCGAAGAAGACGGCTCGCAAGACGATCGGGCGAAAGACGACCGGCCGCAAGACGACCGCGCGCAAGACGGCGAAGAAGCGCGCCGCGAAAACGCCCATGTCGGGCGCGCAGAAGGCGGTCCGCGCGGTGAAGCGCGCGATCAAGCGCGTCACCGGCTAGTTCGACGATGATTCGATCGTGAAGCGTCCGGCGCGGCGAGCGCCGGACGCCGAAGGTTCGCGCGTGCACCGCCTCCTCGACAACCGCAACGTCCTCGGGCTGCTGTTCATGCTGCCCGCGGCGGCGTTGCTGCTGTTTTTCCTCACCTATCCGCTCGGTCTCGGCACCTGGCTCGGCTTCACCGACGCCAGGATCGGACGCGACGGCGAATTCGTCGGGCTCGAGAACTTCATCTTTCTGTGGGGCGACGCGGTCACGCGGCTCGCACTGTTCAACACGCTGTTCTATACGATCATCGCGAGCGTCATCAAGTTCGCCCTCGGCCTCTGGCTCGCGGTCCTGCTGAACGAGCATCTTCCGTTCAAGGCGTTCTTCCGCGCGGTCATCCTGCTCCCGTTCATCGTGCCCACGGCGCTGTCGGCAATCGCGTTCTGGTGGATCTACGACTCGCAGTTCTCGATCATCAGCTGGACACTGGTCCGGATGGGGTGGATCACGACCTACATCGACTTTCTCGGCGAGCCTTGGCTCGCGCGGTTCTCGACGATCGCCGCCAACATCTGGCGCGGCGTGCCGTTCGTCGCGATCTCGCTGCTCGCGGGACTGCAGACGATCTCGCCCACGCTGTACGAGGCCGCCGCCCTCGACGGTGCGTCCGGCTGGCAGCGCTTTCGCCACGTGACGCTGCCGCTCCTGACGCCGATCATCGCCGTGGTGATGACGTTCTCGGTGCTGATGACGTTCACCGATTTCCAGCTGATCTACGTGCTGACGCGGGGTGGCCCGCTCAACGCGACGCACCTGATGGCGACGCTCTCGTTCCAGCGCGCGATCTCGGGCGGCAGCCTCGGCGAGGGCGCGGCGATCGCGACCGCGATGATCCCGTTCCTGCTGGCGGCGATCCTGTTCAGCTACTACGGGTTGCAGCGGCGCCGCTGGCAGCAGGGGGGGAGCGACCGATGAGGGCCGCGGCGGCCGATTCGCAGGGCATGCATTACCTGACGTCGCTCCCGCGGCGCCTCGTGACGCTGTGGCTGCCGCTCGGCGTGTTCCTGTTCGTGCTGCTGTTCCCGTTCTACTGGATGGTGATCACGACGTTCAAGCCGAACGAGGAGCTCCTGTCGCGCGACGGAAACCCGTTCTGGGTGATCAATCCGACGCTCGCGCACGTCAAGAAGCTCCTGTTCGACACCGCGTACCCGGACTGGCTGCTCAACACGATCATCGTCTCGGTTGCGGCGACGGTCATCTCGCTCACGTTCAGCGTGCTCGCCGCCTACGCGATCGAGCGGTTGCGCTTCCGCGGCTCGCGCTACGTCGGCCTCAGCATCTTCCTCGCGTACCTGGTGCCCCCGTCGATCCTGTTCATTCCGCTCGCGGCGATCGTCTACAGGGCGCAGCTCTACGACACGCGCCTCGCGCTGATCCTGACCTACCCGACGTTCCTGATCCCGTTCTGCACGTGGCTCCTGATGGGCTACTTCAAGTCGATCCCGATCGAGCTCGAGGAGTGCGCGCTGATCGACGGCGCGTCGCGCCTGCAGATCCTCGTGCGGATCATCCTGCCGCTCGCGGTGCCCGGCCTCATCTCCGCGGGCATCTTCGCGTTCACGCTGTCGTGGAACGAGTTCATCTACGCGTTGACGTTCATCTCGTCGTCGGAAGTGAAGACGGTGCCGGTGGGCGTGGTCACCGAGCTCGTCGAGGGCGACGTCTACCACTGGGGGTCGCTGATGGCGGGCGCGCTGCTGGGCTCGCTGCCGGTCGCGCTCCTCTATTCCTTCTTCGTCGAGTACTACGTGTCGGGCCTGACGGGAGCCGTGAAGGAGTAGCAGGGTCGCGTGCGTGGCGAGGGGCCCCGCTGGCGAAGCCGGTGGGGATCGACACGCACGAATGCGATCCCTGCGTCGGCCGACGCGCGACCGGTCGAGGCAGCGCGACCGACCGAGGAGGGCGCGGCAGGGTCGCGTGCGTGGCGAGGGGCCCCGCTGGCGAAGCCGGTGGGGATCGACACGCACGAATGCGATCCCTGCGTCGGCCGACGCGCGACCGGTCGAGCCAGCGCGACCGACGGAGGGGGGGCAGGAGCGCGTGCGTGGCGAGGACCGGACCCCGGATCCCGTCGCTTGGTAGAATCCGCCTATCGGCTACGGAGGTCCCCCATGAGCGTCCAGGACAAGATTCGCGAGCAGGTGACGGGCCACCGCGTGGTCCTCTACATGAAGGGCACGCCGCAGCTTCCGCAATGCGGCTTCTCGGCGACGGCGACCGAGATCCTCAGGCGCAGCGGCGCGGGCGACTTCTTCAGCGTCAACGTGCTCGCCGACGAAGAGATCCGCCAGGGCATCAAGTCCTTCGCGAACTGGCCGACGATCCCGCAGCTCTACGTCGACGGCGAATTCGTCGGCGGCTGCGACATCATGCGGGAGATGTACCAGAGCGGCGAGCTGCAGCAACTCCTCTCCCCCGCGCCGGCCTGAGCGCCGGCCGTCGCGCGCAGCGACGGTCGCGAGACCGGGCCCCCGCCGGCGTTGACGGCTTGCGTCGGGCCCCGCGACAATCCGGCCACGTCCGTCGGCCGCAAAGGGTGTCGCGATGCGCAGGTCTTTCGTCGCATGCGTGGGCGTGGTGATCCTTGCGATCGCGCCCGACGCGATCGCCGCCACGCGCACCTGGTCCGGGACGCTCGGCACCGGCTGGAACACCGCCGGCAACTGGGTCGAGGGCATCGTGCCGGCGAACGGGGACGATCTCGTCTTTCCCGCCAACCCGACCGATCGCGACTCCAGCAACGACATCGCGGGCCTTTCGATCGCGTCGGTGTCGGTGACGACGACCAACAGCGGCGCCGACTACAACTTCACCGGCAACGGCATCACGCTCGGCGGCGCGTTCACGTTCGCGAACCCGGGGGCGGGGGCCACCGCCAATCCGCATTGGGCGATCCCGCTGACGCTGTCGGCAGGGATCACGATGACCTCGTCGGGGCGCATCAGCTTCGTCGAAGGCGCGATCGCGCTCGGTGCCAACACGCTGGCGTTGCAGGTCGACGGCGACCTGTGGATCAGCGGCGCGATCGCGGGCGCGGGCGGACTCACGAAGAATGGTTCGTCGGCGCTCACGCTGGATGGGGCGAGCGGCTACGGCGGCGCGACGCAAGTCAACGCGGGCATGCTTCGAACCGGAAGCGCGGGCGCGCTCGGTGGCAGCGGCACCGGCACGACGTTCGCGAGCGCCACGACGCTCGGCCTCGCGTTCGGGCCCTATGCGATGCCCGAGCCGATCACGTTCAGCGGGCCGGCCGGCACGATTCTGATGATCGCGAACAACCAGCTCTCGGGTCCGCTCGCGTTCAACGGGACGCTCGCATTCCAGATGGACTCGCCGGGATCGCTCAGCGGGCCGATCGCCAGCAACGGAACGATCGTCATCACCGATGGCGCGCTCTCGACGTCCGGCGACTCTCCGGCATTCACCGGGACCGTCGACATCCAGAGCGGAGGCTTCATCCCGCAAGGCACGTTCCCGGCGGCCATCAACCTCCAGGCGCCCGGCGGCCTCTTCGGAACCGCGACGTCGGGGCCGCTCACGATGACCGGCGGCACGTTCGCCCCGGGCATCGTGTTGCAGCTCTTCGCCCCGGCCGGCCTCGCGTCGTCGGGCGGCATGCACAACCTGGTGATGGCGCCGGGGCTGCCGGTCACGAACTACGACCAGATCCAGGTCGCAGGCACCGTGTCGCTCGGCGGGACGACGCTCAACACGACCGCGGCCGGCGTGCTGCCTCTCGGCCTGACGTTCGTCATCATCGACAACGATGGCGCCGATCCCGTCGCCGGAACGTACGCCGGCAAAGCCGAAGGCACGACGTACCTGCAGGCCGGCAACTGGTTCACGATCACCTACCAGGGCGGCGACGGCAACGACGTCGTGCTGACGACGGTCGCCGCACCGGCGGGCCCACCTTCGGTGCCGGTCCCCGGACCCGGCCTGCCGGCGCTGCTCCTGGCCGTGGCCGCCATCGCGGCGCTGGCTTTCCGTCGGGCTCGACGCCAGTTAGCTTGATTCGCCGACGATCCAATAAGGTGCACGAACGCACCGTCATGGTGCGTTTTGGGCGC
>JBDTNO010000226.1:0-5265 GCA_039933715.1 Betaproteobacteria bacterium
AGGTCATCGTCCGGTAGTTCTCGACGATCAGCACGTCGGGCATGATCATCAGCTGCACGAGCACGAGCGCGAACAGCACGTCGCGACCCGGGAACTCGAAGCGCGCGAACGCGTAGGCGGCGAGCGTCACCAGCACGAGCTGCGCCGAGAGCACCATCGTCACGAGGATCACCGTGTTGAGGAAATAGCGCGCGAACGGCGCCGCGTTCCAGGCGTTCACGAAATTGTCGAGGGTGAGCGGCGCGGTAAACGAAAGGCGCGTCGAGAATTCGGCCGGATGGAACGCCGTCCAGAATGCGTAGAGCAGCGGCAGCACCCACAGGAAGCCGAGGAACCACGCGGCGGCGGTCTCGAGGCCGCGCGTCACCCCGCGCGCGTCGTAAACGTGCGTCATGCGCGACACCTCGGCGGACGCCTGCGCGGCTCCGGCGACCGACGGGCCGCCCCGAGGTCGCCGTGCCCCCTCGGGGGGAAGCGCGCGCAGCGCGCATCGGGGGGGTGTCCATTCGCCGCCCCGAGGTCGCCGCGCCCCCTGGGGGGAGGCGAACGAAGTTCGCGTCGGGGGGGTCCTCCCACTCTCATCGGTAGTGGGTGCGCCGTTCCAGCACCAGGAACTGGACGAGCGCGGTGAATCCGAGAATCGCGAGCAGCACCATCGTGAGCGCGGCCGCGTAGGCCGAGTCCCAGAACCGGAAACCGATCTCGTAGATGTAGTACAGGAGCAGCGCGGTCGCGTTGTCGGGCCCGCCGCGCGTCATCACGACGATGTGGTCGACCAGCCGGAACGCGTTGATCACCGCGTTGACGAACACGAACAGCGTCACCGGCATCAGCAGCGGGAACGTGACGCGGCGGAAAAAGTACCCGCGCGACGCGCCTTCGATCGCGGCGGCCTCGGCGAGGCTCGGCGACATCGCCTGCAGCGCCGCCAGGTAGAAGATCATGAAAAAGCCTGCTTCCTTCCAGATCGTCACGACCATCAACGCCACGAGCGCGGTCGACTTGCTTCCGAGCCAATTGTGGCTGGCGAAGCCGAGGCCCTTGGTGATCTGCTCGAGCAATCCGTACTCGGGCGTGTAGAAGAACATCCAGACGTTCGCGACGGCGATCATCGGCAGCACGGTCGGCGTGAAATACGCGAGACGCAGGAGACCGCGGCCGGGAACCTTGCCGTGCACCCACACGGCCATCAGCAGCGCGAGCGCGATCGACACCGGGATCGTGCCGAGCGCGTACCAGAAGTTGTTGGTGAGCGCCTGCCAGAAGATCGGGTCTTCGGCGAGCTGCGCGTAGTTGTCGGCGCCGACCCAGACCGCCGGGCGGCTGCCCTTGGGCGTCGACAGGAAGCTGTGCCACAGGTTGGCGACCGCCGGGTAGTGCGTGAAGAGCACGAGCAGGATCATCGCCGGCGCGAGAAGCAGCCATGCGAGGATCCATTCCTTCGTTCGCGTCATCGCCGCATCACTCCCCCTCCCCGCGATGCGGCACGGGAAGAGGGCCGAACCCCGCGCGACGTTCGAGCAGGGCCCGACCCCGATGCCCTATTTGTAGGAACGCAGCAACCGCTCCGACTCCCGCTGCGCATCCTTCATCGCGACCTCCGGCGTCTTCGTGCCGGTCAGCGCCGCCTGCAATCCGTCGTTGAGCGCCTTGGTGACGCGCTGGTTGTCGTGCGTCGACAGCTCGGCCTTCGCGAACGGCAACTGGTCGCGCGCGACGGCGGCCGCCGGGAATCCCGCGACGTACTGCTTCATCACCGGCGTGTCCCACGCATCGGCGCGCACGGCGACGTACCCGGTGTCGATCCCCCATTGCGCGGCGCGCGCCGGCGTGGTCACCCACCTGATGAACTTGAACGCCGCTTCGCGTTGCGCGGGCGCCGATTTCTTGAACAGATAGAAATTGCCGCCGCCGGTCGGGCTGCCGCGCTGCTTGCCCGCGGGCAGCATCGCGACGCCGAAATCGAACTTCGCGTTGTTCTTCACGTTGGTGAGGTTGCCGGTCGTCGTCCACATCATCGCGACCTTCTTCTCGAAGAAGTCCTTCGGCGTCGTGCCCCACTCGACGATGCCTTCCGGATGCACCTTGTACTTCTTCACGAGGTCGACCCAGTAGGTGAGGCCCTCGATCACCTCGGGACGGTCGTAGTAGGTCTGCGTGCCAGTCTGGTTCATCAGGTTGGTGCCGGCCTCGATCGCGAGCGCCTGGAACAGCCAGTACGGGAACCCGGACGACGGGATCTGCATCCCCCATTGCGTCACGTTGCCGGACGCGTCGCGCTTGGTGAGCTTCTGCGCGTACTCGACCTGCTCGCGCCAGTTCTGCGGCGGTCGGTTGGGATCGAGCCCGGCCTCCTTGAACAGTTCCTTGTTGTAGTAGAGGACGATGGTCGAGCGCTGGAACGGGATGCCCCAGGTCTTGCCGCCGGTCTGGCTGTTCTCCATGAACGCCGGGTAGAAGCTGCGGAGCCACGCACGGTCTTCGTCGGTCCGGATGAGGTCGTCGAACGGCACGATCGCGTCCTCGTCGATCAGCGTGTACATGTCGGTCGACAGCAGGATCGACGTGACCGGCGGGTCGCCGCTCTTGACCGCGGTGAGCGCCTTGGTCATCGAGTCCTGGTAGGTGCCGGTGTAGATCGGCTTCACCCTGATGCCGGGATTCTCCTTCTCGAAGTCGGCGGCCATGCCGTCGACGATCTTGGTGATCGGACCGCTGACGGCGATGGGGTAATAGAACGAAACCTCGACCTGCGCGAACGCGAGCGCGGGAACGAGGGCGGCGAGCACGGCGAGTGCCCACTGCCTGAAGCGACGCATCATCCTGACCTCCTCCGGTTGGCTCGGCGCGGAGCGGTCGGCCCTGCGCCGGATTGCATCATGTCACGCGATCGACCTCGAAGACGTCGATCCGCGCGACCCTTGTCGTGGCGTCTTGCAAGCGACGTCAGGCGAGCATCGTCTCGCCCGTCGCGCGATCGGACGGCGCATGCCGCGCGCCGTCCGGTCCGAAATAATGCTGGGCGCCGGGCGCCCATTCGAGCCATGCGACGTCGCCGCGCGCCAGCCCGGTGCTTCCCGGCACGCGCACCGCGACCTGGGTGCGCCCGATGCGGCAGGCGATCAACGAGTCGCCGCCCAGATACTCGACGCTCTCGACGGCGGCTGCAACGCCTCGCCCCTGCGCGAGCCGGATGTGCTCGGGACGCACGCCGAGCATTCCGCCCGCGCATCCGCGCGGCATCACCCCCGGCCCGGACGTGCCTTCGATCCACGCGCCGCCGTCCCCGGGCGCGAGCGGCAGCAGGTTCATCGGTGGCGTTCCGATGAAGCGCGCCACGAACACGTTGGCGGGATTCTCGTAGAGCTCGAGCGGAGTTCCGTTCTGCTCGATGCGGCCCGCGTTCAGCAGGATCACGCGATCGGCCATCGACATCGCCTCCACCTGGTCGTGCGTCACGTACACCATCGTGATGCCCAGCTTGCGCTGCAACGCGCGGATCTCCTGCCGCATCTCGGCGCGAAGCTGCGCGTCGAGGTTCGACAGCGGCTCGTCCATCAGGCACACCGGCGCGCGCGCGATGATCGCGCGCCCGAGCGCGACGCGCTGCTGCTGGCCGCCGGAAAGCTGCGAAGGCTTCCGGTTGAGAAGCGTCGACAAGCCGAGCAGCTCGGCGGTCTCCGCGAGCCTGCGGTCGCACTCGCCGGGCGCAACCTTGCGGACGCGCAATCCGAACAGGATGTTCTCGGCGACCGAAAGATGCGGGAACAGCGCATAGGACTGGAACACCATCGAGATGCTGCGCTGCGATGGCGGCAGCCGCGTGACGTCGCGCCCGGCGATGCGGATCGTGCCCTCGTCGGCGATCTCGAGACCCGCGATCAGCCGCAGCGTGGTCGACTTGCCGCAGCCCGACGGACCGAGGAACACGTTGAGCGTGCCTTCGTCGAGCGCGAACGAAACGCGGTCGACCGCGCGCACGTGGCCGTCGCCGGTCGTCCAATGCTTGCTCGCGCCTTCGACGACGATCGCTGACACGCGGGGATTCCGGCCGGGAGTTGCGACGGGGACCGTGAGCCGGGGAATCGGATCACCCCCGCAGCACGCCCGCGGCCAGTCGAAGATGATAGCAAAGGCGTTCGCGCCCCGCCACGCGGCCGCCCGCCTCGGAACCGGCGCGTTCGCTCGCCAATCCGCGTACGATTCGATCGAGCGGCGACCCGGCGTCGCCGCGCATTTCCGCCGCCCCGCCCCGTCCAACTCGTCGTGAGGTTCCCATGAGCTTGCGTTTCGGCTTCACCGCCATCGCGATCGGTGCGATGGCCCTGTCCGGCTGCGCGTCGACGATGGCGCCGACGACCTCGGGCATCGACAACGCGTCGATCGGCCAACCGGCGTTCCGCGAGCATCGCGCCACCTACGGCCTCGTCTACCGCCTGCCCAACGACGTCACCGACGTCCTCGACCACCGGATCTACCCGCCACTCCGCCAACGGCTCCTGGCGCTCGGGCTCGCGGACGAGGCGCGCACGTTCAACCTGCAGCACGTCACCGTCGTCCACCTTCACAACGCGGACCCGGGAACGCCGCGCCGGATGCTCGCCGCGCTCAAGACCGTGCCCCCGGTCCTTCCGGTGACGCTGAAGACGTTCTACAACACGGAGGCCGCCGCGGGCGCAGGCGCGCCCTGGTGGTTCGACCTGGGTGTCGTGAAGAGCGGCCGGGCCTATGCCGAAATGATGGCGTACAGCGTCGTCGCCACGGCCGCGCTGACACCGCTGCGCGATGGTCCGCTTCCGCGCGTCACCGGACCCGTGTACGCGAAGATGGGCGATGCGGCGAAGGAGCTGGTGCAGACCGTCGGTGTCAGCGGCGTCAACGTGATCAAGGACGGCAAGCCGACGTCGTCGCACAACCCGCACAACACGCTCGTCTACAGCATGACGCCCTACGATTCGCGCGTGCAGGCCGCGATGAAGGACGTCGCCGACGAGATGAACCGCGTCCTGCCCGACGGCATCGTCACCGAGTTCCGCGACGTGTCGATCGTCGAGATCGGCTTCATGGGCAACGTGCTGCGCGAGTTCTACCGGATCAGCCTCGTCGACGGCACCGCGTGGGACACGACGAGCGGCAGGAGCGTCGCGCTCGGAAGGTAGTGGTCCCTGCGGGTCCGGGTCCCGGTCCGGGTCCGGGTCCGGGTCCGGGATCGGGTCCGGGATCGGGTCCGGGATCGGGTCCGGGATCGGGTCCGGGATCGGGTCC
>JBDTNO010000227.1:0-5168 GCA_039933715.1 Betaproteobacteria bacterium
AAGCGCCGGACACCTGAACTGCGTGTGCGATTTCGTCGAGCGAGATGGGTTGGTCCACGCGTGCGTGCAGGAACTGCTTTGCCAAGTCGACAACGCGCAGCGGTGAGGCTCGAACAACCTTTTGCGTTGGCCCCAGCGCTTCGCCAAGCAGGGCGATCATCAACTCGTCGCTGGCCAACGGATCATTGACCGAGACCTCGAGCCGCAGCAGGCGGTGAGTGCGCAAGTTCATGCGTGGCATCGTCGGTTTCGCGACGCTATGGAAGGCGGGATGCCGCGATGGCACGGTGTGCCCGCACAGTTCCTGTAGTAGGGACAGGCCCGGCGTGAGGATGATGCTGTCATGCCCGCCGCCGGCGACGTGCGCGTCGGCATAGTCTTCGCCCGCGCCAACGAAAAGCACCCTGGTCGTATCCAGGAACACCGTCTTGGCGCCGACGTGCCACTCGAAAGCGCCCGCATAGGGCAAGACAAGCTGGTATTCAGGAGAGTGTCCGCGGGGCGCCGGGCAGTCGCCAGGCGCACTGAAATCCTCGATGCGTCCCAGCAAGCTTGAATGCAGAGTGCGGAGGCGAAGGCCTATCGCCGACATGACTGCAACCATTCGTTTTTCGCGTTTCCATGGATTACCGCAGCTTGGGACGTACGCGCATCGTGAAGTGGCGTTTTCATTATCGATCTCATGATTTCGCTTTTACGGTCAGGGGAGCCGCGCAGGCGAGCCGCTCGGTGAGATGAAATCAGGCCGCGATGCGAGAGTTCGGCCAGCACGCGACTGACGGCGGCTTCGCAACGCGCGCCGGCGAACTGGAAAGCGATCGGTTTCGAACGCGGTATCGTCTCCACTGCGCGCGCCACCGGCCGCCGGCCTTCGGCCGCCTGGCGTTCGTCCGTTCCTTCGGTTGCCGGCTCGAGTTTCGTCTCTGACCCGCCCTATCCCGTTGCTGTCTCGGCTACGCCGACTTTCGGTTTGCCGCGGAGCCTTGGCGACAGAAGCTATCGAAACTTGCGGCGTGGCACGAGATTTTCTCGGCTCGGCCGTCGATGGTGAAGACGATGCCGCCTGCGGGCGGGCACTGAAGTCGACGCTACGTGGTTTCGGAAGCCGGTAGCGGCACCGGCTGCAGCGCGAGCGTCCCCCCGCGTTCCGTCTCTGACCCTACACCGTTCGCTCAGCGGCACCGGCTGCAGCGCGAGCGTCCCCCCGCGTTTCGTCTCTGACCCTCCACCCCACAGCCGTGATCAGTTGGCCGCGTACAGCCGCCACTCGCCCGGTATGCCCTTCAGCGCGTGCAACCCTCGATCCTCGAAGCGCAGGCCCGAGCCCGACACCAGATCCTTGACGGTGCTCGACACCAGTGTCTCGTCGCCGTCCGCCATGCCCGCGACCCGCGACCCGATATGTACTGCCATGCCCGCGACATCGTCGCCGTGCAGCTCCACCTCGCCAGTATGCAATCCCGCGCGAACGGCAACACCAATCTGGCGGGCGGCGCTCTGGATGGCCATGGCGCAACGAACGCCGCGCGCTGGCCCGTCGAAGGTCGCGAAGAAGCCATCGCCCGCCGTATTGATTTCGCGGCCGCGGAATGACGCGATCTCGCGGCGCGCAATGCTGTGGTGCCGATCGAGCATCCCGCACCATGCCTTGTCGCCCATACGCGCCAAGTGCTCGGTCGAGCCCACGATGTCCGTAAACATCACGGTCGCCAGCACGCGATCGACGTCCTGGGCTGGGCGAACGCCGGTCAGAAACTCCTGCACTTCATCCAGAAGGGATTCCTGGTCGCCCGACCACGGCATGTGGTCGTCACCCTTGAGCTCCACCAGTCGAGCACCGGGGATCCGCGACGCCAGCCAGCGCGCCTCCTCGATGCTGACATCGCGATCTCCGGCACGGTGCAGCACCAGCGTTGGCACGCTGATGGTCGGCAAGACGTGGCGCACGTCGATTTGCGTGTTCATCTTGAGCAGCGCCACCGCGGCGCTTGGACTTGCGGCGTTGCGATAGTAGGTGGCCAGGCGGCGGGCGAAATCATGGTCGTGAATCCTGCTGGGAATGTAGTGCGCGAGGTCCATCTCGTTGCCCCACTCGCGCTCGACCTGTTCGTACTCCCGCGCACGGGCCTCGGGCGTCGGCGCCCACGGATAGTCCGGGCTCCAGATGCGCTTGGCGAAACAGCTGAAAGTGACGAGGGCGATGGTGCGTTCCGGGTGGGTGGCCGCGAACAGCATGCACATGTTGCCGCCTTCCGAGTAACCGAACAGCGCCGCGCGTTTCGAGCCCACGGCATCCATCACCGCGCGCAGGTCGTCCATGCGGGTTTCGAGGCTCGGAAGCTGGTCGTCGGGAACGCGATCGGACAGCCCGGTGCCTCGCTTGTCGAAGGTGATAAGACGGGAAAACGAGGCGAGCCGGTGCAGGTATCGCGCGTGATCGGGCTCCTCCCAGCGCAGTTCGATGTGCGAAACCCATCCCGGCACATAGACCAGGTCGAGCGGCCCGTCGCCGGTGACCTGATAGGCGATGTTCACCTTGCCGCTGCGTGCGTATTGCGTGCGCGGAATCATGGGCCCACTCTACCCGGGGCCGTTGGCCGATTCCAGTAGGATCCCCTTGGCAGGCATTGGGGTCAGCCTCGAGGGCTTGCCGGTGCCAAGATCCAAGCTACGCGCAGCCAATAAGGCGTACGGCGCGAGCATCCGCCATCGACTTCAATCGAGTCTGCCCCACGGCGTGTTTGCGAGCAACACCGCACATGCGACAGCGTCAGCGCGATCTGCGCGAATGCCCAGGGACACGTGGCGGGAACGGGCTGCAGGTCGCGACGGCCATTCGCCAGCGCGGACGCCCGGGAAGGGAGATGCGAGGGCGCCACATGCGGTGACGCCCTCGCGGGCCGACTAGCTCGGCGAACACTCGCTCGCACAAACGGACGCGAACTCTTCGACCACCAACGCGAAATGGTTCATGGGATCACCTCCCTTCCATTGCCGGCCATGATCGACCGATTGTCTCTTCGGCCCCTCGTCGCGATGCGTCGCGAGTGCGATCCGGGGTCGACCGTGACGCCGACGAGCGCGCGGCTCGCGCGTCTCGAACGATGGTACCGGGGAGGGCGTGCTGCGACAAGCGGAGCCCGCGTGGACGCCGGGAGTTCTCCGTGGGGTCAGAGTCGTCACGATTGGCGCGACGGATGCGGCATTCGGGGACGATCGGCTCCGCCGATCGTGACGACTCTGACCTCTTACGTTTCTCGCGCATCGAGCCGGAAGCTTGCGGCCGCGTCCTGCGCAAGTGTCCGCGTGAGCCAGGGCATGATCCCACGCATCTGTTCGGCAAACGTCCATGGCGGGTTGACGATGAACATGCCACTGCCGTGGAGGCCAAGCCCTTCGGGCGAGGGCGGTTTCACCTGCAGCGCGACGTCTACCCAACTCGCACCAGCCGCGCGCCGGAGGTTGTCGGGCAGTTGGACGGATTCGCGACGCTGAAGAAGCGGATACCAAACGGCGTAGGTGCCAATGGCAAACCTTTGCAACGCGTCGCGCAGTGCGGCGACCACCGCGCGGTAGTCGGAAGCGAGCTCGTACGACGGATCGATCAGGACGAGTCCACGACGTGACGGAGGCGGCAGTACAGCCTTCAGGCCAGCGAACCCGTCTCCAGCGACGACCGTCACGCGGCGGTTGGCCCGGGAAAACTGTTCGGCGAGCATCGGTGCCTCGGTGCTGTGCAGTTCGAACAGCCGCAAGCTATCCTGGGGCCGGAGTACGTCCCGCGCGATTCGGGGCGATCCCGGGTAATTTCGCAGCACGCCATCCGGGTTCACGGCACGGACCAGGTTCACATAATCGGCCACCGGCTCCGGCAGATCGTTGCGCTCCCAGAGCGTGGCAATGCCGTTGCGGAACTCGGCGTTCCTCAGCGCGAAACCTTGCTCGAGCGAATACATCCCGGCGCCTGCGTGCGTGTCGACGACCAGGACGGGCTTGTCCTTGCGGATGAGCATGCGCAACAGCAGGACCAGCGCGACGTGCTTCAGCACGTCGGCGTGGTTGCCTGCATGGAAGGCGTGGCGATAGCTCAGCATGGGGTCAGAGACGACACTCGCCGATCGAAAGCGGCGAGTGTAACTTTGCCAGGCGAACGCCCGCGCTACCGTGGATCGCGCGGCCGCGGCCCCATGGGCGTCCGAGGCGACACCAGCAGATGGACGTGGTTCGTCATCAGCACGTAGGCATGCACCGCCACGTCGTGCATGCGCGACGACCCGACCAGGCACTTCAGGAAGTAGCGACGATCCTCGTCGCCCAGGAACACCGCCGCACAGTTGTTGCCGCGCTGGACGACATGCAGGACTGCGCCGGGGAACCAGAATCGCGGCTGGCGAGGCATTCGCTCAGCGTGCCCGTCCCTCGCTTCCTCCCGCCATCATCCGAATGGCGTCTCTGACCCTACATATCGGTTGCGCGCGCGAAGGTCGGACGACTAGCGCTACGCCGGCGCCGCCCCTTCGGGCACGAGCTCGCCGCCGACCAGCCGATAGGTCTTGCCGCCTTCGATGGTCAGCCTGAAGCTGGAAAGATCGTCGTCGATCGTCATTTCCACCGCGCCGAGGACACCGCCTTTGAGCATCTCCGACGCGACCCGGAGGCAAGGGACGATGTCGCCGTCGTCCGCATCGAACAGCTCGTGGATCGCGCGCGCGTGGCCCTCGATCGTCGTCTTGACGCAGGGAACGATTGCGCCGTCGTGAAAGTGCGTCATCACGACGTTCCCGATGTGCCCGCCCTCGAGCATCTCCGACTCGACCTTCACGCAGGGGATGATGCCGCCTTGGTCCGAGTCGAACAGCTCGTGCGTGGCGAGCTCGTCATCCTCGATCGTGGTCCGGATGCACGGGACGATCTCGCCCGGATGGAAGTGCGTGGCGCTGGCGTCGCCATCGAAGAACGACGTCTTCCAGCGCACATCGGTCCTGCCCAGGCGATTGAGGGTCGTGACAGCTTGCGTGTACTGGACCGCCGGGAGCGCGACGATGCCGAATTTCAGCACGTCGTGGCCGCGCAGCGTCTCTCCATCGACCGAGACGCCGTAGCGCGCGAGGAGGTTGCTCGCGGCATTGAAATGGGCCTCGTCGCGCCTCGAGAAAGCCTGCGCGGGC
>JBDTNO010000228.1:0-5159 GCA_039933715.1 Betaproteobacteria bacterium
GTGAGGTTGCCGTTGTGCCCGAGCGTGACGCCGAACGGCGCGTTCACGTAGAACGGCTGCGTCTCGAGCTCGGAGAACGCGTTGCCCGCGGTCGGGTACCGGCAGTGGCCGATGCCCGCGCTGCCGGTGAGCTCGCGCATGTTCCGCGTGCGGAACACGTCGCGCACGTAGCCCTGCCCCTTGAACATGTGGAAGACGTTGCCCTCGCTCGTGACGATACCGGCCGCGTCCTGCCCGCGGTGCTGTAGGAGCATCAGCCCGTCGTACAGGAGCTGGTTGACCGGCGCATGCGAGACGGCGCCGACGAGCCCGCACATGGTTCAGGCCTTTTCGGGCCGGGCCGGCGCGCCTGGCGCGAGGCCCGTGGGAGAGAAGTCGAGGCGCTCGGCCCAGGCATGGGGCAGCCATGGGCGCAGCGCCATGGCGGCCGACGCGAGGGACGGCGCGAGGTACGCATTCTGCCACCAATCCCGTTGCGCGATTCCGGTGACGCCGGCGACGAGCGCGAACGCGACCATCAGCGCGATCCCGCGCACGAGGCCGAACGTCGCGCCGAGCGACGCGTCGAGGAAGCCCATCCCCGCCTTGCGCACGATCGCGCGCAGCGGCCACGCGAAAAGCGCGCCGACCACCAGGGCAGCGACGAAGATCCCGACGAACGCGATCACGTAGGGAATGTAAGGCGTGTTCGGCATGTCCGGGAGCATCGCGCCGACCGCCGGCGTGAACGCGAGCGCGAAGACGAAGCCCGCGATCCAGGCGGCGGTGCCGACGAGCGAACGGATGATGCCGCGCGCATAGGCGAGGAGGATCGACAGCGCGACCACCGCGAGCGCGGCGACGTCGAGCGCGGTCATGGGCTCGCTGCGCGGTTCGCCATGCACGCGCGCACCGCCGGAAGACAGCGTGCGCGCGCCAGCCGACTCACTTCGCCGGCACGACGATCCCGGCGTGGCCCTCGCCCTTCAGCCGGTCGCGCGACTGCGCGGCCGCGTCGCGCGAAGGGTAACCGCCGACGCGCACGCGCCAAAGCGTCCCGCGACTGGTCGCGATCGCCTCGGTGTACGCGGGATACCCGCCGCGCTTGAGCTTGCCTGCGAGCGCGTTCGCGCCCTTGTCGTCGGAAAACGCGGCGAGCTGCACGACGAATCCCTCGCGCACCGGTTCCGCGACGGAGGACGTCGGTGCGGCCTTCGCGGGCGAAGCGTCAGCGGTCCTGGCGGGTGCGGCGTCTGTGCCCTTCGCAGGTTCGGCCTGCTTCGGCGCGTCGGGCGTTTTCGGAGCAGCCTTCGGCTCGGAAGCCGGGATGCGCGCTCCAGGCGCCAGCACGCCTTTCTCGGCGTCGGCGAGCGACTTGCGCGGCGGGTCCGTTCCGGTCGGGACCGCGGCGGACGCGGGTGCCGCATCCCTGGTCGGCGCCGCCGGCGAGGGCGGCGGCGTGGACGTCGTCGCCGCGGTGGTCCCGGCAGGCGACGGCGCGGTCTTCGTCACGTCGGCCTTCGCGCGCGGATCGTTGAGCTTGTTGACGAACTTGCCGTCGTCGACCGGAGGGATGCGCACCGACACGTCCTCGCCGAGCGGGCGTGGATCGCTCTCGAGCAGCATCGGCACGACGACCGCCGCGACGAGCGCCAGCACGATCGCGCCGATCAGGCGCCGCCGGCCGCGGCGCTTCAGCTCATCGAGATTGACGTCGGCGGG
The DNA here is from genome assembly GCA_039933715.1 of Betaproteobacteria bacterium. Classification (GTDB taxonomy): domain Bacteria; phylum Pseudomonadota; class Gammaproteobacteria; order Burkholderiales; family Casimicrobiaceae; genus VBCG01. The sequence goes on from JBDTNO010000228.1 coordinate 1,702, forward strand.
TTCGGCCATCGGGCTTGGTCGTGTCCGCGCTCAGCGCTCGGCCGCGAGCACCGCGGCGACCGTGAGGAACGAACCGAAGGCGACGATTCTATCAGCCTCGCCCGCGACGGCGCGCACGGCTCGCCAGCCGCTCACGACGTCGGGCGCGGTCCGGATGCGCTCCGCGGGCACGCCCGCCCGCCGCAACGCCGCCACCAGTGTCTCGGCGGACGCCCCGCGCGGCTTCGGCAGCGGCGCGACGGTCCAGTGGTCGACCCGTCCGGCCAGTGCGGCGACGACGCCGTCGATGTCCTTGTCGGCCAGCATGCCGAACACCGCGTGCGTCTCCGGATGGAAACCCATCGTCGCGAGCGCTCCGGCGAGCGCGCGCGCCGCGTGCGGGTTGTGCGCGACGTCGAGCACGCGCGCCGGCCGGCCCGGCAGCACCTGGAAGCGGCCGGGAAGCTCGACGCCGACGAGCCCGTCGCGAATCGCGCCCGCGCTGACGGGCAGCCGGTCGCGCAACGCGTCGAGCGCCGTGACCGCGCACGCGGCGTTGCCGAGCTGGTAGCGCCCGCGTAGCGCCGGGTGCGGCAGCCCGTAGCGCTCGCTCCACGGGCCCCGGTAACGCCACTGCGTTCCCTCGTCGGTCGCGGCGAAATCGCGTCCATAAACGACGAGCCGCGCGCCGATGCGAGCGGCCTCTTCCGTCACCGATCGCGGCGGATCCGCGTCGCCGCACACCGCGACGCGCCCGGCGCGGAAGATGCCCGACTTCTCGCGCCCGACCGCCTCGCGGGTGTCGCCGAGGAAATCGCGGTGATCGAGGTCGATGCTCGTGACGATCGCGACGTCGGCGTCGATGACGTTGACCGCGTCGAGCCGCCCACCGAGCCCGACCTCGAGCACGAGCGCGTCGCACGAAGCGTGCGCGAACCGATGCAGCGCGGCGAGCGTCCCGAACTCGAAATAGGTGAGCGGAATCGCCGGATCGACGCGCGTGCGCGCGTCTTCGACGACGGCGAGCGCCGCGACGAGCTCCGCGTCGCTCGCCTCGCGCCCGTCGATCCGCACCCGCTCGTTGTAGTGCGTGAGGTGCGGCGACATGTAGAGGCCGGTGCGGTAGCCTTCGGCGCGCAGCATCGCGTCGAGCATCGCGGCGGTCGAGCCCTTGCCGTTGGTGCCGCCGACGGTGAAGACCGGGCAGGCGATCGCGACGTCGAGGCGCGAGAGCACCGCGCGCACGCGGTCGAGCCCCATCGCGATCGCGCTGGGGTGCAGCGTCTCGAGGTAGGCGAGCCAGCCCGGAAGATCGCGCGGACGCATGGCGTCGCTCGCGCTCAGGCGAAATCTCCGGGGACGAACGCGTACATCGCCGCCTCGTGCCATTCGCCGTGCAACCGCAGGCGATTGCGCGCATAGCCTTCGAAGCGCGCGCCGGCCTTCTCGGCGGCGCGGCGGCTCGCACGGTTCTCGCGCATCGCGACGATCTCGGCGCGGCCGAATCCCGCTTCCCTGAACGCCCACCACGCGACGAGGCGCGCGGCATCCGACGCGACGCCGCGCCCGCTCGCCGAGGTCTTCACCCAGTAGCCGAGGTTCGCGAACCGGTGCTCGGAGTTGACCTGGTTGAGCCCGGAAGCGCCCAGCACCTCGCCGGTCGTCGCATCGGTCACGATCACGCTGAAGTCGCGTCCCGCGTCCCACTCGGCATCGCGCTTCTCGAGCCAGTCGCGCGTGTCGGCGATTCCGTAGCCGGGATGCATCCACGCCATCCACGTCGCGAGCGCCGCGCGCGATTCGTCGATCGCCCCGTAGAACGCGGCGAGGTCGGTGGGCAGGAAGCGGCGGATCGCGATGCGCCCGTCGGAGGCGAGCGGCGTCACGGCGTCGGCCGGTGCGTCAGGCGGCCGGTGCGGGAGCGCGCGTCAGGAGCGCGAGCAGGCGCGGCAGCTCGGCGCGCAGCGCCCGACGGTCGACGATCGCGTCGATCGCGCCTTTTTCCAGCAGGAACTCGGCGCGCTGGAAGCCTTCGGGAAGCTTCTCGCGCACCGTCTGCTCGATCACGCGCGGCCCCGCGAAGCCGATCAGGGCGCCCGGCTCGGCGAGCACGAGGTCGGCGACGAACGCGAACGACGCCGACACGCCACCCATCGTCGGGTCGGTGAGGAGCGAGACGAACGGCAGCCGCGCCTTCGCGAGCTCCTGCAGCGCGGCAGTCGTCTTCGCCATCTGGAACAGCGAGTGGACGCCCTCCTGCATGCGCGCACCGCCGGACGCGGACACGCAGACGAACGGAACGCGGTTCTCGTACGCGACGCGCACGCCGCGCACGAAGCGCTCGCCGACCACCGAGCCCATCGAGCCGCCCATGAACTCGAACTCGAACACGGCGAGCACGAGGGGCACGCTCGCGATGCTTCCCTGCATCACGACGAGCGCGTCGGTCTCTCCGGTCTCCTCGAGCGCGGCGGACAGGCGTTCCGGATACTTCTTCTGGTCCTTGAACTTGAGCGAGTCGATCGGCACGACCTCGGAGCCGATCTCGAAGCGGCCCTCGGCGTCGAGCAGCTGCTCGATGCGCAGGCGCGCGGACACGCGCGTGTGGTGGCCGCACTTCGGGCATACCGACAGGTTCTTCTCGAGGTCGGTCCGGTAGAGCACCGCCTCGCACGCCGGGCACTTGATCCACAGTCCTTCGGGCACCGCCTGCTTGCGCGCGCCGGGCGTGCTCTTGATGCGGGGGGGAAGGAGTTTCTGAAGCCAGCTCATCGTCGTTCCCTCGGGAGCGGTCAGCGTCGATTTCCGTGCGCGTCGACAAGGGCTTCCGACGGTTTCGCGCGGGACTCGGCGCCGACGCCCGGCATCGCATCCAGCGCGCGTCGGATGCCCGCGAGCCACGCCCCGGCGCGCGCCGCCGCGCCCGATGCGGGCCCGTTCTCGATTTCCTGGATGATGCGGCTGCCGATGACGACGGCGTCGGCATGCGCGGCGATCGCCTGCGCGCTCGCCGCGTCGCGGATGCCGAAGCCCACGCCCACGGGAACCTTCACGTGCCGGCGAATCGCCGCGAGCTTCTGCGCCACCTCGGCGGTATCGAGATGGCCGGCACCGGTCACGCCCTTCAGCGACACGTAGTAGACGTAGCCGCGCGCGAGCGCCGCGACGGCGGCGACGCGCGATTCCGGCGTCGTCGGCGCGAGCATGAAGATCGGCGCGAGCGCACGCGCATGAAGTAGCGCGGCGAACTCCTGCGCCTCCTCGGGCGGATAGTCGACGACGAGCACGCCGTCCACGCCGACGTCGCGCGCGCGGTCGGCGAACGCGACCACGCCCATCGCCTCGATCGGGTTCGCGTAGCCCATCAGCACGATCGGCGTCGCCGCGTCCTTTTCGCGGAAGCGCCGCACGAGCGCGAGCACGTCCTTCAAGCCGGTGCCGTTCGCGAGCGCGCGCTCGGAAGCGCGCTGGATGACCGG
>JBDTNO010000229.1:0-5134 GCA_039933715.1 Betaproteobacteria bacterium
GGGCGCCGCGCCCTTGGGGCGGCCCGGCGGAAGGTGTGGCCCCCCCGATGCGGCCCTCGGCCGCCTCCCCCCAGGGGGCGCCGCGCCCTTGGGGCGGCCCGTCGGGCGGTGTGATCCCCCCGACGCGAACTTCGTTCGCCTCCCCCCAGGGGGCGCCGCGCCCTTGGGGCGGCCCGTCGGGCGCGGCGACGATGCGGATCTTCTCGGGTCGCAGCGCGACGGTCCCGCGCCCGGCGCCGGCGTGGCCGGGGGGAATCGTCGTGCGCACCGGACCGATGCCGGGAACGTCGAGCGACGCGATGCCGCCGTCCTCGCCGACGATCGCGCCGGAAAGCAGATTGCACTGGCCGATGAAGTCGGCGACGAAGCGCGTCGCGGGCGCGCCGTAGATGCGCGACGGCTCGTCGAGCTGCTCGACGCGCCCGTGGTTCATCACGGCGATCCGGTGCGACAGCGCGAGCGCCTCGGTCTGGTCGTGCGTCACGTAGACGAACGTGATGCCGACCTCCTTCTGCAGGTTGATGAGCTCGATCTGCATCTCCTCGCGGAGCTTGGCGTCGAGCGCGGCGAGCGGCTCGTCGAGCAGCAGCACGCGCGGCCGGGTCACGAGGGCGCGAGCGAGCGCCACGCGCTGCCGCTGGCCGCCGGAGAGCTCGTGCGGCATGCGCCTTCCGAAGCCGGTCAGGCGCACGTCCTCGAGCGCCCCGGCGATCTTCGCGGGCATCTCGGCCGAAGGCACGCCCGTCATCCGCAACGGGAACGCGACGTTCTCCTCCACCGTCATGTGCGGGAACAACGCGTAGCTCTGGAACACCGTGCGCACCGGTCGCCTCTCGGGCGGCCGGTCGGCGAGATCCTCGCCGTCGAGCACGATGCGCCCGGCGTCGGGCAGGTCGAAGCCCGCGATCATGCGCAGCAGCGTCGTCTTGCCGCACCCCGAGGGGCCGAGCAGCGTGAAGAACTCGCCGGCCTCGATCGCCAGGCCGACGTCATCGACGGCAGTGAAGTCCCCGAATCGGCGCGTGACACCCTGGATCTCGAGCAGCGCCACGGACGTGTTCCTCCGGTGAATCGTGCCATGGACGGAGCGCGCATTCTAAGGCATCCCGCACTGCGTCATCCCGGTCGGAACCGTCGGCACGGCCCTTGCATGGCTGTCGTCTTCGGTGCCCCGCGGGCGCGGGAACGCGCGCGCCCGAACGGCTGAAGGGGGCGACGCGCCCCGTGTGATAACGTCAAGACGATGAGCCATCCCAAGAATTCGCAGGCCGGATCGCTGCTCGAGACGCTGCGCGCCCAATCGGACGCCGTGCGCGGGCAGGGCGACGCCGCCCGGCGTCCGGTCGAGGAAGCGCTGCGCGAGATCGACCGCCGGCTTTGGCGGGCGTTCAAATGGCTGGACGAGGCCGTCGCGCACCTCGAAGTGATCAAGCCGGTCACCGCGCACGAGTTCCGCGTCGACGACGTGCTGACGATCGCATCGCCGAAGTTCGAGACCGGCTTTCTTTCGTTCCGCCGCAAGCCGCTGGGCGGCCACGACGCGATCGAGCAGATCGAGCTCTTCTACAAGCTGACCGGCGACAAACCGGTGACGTTGCGCGTGCCGTCGGCCTCGGTCTCCGCGATCGAGACCCGGCTCGGCGCGTGCCAGGTCCGCTACCAGTACCGCACCGAGCTCGACGAGACGCGCACGCAGCGCTTCGGCGTGTTCACGATCGACCCGGCCGTGCTAGCGATGGTGCGCTTCGTCCCCGACTACCGGCGCCAGACCGTCGAGGTGTCGATGCGCAACGTCGACCGGTTCGAGGCGGTCGCGCTCGAGTTCCCGGCCGACGCGATCGAGGAGCCGGCGCTGGAGGATCTCGTGCGCCTGATCCTCGGAGAGGCCAACACGTTCCTGCGCCGCGCCCCGTTGGCGGGCATCGGCGCCGCGCGCCGCTCGCCCGAGATCGCGCAGGCCGAGGTGTACCGGGTCGAGAAGACCATGCGTCCGCGCTAGGGAAGCTCTGCGTAACCCGCGGATGCGCGACGCGTGGGGCGGGTGGGATAGCGAGGCGCCCGCCTTGGTCGTGGAAGGCCCCACGACCAAGGCGGGCAACGACGCCAGCCGCCCGCCCGGCGCGTCCCGCGAGGCGGACGAGCGAACACGAAGTCGGTGGTTCGAGAAGTTCGTGCATGCGAGTCCGCGTGCGCCGTGAGGTTACGCGGAGCTTCCCTAGGGACGGCGCACCAGCAGCTCCACCAGCACGAGCACCAGCAGCACCGCGACGATCGCGATCCAGCGATTGCGCTCGCGTTGCGCGGCCGCGATCGCCAGCAGCGCGAGGTCGGTCATCGGCGGCGGCGCTTTCAGGCGCTGGTGGATTAGTCGCGGCAATTCCGGCAGAGCCGCGATCAGGTAGGGCGCCTCGGTCTCGAAGCGCCGCGCGAGCGCTCGGGGTCCGATCTGGTCCTCCATCCAGCGCTCGAGGAACGGCATCGCCGTCGTCCACAGGTCGAGGTTCGGATCGAGCTGGCGTCCGAGCCCCTCGACGTTCAGCAGCGTCTTCTGGAGCAGCGTGAGCTGCGGCTGGATCTCGACGTTGAACCGCCGCGACGCGCGGAACAGCTGCATCAACACCTTGCCGAGCGAGATCTGCGACAACGGGCGGTCGAAGATCGGCTCGCACACGACCCGGATCTCCGCCTCCAGCTCGTCGACGCGCGTTCCCGGCGGCACCCAGCCCGACTCGACGTGCGCGGTGGCGACCCGATGGTAGTCGCGGCGGAAGAACGCGAGGAAGTTGACGGCGAGATAGTGCTTGTCGGTATCCGACAGCGTACCGACGATGCCGAAGTCGACCGCGACGTATTTGCCGTGGTCGGGCGGCTCGACGGCGACGAAGATGTTGCCCGGATGCATGTCGGCGTGGAAGAAGCCGTCACGGAACACCTGCGTGAAGAAGATCTCGACGCCGGCGCGCCCGAGCCGCGGCAGGTCGACCCCGGCTGCGCGGAGCTCGTCGATGCGGCCGATCGGGATGCCGGACATGCGCTCCATCACGAGCACCTCGGGCTCGGTGTAATCCCAGTGCACGCCGGGGACCAGCAGCAGCGGCGAATGGCGGAAGTTGCGACGCAACTGCGAGCAGTTGGCCGCCTCGCGCGTGAGGTCGAGCTCGTCGCGGATCGACTTCTCGAACTCGGCGACGACCTCGCGCGGCTTCAGGCGCTTGCCGTCCGACCACAGCTTCTCGACGAGCAGCGCCGCCGTGTGCATCAGCGACAGGTCCTTCTCGATCACGCCGCCGATCGCCGGGCGCAGCACCTTGACCGCGACCGGCGTCGGCGCGGCGCCTTCCTTCGCGGGCAGCTCGGCGAAATGCACCTGCGCGACCGACGCGCTCGCGACCGGCGTGCGGTCGAACGACGCGAACACCTGCGAGACGGGGCGGCGATAGACGCGCTCGAGCGTCGCGATCACCTGGTCGCTCGGGAACGGCGGCACGCGGTCCTGCAGCTTCGCGAGCTCGTCGGCGATGTCGGGCGGAAGGAGATCGCGGCGCGTCGACAGCACCTGCCCGAACTTGACGAAGATCGGCCCGAGGTCGATCAGCGCGAGTCGCAACCGCACCGCGCGCGGGCTCGACACGTCGCGCCAGAACAGCACGCCGTTGACGAACGGTCGCAGCCCCCGCACGCGTTCGTGGCCCAGCAGGAACTCGTCGAGTCCATGCTTCAGTGCGATGAGGAGGATGCGGAAGAGGCGCAGGATGCGCATCCCGCGATTGTACGGGCGCGCTCCCGGCGAGCCCTTTGCATGGCGGCGCTCCGAGCGCAGGGACGGTGTGGCATCGAACGGGTCCGGACGCGGTCGGGCCCGCGCGAGCCCGCTACGAACCCTTCGGACGCCTGCGCCGCTCAACGCCCCCGTCGAGCGCGGCGATCCGCGCGGCCAGCGCGTCGACGCGGGCTTCGACGGCGGTCACGTCGCCGGAGAAGGCCGCGAGATCGTCGCGCTGCGCGACGAAGTCGGACTCGCCCGCGAATCCTCCGACGCTCGCGGCCGCGTGATGCGACACCGCGGCGGGGAACGCGAGGAGCGCGCGTCCGGCATCGGCGAGCGCCTGCCCGGCGATCGGGCCGAACGGGCGGGCGAACGCACGCTCGACGAACCACGGGAACGTCTGCGCGATCGCCTCGAGCGTCGCGGCCAGTGCCTGGTCACCCTCGGCGCGCACTTCCTCGCGCCAGCGCGACGGCTCCGCCGCGAGCGCCGGAAGCGCGAGCGGCGAGACCCGGAGCCGCAACGCGGCGACCGCGTCGTCGAGCGCCGGCGCGAACGTGCCGTCGGCGCCGATCGCGAACGACGCGGCGAACGGTCCCGACGCGACGGCGAAGACCGATCCCGCATGCGCGGCGAGCTGGTCGCGCGCCCAGGACTCGCCGTCGAGCGCGCGGTTGGCGGCGTCGGCCGCCACCGAACCGGGCGTGCGGCCCGCGAACCTCACGCAGGCGTGACCTGCTGCTGGATGCCCGCGACCAGCCAGCCCGACGAGCCGTCGACCGGCTTCACGAGGTTCCACACCTCGTCGAACGGCTCGAGAACACCGCCTTCGCGCGCCGTCCCGGTGAAGCGAACGCTCACCCAGTGGCTCGACCCTTCGGTCGCGACGTCCACGACCTCCGCCTCGACGTCGACGACCTCGGTCGGGCGCGCGGCGCCGGTCGTGTCCATCTCGCGCGCGATCTCGCGCTGGAGCTCGGGGGTCATCACCTCCCCCAATGCCTTGGCGTCCTGGCGATCGTGCGCTGCCTGCACGGTGAGGAACTGCTTGCGCGCCTCGCGGGCGAAGCCGGCCGCGTCGAAGCCGGCAGGGAACGCCGGCTTCACCGCGCGGGCCACGCCGCCGAACACCGGATCGAAGCCTCCCGGCGGCGGAGCCTGGGTCTCGTATCCGCCAGGCGTCGTGCCGAGGCCCGCTCCCGCGCCGGCGTACGGCAGCGGGACGCGCGCGGCGGGCCTGCGCGTCAGGAACATCCGGACGACGAAGATCGCGCCGACGACGAGGAGCGCGATCAGGAGGAACGAGCCCAGCTCCTCGGCGAAACCGAAGTGCGACGCGAGCGCGGCGAGGCCGAGCCCCGCGGCCAG
>JBDTNO010000230.1:0-5121 GCA_039933715.1 Betaproteobacteria bacterium
GCGAGTACCGCTCGCCCGAAGGCAAGCGCGTGCTGACCAACCTGATCCAGTTCGACGCCGCCGCCAACCCGGGCAACTCGGGCGGACCGCTCATCACGATGGACGGCGAGGTCGTGGGGATCGTGACCGCGATCCTCAATCCGACCGACCAGCGCGTGTTCGTCGGGATCGGCTTCGCCGTGCCGATCGAGAATGCCGCCTCCGCGATCGGCATGTCGCCGTTCTGATCGATCTTGGTCTCCGTTCCGAGTCCGCGCATCTGCGCCGCCACGGGCGACGCCGCCGCTCCGATCCCTGGCCCCTGTCCCCTGTTCCCTGATCCTTGAAGCCCATGCCCCCCCACCCGCTCGCCCCCACCACGCACGCCCCGCTCCCCGAGCGGATCCTGTACGAAGTGAAGAAGGTCGTCGTCGGGCAGGATGCGTTCCTCGAGCGCGTGCTGGTCGCGATCCTCGCGCAGGGCCACCTGCTCGTCGAGGGCGTGCCGGGCCTCGCGAAGACGCTGACCGTCAAGACGCTCGCGCGCACGATCCGCGGCACCTTCCGGCGCATCCAGTTCACGCCGGACCTCGTGCCCGCCGATCTCGTCGGCACGCGCATCTACAACCAGAAGACCGGCGAGTTCGCGACTTCGCTCGGGCCCGTGTTCACGAACCTGCTGCTCGCCGACGAGATCAACCGCGCTCCGGCGAAGGTGCAGAGCGCGCTGCTCGAGGTGATGCAGGAACGCCAGGTGACGATCGCCGGCGAGACGCATTTCGTGCCCGATCCGTTCCTCGTGATGGCGACGCAGAATCCGATCGAGACCGAAGGCACCTATCCGCTGCCCGAGGCGCAGGTCGACCGGTTCATGATGAAGGTGCTGGTCGGCTATCCGTCCGAGACCGAGGAGTTCGTGATCGTCGAGCGCGTGACCGGCTCGTCGCAGGACGTGCTGCCGGTCGCGACGACCGACCAGCTCGCCACGCTCTATCGCGAGTGCCGCTCCGGCTACGTCGATCCGGCGCTGATGCAGTACGCGGTGAAGCTCGTCGCGGCGACGCGCGATCCCGAGCGCTACGGCATCAAGGACATCGCGCGCTACATCACGTTCGGCGCGAGCCCGCGCGCGACGATCTCGCTGGTCGAAGGCGCCCGCGCTCTCGCGTTCCTGCGCGGCCGCGCGTACGCGCTGCCCGAGGACATGGTGGACATCGCGCCCGACGTGCTGCGCCACCGGCTGTCGCTGTCGTACGAGGCGCTCGCCGATGGCGTGTCGGCCGATCGCCTGATCCTCGAGATCCTGCGCAACGTGGCGGCGCCCGACAAGCCGCTGGAGACCCATGTCGCGCTCACCGAGCGATCCTGAGACGCTGCTGCGAAAGCTCGAATGGACGGTGATCCGCCGTCTCGACGGGCTCCTGCAGGGCGACTACCGGACGCTGTTCCGCGGCTTCGGGCTCGATCTCGCCGACCTGCGCGAATACCAGTACCACGACGACGTCCGCCACATCGACTGGAACGTCACCGCGCGGCTGCAGACGCCGTACGTGCGCGAGTACGTCGAGGACCGCGAGGTCAACGCGTGGTTCCTGCTCGACCTCTCGGCGTCGGTGGACTTCGGAAGCTCGACCGTCCGCAAGCGCGCGGTGGCGCAGGAATTCGTCACCGTGCTCGCGCGACTCCTCACGCGCCACGGCAACCGGATCGGTGCGATCCTGTACGGCGATCGCGTCGACACGGTGATCCCGGCGCGCAGCGGCCGGCGACAGGTGCTTCACCTGCTGCACCGGATGGCGGCGCGCCCGGACACGCCGCGCTCGGCCGGGACGCGCCTCGCCGACCTCCTCACGCCCGCGCTGTCGATCGTTCCGCGCCGATCGCTGATGTTCGTCGTTTCCGACTTCATCAGCGAGCCCGGGTGGGCGAAGCCGCTCGGCCATCTCGCGAAGCGCCATGAGGTCGTCGCGGTGCGGCTCTACGATCCGCTCGAGCGCGTGCTGCCCGACCTCGGCATGGTGATCGTCGAGGATTCGGAGACCGGAGAGCAGCTCTTCGTCGACACGCACGACCGCGGCTTCCGCAAGCGCTTCGCCGCGGCGGCGCAGCGGCGCGAGAACGAGGTGCGCGACGCGTTCGTGACCGCAGGCGTCGACGCGCTGGAGCTCGCGACCGACGACGACATCGCCGGCGCGATCATGCGCTTCGCCGACCTTCGCAAGCGCCGCTCGCAGCTCGCCGTCGGCGGCGGGCTGCCGCGCCATCTCGAGGCACGCCGTGTCGTTCCAGTGGCCTGAGCTCCTCTGGGTCTTGCTGCTCCTGCCGCTGCTGGTCCTCGCGTACGCGTGGCTGCAGCGCCGGCGCAAGCGGCTCGCGCTCAAGTACGCGAGCCTGTCGCTCGTCCGCGACGCCCTCGTGCGCGGCGCCGGATGGCGGCGCCACGTCCCGCCCACGCTGCTCCTCGCCGCGATCGCGCTGATGATCGTCGCGACCGCGCGGCCCGAAGGCGAGGTGCTGCTGCCGACGCGACAGGAAACGATCATCCTCGCGATGGATGTGTCGGGCAGCATGCGCGCGGCCGACGTGCTGCCGTCGCGGATCGCGGCCGCGCAGGAGGCGGCGCGCGCGTTCGTCGGCGACCAGCCGAAGACGACCAAGATCGGCATCGTGACGTTCGCGGGCACCGCGGCGCTCGTGCAGCCGCCGACGCAATCGCGCGAGGACCTGCTCGCGGCGATCGACCGCTTCCAGCTGCAACGCGGCACCGCGGTCGGCAGCGGCATCCTGGTCGCGCTCAAGACGATCCTGCCCGACGTCGAGTTCGACCTTCGCAGCGCCAATCCGCGGCCGAAGGCGGGCGACGCGCCGCGGCCGCTTTCCGGCGATGCGCCGAAGGAAGCGAAGGCGCCCGCCACGCCGGTCGAGCCCGGCTCGCACGGGACCGCCGTCATCATCCTGCTCACCGACGGGCAGACGACGACCGGCCCCGACCCGATCGAGTCGGCGAAGATGGCGGCCGAGCGCGGCGTGCGCGTCTACACGGTCGGCATCGGCACGCCGAAGGGCGAGATCATCGGCGCCGAAGGCTGGTCGATGCGCGTGCGCCTCGACGAGGACGCGCTCAAGAACATCTCGAACCTGACGCGCGGCGAATATTTCTACGCGGGCTCCGCGTCCGATCTGAAGAAGGTCTACGAGGCGCTCAACACGCGCTTCGTGTTCGAGAAGAAGGCGATCGAGGTCACCGCGATCTTCGCCGCCGCCGCAGCGCTCCTCACCATCCTCGCCTCGGCGCTGTCGGTTCTCTGGTTCCACCGGATCCTGTGACCGTCGACCGCGGCGACGCCTTCGAACGCGACGACATCTGGCAGTTCCCGTGCGGTGGGAAGCCGTTCCGCCTGGGCGACTGGGTCCGGCACGTCGGCGACGTCCGCGTCGGTGCCCACGTCCGCTTCGAGCGCGTCGCCCCGGACTTCGTCAACGTCGTCGTGGTTGACGCAAGCGTTCGCGACGGCAGCACCTACCAGTGCGACGCGGGCGCCGCGCCCAACACGCTCGTCTTCCTCCCGCTTCCGCGCCTGTCTTCCTGATCGCGGCGCGCGCGGCGCTTGCCGGTCGCGACCGTTCTGCCCTACGCTACGCTCCGCCGAGCGCCCGCGCGGCCCCGCCCATGCCGCAAAGCTTCCGATGAGCCCATCCGCCGTCGATCGCGACCTCGCCACGATCCGCGACGGTCTTCCGCCGCGCGACGGCAAGCGTCACCGCGTGATCGTCGTCGGCGCCGGCATGGCCGGTCTGGTCGCCGCCTACGAGCTGCTGCGCGCGGGTCACGATCCGCTCATCCTCGAAGCGCGCCAGCGCGTCGGGGGGCGCGTCTACACGATGCGCGAGCCGTTCGCGCCGGGCCTCTACGCGGAAGCCGGCGCGATGCGCATCCCGCTCGCGCACAGGCTCACGCTCGCCTGCCTCGAGAAGTTCGGGCTCGCGGTGAAGCCGTTCACCTCGCACAACCCCCACGCGTATTGCCACCTGTTCGGGCGCAGGCTCCGGCTTTCCGAATTCGAGGAGCACCCCGACCTTCTCGGCGGCGAGCTCGCCGAGCACGATCGCGGGCTTTCGTCGGGCGCGCGCTGGCAGGCGCTGCTCCAGCCGTTCGCGCAGCGCATCGAGAAGGACGGCGAGGACGGCTGGGCGGCGATCGTCGCGCAGTACGACGGCTACTCGACGCGCGAGTTCCTCGAGGAGCGCGGCTGGTCCGAGAGCGCGATCGAGCTCTTCGGGCTCGTCTGCAACCAGGAAGCGCTGATGAACGCGTGCTTCCTCGAGCTCCTGCGCGAGGAAGTCGGCCGCTACTACACCGACATGGTGCGCATCGACGGCGGCTCCGACCAGTTGCCCAACGCGTACCTGCCCGCGCTGCGCGAGCGCATCCGCTTCGGCGCGCGCATCGTCGCGCTCGACCAGTCCGAGACCGGCGTCACCGTGCACTTCGAGACTGCCGCCGGGCGCATGCACGCGACCGGCGACTACGCGATCGTCACGATCCCCTACCCGGTGCTGCGCCACGTCGAGGTGCTCAAGCCGTTCTCGCATGCGAAGCGCCGGGCGATCCGGCAACTGCGCTACGACGCGTCGGCGAAGATCTTCTTCCAGTGCCGCCGCCGCTTCTGGGAGGAGGACGACGGAATCGTCGGCGGGGGCACCGTCACCGACCTTCCGATCCGCAACATCTACTATCCGGAGTCCGGGCGCGCGACCGGTCGCGGCGTGCTGCTCGCGAGCTACACGTGGTCGGAGGACGCGCAGCGGTGGGGCTCGCTGGCGCCCGACGACCGCATCGCGCAGGCGCTCGAGAACGTCGCGCTGATCCATCCGCAGGTCGTCGAGGAATTCGAGGTCGGCGCATCGTGGATGTGGCACGACGACCCGGTCGCCGGCGGCGCCTTCGCGCTGTTCGAGCCTTCGCAGCAGGGGCTCCTGCACGAGCACATCGTCGCGCCCGAGGGGCGCTTCCATTTCGCGGGCGAGCATGCGTCGCTCGCGCACGCCTGGATCCAGGGCGCCATCGAATCGGGGCTGCGCGCGGCGCGCGAGGTCCACGAGCGCACCGCCTGAAGTTGCGGGTCTGAAGGAAGTTGTGGG
>JBDTNO010000231.1:0-5113 GCA_039933715.1 Betaproteobacteria bacterium
TGGCGGAAGGGGTGGGATTCGAACCCACGAACGGTTGCCCGTTGCCGGTTTTCAAGACCGGTGCCTTAGACCGCTCGGCCACCCTTCCGGCGCCTGCCGGTGCCCGATGGTAGCGCCGCCCTGGTTCGGCGACCGGCGAATGCCGGGCATCCCGTTGATTCGCCGCCATGCGGGTACCATATTACGGATACCGTCTCGGAGCCGTAGGCCGGGTCGAACATTGAAACCACTGGGGTTTCTGCTAGTCTAACGGTCTTCGGCCCCTTTCGGCCCTGTGGAGGAAGTGCATGGAACCCAAGCTCCAGCCCGTCTCGATCTCCGGCCGGCCGGCGTCGCTGCCAGGCGGAACCGGCTCGCTGGGCGTCGATCGCAACCGCGTCCTGCGCAACACCTACTGGCTTCTGGCGCTCTCGCTGGTGCCGGTCGTGGGCGGCGCCTGGCTCGGCATGCAGCTCGACTTCTTGTCGCTGTTCAAGGCCGCGCCGATCATGACGCCGCTCCTGATGTTCGCGGCGATGCTCGGCTCGCTGTTCGTCGTCACCCGCTTGCGCGACAGCGCGTGGGGCGTAGCGGCGCTGCTCGGCTTCACGTTCATCTCGGGCGTCTTCCTGACGCCGATCCTGTCGGTCGCCGCGGGGCTTCGCAACGGCGGGCAGCTCGTGGCGCTGGCGGGCGGGATGACGGCCGCGATCTTCTTCGCGATGGCGACGATCGCCACCGTGACGAAGCGCGACTTCAGCTTCATGGGCAAGTTCCTGTTCATCGGGCTGATCCTCGTCATCGTCGCGTCGCTCGCGAACCTGTTCTTCCAGGTGCCGGCGCTGTCGTTGACGATCTCGGCGGTCGCGGTGCTGCTGTTCTCGGCCTACCTGCTCTTCGACGTGAGCCGGATCGTGAACGGTGGCGAGACCAACTATGTGATGGCGACGCTGTCGATCTTCCTCAGCCTGTACAACCTCTTCGTCAGCCTGCTGAACCTTTTGATGGCGTTCTCGGGCCAGCGCGACTGACGCGCGACCGCATCGAAGACGGGGCGAGGCGACTCGCCCCGTTTTTTTTGCCTATCGCTCGTCGTCTTTTTCCGAGCGCCGAGCGCCGAGCGCCGCCTTTCAGCCTTCCCGCTCGAACAACGCGATCGACTCGACGTGCGCGGTGTGCGGGAACATGTTGACGACTCCCGCCGCGGCCAGCGCATAGCCGCGCTCGTGCACGAGCACCTCCGCGTCGCGGGCGAGCGTGGCCGGGTTGCAGCTCACGTAGACGATGCGCTTCGGCGCGCGCTCGTCGATCGCCGGCGGGAGCGCCTTGACGAGCTCGATCGCGCCTTCGCGCGGCGGGTCGATCAGCACCTTGTCGAGCGGCAGCAGCGGCGCGATCGATTCCGGCGTCGCGGCGAACAGGTTCGCCGTCGCGAAGCGCGTGCGCCCGGCCAATCCGTTGTACGCCGCATTCTCGCGGGCGCGCCGCGCGACCGCCTCGCCGGCCTCGACCCCGACGACCTCGGCGCCGCGCCGCGCGATCGGCAGCGTGAAGTTGCCGAGGCCGCAGAAGAAATCGGCGGCGCGATCGCCGGGTCGCGGATCGAGGAGAACGATCGCGCGGCGGACGAGCACCTCGTTGATGTGCGGATTGACCTGCGTGAACTCGGTCGGGGAGAACGGCATCACGATGCCGAACTCGGGGATCGCGTACGCGAGGCCCGGGTCGTCGCCGTCGAGCGGCGCGGCGCTGCCCGGGCCCCCCGGCTGCAACCACAGCGATACGTCGTGGTGCGCCGCGAACGCGCTAAGCAGCCCCTCGTCCTGCGCGGTCGGCGGATCGATCACGCGCAGGACGAGCACGACGAGCTCGGTCGCGGGATCATCGAGCCGCGAGCCCACGGCCACCTCGATCTGCGGCAACCGGTCGCGAATCGTCAGCGCGCCGACCAGCTCGCGCAGCGCGGGCAGCAGCACCGACACGCGCGGCGGCATCACATGGCATTCGCGCATGTCGGCGACGAAGCTCGACTTGCGTTCGTGGAATCCCACGAGCACGCCGCCTTTTTTCACGACGTGGCGCACCGATAGGCGCGCGCGCGTCCGGTACCCCCACGCCGGTCCGACGATCGGAGCGAGCAGCGTCGCGGGCTTCACATGCCCGATGCGCGCGAGCGCGTCTTCGAGCGTGCGCTGCTTGGCGGCGACCTGCAGCGACAGCGTCGCGTGCTGCAGCGTGCATCCGCCGCACACACCGAAGTGCGGGCAGCGGGGCGTCACGCGGTCGGCCGCGGCGACGTCGATCCGCACCGCGCGCGCGAGCTCCCACGTGGGCTTGCGCTTCAGCGTCTCGATCGCGACGGTTTCGCCCGGCAGCGCGCCTTCGACGAAGACCGCCTTGCCGGCCACGCGGGCCACGCCGCGGCCCTCGGAGTCGAGCGCGACGATGTCGACGGTGACCATGAATCCTCTACGAAGCAAAGTGCAGAGTTTACCGGGGCGCCCGGAGCCTCCCGTCGGTCCGTGCGCCGCCGGTAGAATGGCGGGATGCGGATCCTCGCGATCGACAGCTCGACCGGGAGGCTTTCCGTCGCCTGCGGGGACGGCCGGACGTTCGCCGTCCGCGAAGGGCGCGAGGACGCCGCGCACGCCGAGCATGCGCTGCCGCACGTGCGCGAGGTGCTCGCCGAGTGCGGCTGGACGCTGCGATCGCTCGACGCGATCGCGTTCGGGGCCGGGCCGGGCGCGTTCACCGGCGTCCGCATCGCGTGCGGGATCGCGCAGGGGCTCTCGCTCGGCAGCGGCGTCGGCGTCGTGCCGATCGGCACGCTCGCCGCGCTCGCGCAGGAGGCGTGGCGCGTGCACGGCGCCGACGATGTCGTCGCTTGCCTCGACGCCCGCATGCGCGAAGTCTACGTCGCGCGCTACCGGCGCGAAGGCGACGCGTGGCGCGAGGCGGCACCCCCGATCGTCGCGAAACCGGATGACGTGATCGCATCCCCGGCATCGTTCGGCGCCGGCGACGGCTTCGCGGCTTACCCGGACCTCGCGGCCCGCATGAAGCTCGCGCGTCACGACGCCGGGATCGCGCCGTCGGCGCGCGCGATCGCCGAATTGGCGCTCCCCGCGGTGTGCCGGGGCGAAACGGTCGCGGCGCGCGACGCGCAGCCGATCTACGTCCGGCATCGTGTCGCGCTGACGGCGAGCGAGCGCGCGTCGGGGGCGCGCCTGTGATGGCGACGATGATTCCGTCGTCGGGCGTGCGCGCGGCGATCGCGTGGCGGCCGCTCATGCTGGCCGACCTCGCCCATGTCGCCGCGCTCGAGCGCCAGATCCACGCGGCGCCCTGGACGTTCGCGAACTTCCGCGACGCGCTCGCGGCCGGCCATTGCGCGACGGTCGCCGAGCGCGAAGGTCGCATCGTCGCGTTCGGCGTCCTGATGCTCGCGCCCGGCGAGGCTCAGGTGCTCAACCTGTCGGTCGTGCACGACGCGCGGCGGCAGGGGCTCGGCCGCACGCTGCTGCGTCGCTTCGTCGACATCGCGGTTCGTGCCGGCGCCGAGCAATGCTTCCTCGAGGTGCGCATGTCGAACGCGGCCGCGCTCGCGCTCTACGCCGACGAGGGCTTCGCGCCGATCGGCCGGCGACACGACTACTATCCGGCCACCGCGACGATGCCACGCGAGGATGCGCTCGTGCTGCGGCGTGCGCTCGGGCCGCCGCGTCCGCCTTACGCCGAACGCGACCCGCGCTGACGTGGCGACGCGCGACGAGATCCTGCGCGAGCTGAAGCTCGCCCCCGAGTGGCGCTTGCGGGCCGCCGTGCGCCACGACGCGCACGAGGGTGAGGCATCGGCGACCGTGCGCGGGCCCTCCGTTCGCGAGGGTGGCGTCGCCGGCGCGCCGCGCATCGTCACCGTCGAGGACCCGGCGGCGCGGCGCGCGCGCATCGCGGCGCTTGCGTGGCCCGCGCTCGAAGCCGACATCGAGACGTGCACCGCCTGCCCGCTGTGCCGGACGCGCAAGCGCGCGGTGCCGGGTGTGGGCGACCAGGATGCCGATTGGCTGTTCGTCGGCGAGGGACCCGGTGCCGAGGAGGACGCCAAGGGCGAGCCCTTCGTCGGGCAGGCCGGCAAGCTCCTCGACAGCATGCTCGCCGCGCTGGGCATGCGGCGCGGCGAGCGCGTCTACATCGCCAACGTCGTCAAGTGCCGCCCGCCGAACAATCGCACGCCAGAGCCCGCCGAAGCCGAGGCCTGCCGCCCGTATCTCGAGCGGCAGATCGCGTTGCTGCGCCCCAAGCTCATCGTCGCGCTAGGCAAGAGCGCCGCGTCGCTCCTGCTCAAGACCGACGCGTCGATCGCGAGCCTGCGCGGGCGGCGCCACCGCTACGGCGCGACGCCTCTCGTCGTCACCTACCATCCCGCGTACCTGTTGCGCAGCCTGCCCGAGAAGGCGAAGGCGTGGGAAGACCTGCTGTTCGCACGCAGCGTGGCGTCGTCCGGCCCCCCGGAGACGCCGCCGGTCGCGTGACCCCCTTGCGCCGCCCCGCCCCCGCCCGCATAGTGGGGAACGCGCGCGAACGGCGCGCGTCGCTCATTCGTGATGGAGGTTCCATGCGTTCGAAGCTCGCCACGCTCGCGGTGCTCGCCGCGGCGCTCACGCTCTCCGGCTGCGGCTACAACACGCTGCAGACGCAGGACGAGCAGGTCAAGGCCGGCTGGTCCGAGGTGGTCAACCAGTACCAGCGCCGCGCCGACCTCGTGCCGAACCTAGTCAACACGGTCAAGGGCTACGCGGCGCAGGAGCGCGAGGTGCTCGAGGCCGTCACCAACGCGCGCGCCGGCGTCGCCGGCATCAAGGCGACGCCCGAGCTTCTCAACGACCCCGCGGCGTTCGCGAAATTCCAGGCGGCGCAGGGCCAGCTCTCCGGCGCACTGTCGCGACTGCTGCTGGTCGTCGAGAACTACCCGAATCTCAAGTCGGACGCGCTGTTCCGCGACCTGCAATCGCAGCTCGAGGGCACCGAGAACCGGATCACCGTCGCGCGCAACCGCTACATCAAGAACGTGCAGGACTTCAACACGACGGTGCGCTCGTTCCCGACCAACCTGACGGCGATGCTGTTCAAGATG
>JBDTNO010000232.1:0-5110 GCA_039933715.1 Betaproteobacteria bacterium
TCACCAACAAGTACGCCGAAGGCTACCCGGGCAAGCGCTACTACGGCGGTTGCGAGTACGTCGACATCGCCGAGCGACTCGCGATCGACCGCGCGAAGCAGCTTTTCGGCGCGGGCATGGCGAACGTCCAGCCCCATTCGGGAGCGCAGGCCAACCAAGCGGTGTTCTTCGCCGCGCTGCACCCCGGAGACACGGTGCTCGGGATGAGCCTGCCGCACGGCGGCCACCTGACGCACGGATCGCCGGTCAACCAGTCCGGCAAGTGGTTCCGCGTCGTCGCCTACGGCCTCGACCCGGAAACGGAGCTCATCGACTACGATGCCGCCGAGGAGCTCGCGCACCAGCACAAGCCGAAGCTCGTCATCGCCGGCGCTTCCGCCTATTCGCGCGTCATCGACTGGAAGCGGTTCAAGGCGATCGCCGACGCCGTGGGCGCCAAGCTGATGGTCGACATGGCGCATTACGCCGGGCTGATCGCAGCCGGGCTCTATCCGTCGCCGATCCCGCACGCCGACTACGTGACGACCACGACGCACAAGACGCTGCGCGGGCCGCGCGGCGGCCTGGTGCTCGCGGGCGAGGCGAACGAGAAGGCGATCAATTCCGCGGTGTTTCCCGGACTCCAGGGCGGCCCCCTGATGCACGTGATCGCCGCGAAGGCGGTGGCGCTCGGCGAGGCGCTGCGTCCCGAGTTCAAGGTCTACCAGCGACAGGTGATCGACAACGCGCGCGTGCTCGCGACCGTATTGCGAGACCGCGGACTCCGGATCGTTTCGGGCGGCACGGACTCGCACATGTTCCTCGTCGACCTTCGCGCGAAGAAGCTCACCGGCAAGGATGCCGAGGCCGCGCTCGCGCACGCCCACATCACCGTCAACAAGAACGCGATCCCGAATGATCCCGAGAAGCCGTTCATCACTTCGGGCATCCGTCTCGGCACGCCGGCCGTCACCACGCGCGGCTTCACCGAGATCGAATGCGAGGAGCTCGGCCACCTGATCGCCGACGTGCTCGAAAAGCCGCACGACGATCCGACCGCCGCGCGCGTCAAGGCGTGCATGGCGGTGCTCACGACCAAGTATCCGGTGTACGGGTGACGGGAATCCGGAACCAGAAGACAGGTGACGGAAGCAACCGCATCACTCCGCCCTCGCGCATGGAGCGCTGCCGAGAGGTCGCGTTGATGCAAATGGATGGCGTTTGGATGCGCAAGGCGGCCGATCGCCCGAGAAGCAAGCTTCCCGCCGCTGAATGCGCCGCAACCGGTGACGCGGTCGCCGCTAATCGCTGTCCTCCGACTCCCGGCTACCGACCATGAAATGCCCGTTCTGCAATAGCGTCGACACGCAGGTGATCGACTCGCGCGTGTCCGAAGCGGGCGATTCGATCCGCCGGCGCCGGCGCTGCCTCGCCTGCCTGAAGCGCTTCACCACCTACGAGAACGTCGAGCTTCGGTTGCCGCAGGTCGTGAAGAGCGACGGCTCGCGCGCGGATTTCGACGAGCGCAAGATTCGCGTCGGCTTCCAGCGCGCGCTGCACAAGCGGCCGGTGCCGACCGAGTACGTCGACGCGTCGATCCAGCGCATCGTCCAGCAGGTGCTGTCGCTCGGCGAGCGCGAGGTCCCGGCGCGCCAGATCGGCGAGCTCGTGATGGACGAGCTCCGCAAGCTCGACAAGGTCGGCTACATCCGCTTCGCTTCGGTCTACCGCTCGTTCCAGGACGTCGCCGACTTCCGGGACGCGATCAAGGAAGTCGAGGCGCCGGCCCGCCGGGGCAAGCGCCCCGCGTGACGCGCGGGGAAGCGATGCGGCGATGAACGCCGAGCTCGATCGCGCGCTGATGGCGCGCGCCCTCGCGCTCGCGGCGCGCGGCCTTTTCACGACCTCGCCCAACCCGCGCGTCGGCTGCGTGATCGCGCGCGGCGCCGACGTGCTCGGCGAGGGGTGGCACGAGCGCGCCGGCGCGCCGCACGCCGAGCGTCTCGCGCTCGACGACGCGCGCTCGCGCGGCCACGACGTCCAGGGCGCGACCGTCTACGTGACGCTGGAGCCCTGCAACCACACCGGCCGCACGCCGCCGTGCGTCGACGCGCTCATCGCCGCGCGCGTGAGCCGCGTCGTCGCCGCGATGGACGATCCGAACCCGGTCGCGTCGGGCGGCGCCACGCGGATGCGCGCCGCGGGCATCGCCTTCGAGGCCGGCGTTCTCGCCGATGAGGCGCGCGAGCTGAATCCGGGCTTCGTCTCGCGCATGACGCGCGGGCGACCGTGGGTGCGCACGAAGATCGCCGCGAGCCTCGACGCCAGGAGCGCGCTCGACAACGGCGCGAGTCGCTGGATCACCGGGCCGGAAGCACGCGCCGACGGGCATGCGTGGCGCGCCCGCGCCTGCGCGATCCTGACCGGCATCGGCACCGTGCGCGACGACGATCCCGAGCTCACGGTGCGCGCGGTCCCGACGACGCGGCAGCCGGTGCGCGTGATCGTCGACCGTCATGCCGAGACGCCGCCCACCGCGCGCGTGCTCGCTGGCGGCAACGCGATCGTCGTCACCGCGCGGGACTCGAACGCCGAATGGCCGGCGGGGACGCGCACGATCGCGCTGCCCGGCGCCGACGGACGCGTCGATCTCGTCGCGCTGATGCAGGAGCTCGCGCTCGACGGCGTCAACGAGCTGCACGTCGAGGCGGGCGCGCGGCTCAACGGCGCGTTGCTGGACGCAGGGCTCGTCGACGAGATCGTCTGCTACGTCGCGCCAGCGCTGATCGGCGATCCGGCGCGCGGGATGTTCGCCCGGCGCACGCCGCTCGACGACCTGGCCGCCATGACGCGCCTCGCGTTCACGAGCGTCGAGCGCCTGGGCGCGGACCTTCGCATCGTCGCGCGCGTTCTGCACGGAGGCGGTTGATGTTCACGGGGATCGTCGCCGCGGTGGGGCGCATCGTGTCGGTCGAACCGGGTCCCAGCGCCCGGCGGGTCGTCGTCGACGCCGATGCGCTCGTCCGCGCCGAAATTTTGGTCGGCGACAGCATCGCGGTGGCCGGATGCTGCCTCACCGTCGTCGCCGTCGAGCACGAGGGCGGCGCCGCGCGTCTCCTGTTCGACGTCTCGGCGGAAACGCTCGCGTGCACCACCGGCCTCGCGGCGCCTGGCGAGGTCAACCTAGAGTTGGCGCTCCGTCTCTCCGACCGCGTCGGCGGACATTTGATGACGGGCCACGTCGATGGCGTCGGGTCGGTCGTGCTCGCGACGCCCGAGGGAGTGACGAGCGATGGAGGCGGCGGTGGCAGCGTCCGGCTCGAGATCGAAGCGCCGCCGTCGCTCGCCCCGTTCATCGCCGCGAAGGGATCGATCGCCATCGACGGCGTGAGCCTGACGGTGAACGGCGTCGCCGGGACGCGCTTTCACGCGAACCTGATCCCGCATACACTCGCCGTGACGACCTTGCGGCGGCTCGCGCCGGGCGACCGGGTCAACCTCGAGGTCGACCTGATCGCCCGCTACGTGGCGCGCTACGCGGAGGCCGGGCTCGGGAGCCTGACCCCGGGCGTGGACCCCGAAACCTGAATCCCGGAAGCGCGTCCCCGACGGGAACGGAGAACGTCATGGACCTGACCACCCTCGAACGGCTGCCGATGTGGATCGGCGGCCGTGCGCATGCACCGACGACCCAGCGCTACGGCGAGGTCACCAACCCCGCGACCGGCGAGGTGGTCCGCCACGTCCCGTTCGCGAATGCCGCCGATGTCGACGCGGCCGTGCATGCGGCCGACGCGGCGTTCCCCGCGTGGCGTGCCACGCCGTCGCTGCGCCGCGCGCGCGTGCTGATGCGCTTTCGCGAATTGATGGAGAAGCACAAGAAGGACCTCGCGAAGATCGTCACGCAGGAGCACGGCAAGACGCTCGACGACGCCGAGGGATCGATCACCCGGGGCATCGAGGTGGTCGAGTTCGCGACGGGCATCCCGCACCTCCTCAAGGGCGAGCACAGCGAGAACGTCGGCACGAACGTCGACACCTGGTCGATCCGCCAGCCGCTCGGCGTGTGCGCGGGCATCACGCCGTTCAATTTTCCGGCGATGGTGCCGATGTGGATGTTCCCGGTCGCGATCGCGTGCGGCAACACGTTTATCCTGAAGCCCTCGGAGCGCGACCCCACGCTGTCGCTGCGGATGGGCGAGCTCCTCACGGAAGCGGGGCTGCCCGACGGCGTCTTCAACGTCGTGCACGGCGACAAGGAAGCGGTCGACGCGATCCTCGCGCATCCGACCATCCGCGCGGTCTCGTTCGTCGGCTCGACGCCGATCGCGCGATATATCTACGAAACCGGCTCGCGCCACGGCAAGCGCGTGCAGGCGCTCGGCGGCGCGAAGAACCACGCGGTCGTGCTGCCCGACGCCGACCTCGACTTCGCGACCGAGGCGATCATCGGCGCCGGCTACGGCTCGGCCGGCGAGCGCTGCATGGCGATCTCGGCGGTCGTCGCGGTCGGCGATGCCGGCGACGCGCTGGTCGGCAAGCTCGCCGCGCGCGCGAAGCGCATCACGACGGGTCCGGGCCATGCGCCGGGCATCGAGATGGGCCCGGTCATCACCTGCGCTGCGCGCGACCGCATCACCGGGCTCATCGACCGCGGTGTCGAGGAAGGCGCGACGCTCGTGCTCGACGGTCGGCGTCCGTCGATCGCCGGGCATCCGGAAGGCTTCTTCGTCGGGCCGACACTGTTCGACCACGTGACGCCGCAGATGACGGTCTACCGCGAGGAGATCTTCGGGCCGGTGCTCGCGGTCATCCGCGTGGAGTCGCTCGACGAGGCGATCGGGCTCGTCAACGCGAATCCGTACGCGAACGGCGCGGCGGTGTTCACGCGATCGGGGCACGCCGCACGCGTGTTCCAGCAGGATTGCGAAGTCGGGATGGCGGGCGTCAACGTGCCGATCCCGGTGCCGATGGCGTTCTTCAGCTTCGGCGGGTGGCGCAACTCGCTGTTCGGCGACCTGCACGTCCACGGCATGGACGGCGTGCGCTTCTACACGCGCACCAAGGTGATGACGTCGCGCTGGCCCGACGACGGCAGCGCCGCGCCGGGATTTCACATGCCGGTGATGGG
>JBDTNO010000233.1:0-5017 GCA_039933715.1 Betaproteobacteria bacterium
GCGTGCGCGAAGGGCGCCGACGAGCTCGCCCGGATGGTCGCGCACTTCTCGCTGCCGGTCGTGCGCGCCTATATGACGCACGTGCAGGACAACGCCGAGGAGTCGGTGCGTCGTGTGCTGGGCGCGCTGAAGGACGGACGCTTCGCCTACGAGATGGACGACGGCGCGGTGATCCGCGTCGCGATCCGCGTCGACCGCGCGCGCCGCGAGGCGACGATCGACTTCACCGGCACGTCGTCGCAGCGGCCGACCAACTTCAACGCGCCGTCCGCCGTCTGCAAGGCGGCGGTGCTCTACGTGTTCCGCACGCTCGTCGACGACGAGATCCCGATGAACGCCGGTTGCCTGAAGCCGCTGACGATCGTCATTCCGGAGGGATCGATGCTCGCGCCGCGCTATCCGGCCGCGGTCGTCGCAGGCAACGTCGAGACCTCGCAGGCGATCACCGATTGCCTGTACGGCGCGCTCGGCGTGCTCGCGGCGTCGCAGGGAACGATGAACAACTTCACGTTCGGCAACGACACCTACCAGTACTACGAGACGATCTCCGGCGGCTCGGGCGCAGGACCGGACTTCGACGGCACGAGCGTCGTGCAGACGCACATGACCAACTCGCGGCTCACCGATCCCGAAGTGCTCGAGTGGCGGTTCCCGGTGCGGCTCGACTCGTATGCGATTCGGCGCGGCAGCGGAGGCGCCGGGCGCCACCGCGGCGGAGACGGCGGCGAGCGTCGCGTGCGATTCCTCGAGGCAATGACGGCGGTGATGCTCGCCAACCACCGGCGCGTCGCGCCGTTCGGCGTCGACGGGGGGGCGCCGGGCGCGCTGGGGGAGAACTGGGTCGAACGTGCGGACGGATCGCGCGAGGACTACGGCGCGACGTTCAAGGTCGAGATGCGAGCGGGCGACGTGTTCGTGATCCGCACGCCGGGGGGGGGCGGGTTCGGCGCGCCTGGCGCCTGATCGTCGTCCCGCGCTGGCTTTCCACCCGTCGCGCTGCTCGGGCGATGATCGGCACGGCGAGCCGCGCACCAAACCCAGACTGGCTCGCCCCCACTCCGGGACCCACGACATGACCTCCCTCTACGACCTCAGCGTCGACGACATCCACGGCAAGCCGGTCGAACTCTCGCGCTACAAGGGCAAGGTGCTCCTGATCGTCAACACCGCGAGCGAATGCGGCTTCACGCCGCAGTACAAGGGGCTCGAAGCGCTCTACGAAAAGCTTCACGGCAAGGGGCTCGAGGTGCTGGGCTTCCCGTGCAACCAGTTCGGCGCGCAGGAGCCCGGCGACGAGAAGGCGATCGAGCAGTTCTGCGAGCTCAACTACGGCGTGACCTTCCCGATGTTCGCGAAGGTCGACGTGAACGGCGATAAGGCGTCGCCGCTGTTCAAGCACCTCAAGTCGGCGAAGAAGGGGCTGCTCGGCTCCGAGGCGATCAAGTGGAACTTCACCAAGTTCCTGGTCGACCGCGAAGGCAACGTCGTCGAGCGCTTCGCGCCGAAGACCGAGCCGAAGGAGCTCGAGCCCGACGTGGCGAAGCTCTTGCGAGGATGAAGCAGCCCATGGGAAAAAACCTTCGGACGGTATCGGGCACCGGCCCTGTGCCTCGCACCGGGTCGCGCTTGCGCATCGCGCTCGTCGTCATGGCGTTCGCGGTCGCCGCCGCGCCGCTCGCTCGCGCGCAGCCGGATCCGGCGAAGGTGATCCGCGCGGTATTCCCGACGGCCGAGACCGGCTTCGACCCCCAGGCGGCCGGCGACATCTATTCGAACGCCGTCAACCGCGTGATCTTCGACACGCCGTACAAGTACGACTACCTCGCGCGCCCCTACAAGCTGATCCCGAACACCGCGGTCGCCCTGCCCGAGGTCAGCGACGGCGGGAAAGTGTGGACGATCCGGATCAAGCCGGGCATCACTTTCGCCGACGACCCGGCGTTCAAGGGCCGGAAGCGCGAACTGACCGCGTACGACTACGTCTATTCGTGGAAGCGCGTGATGGACCCGCGCATGCGCAGCAATTCGATGCAGATGTTCGACGGGCGTTTCGAGGGGATGGACGACCTCGTCAACGGCACCAGGGAAGGCGGCAAGTTCGATTACGACAAAGTGATCGCGGGGTTGCAGGCGGTCGACCGCTACACGATCCGGATGAAGCTCAGCTTCCCGGACACCGAGCTCATGGCGAACCTGACGACGACGGCCGCCGCGGCGGTCGCGCGCGAGGTGGTCGAAGCCTATGGGGACGGCTCGGGCTGGGTGATGGCGAACCCGGTCGGCACGGGCCCGTACAGGCTCAAGGAATGGCGGCGCGGACAGCGCATCGTGCTCGAGGCGAGCCCGACCTTCCGCGACGAGCGTTTCCCCGACAGCAGCGATCCCGCCGATCGCGCGCTCGTCGCGAAATACAAGGGCAAGCGCATCCCGTTCGCCGGCCGCGTCGAGATCTCGGTCATCGAGGAGAGCAATCCGCGCCTTCTCGCGTTCGAAGGCGGCGAGCTCGACTACACGGCCACGCCGACCGATCTCGTATGGATGGTGATGGATCCTCCCGCGAAGCTGAAGCCCAGGCTCGCCGAGAGGGGCATCACGCTCTCGCGCGGCGTGCAGCCGGCGATCACCTACACCTATTTCAACATGGAGGACCCGCTCGTCGGCGGCTACACGCCGGAGAAGGTCGCGTTGCGCCGCGCGTTCTCGCTCGGCTACAACGTCGACGAGGAAGTGCGGGTGATCCGGCAGGGCCAGGCGTTTCCGGCGACGCAGGTGATCCCGCCCACGGTCTCCGGCCACGATCCGAAGCTCGAGAACCGCAAGGTCTACGATCCCTCCGCCGCGAAGGCGCTGCTCGACCGCTTCGGCTACAAGGATCGCGACGGCGACGGCTGGCGCGAGACGCCCGACGGCAAGCCGCTGGTGCTGAAGCTCGCCTCCGCCCCGTCGGCGATCGATCGCCAGTACGACGAGCTTCGCAAGCGCAGCACCGACGCGATCGGCCTCAAGGTCGAGTTCGTCAAGCAGAAATGGCCGGACCTCCTGAAGGCCGCGCGCCTCGGCCAGCTCCAGATGTTCACGCTCGGCAACATCAACACGACGCCCGAAGGCTTCGGCTTCCTCGGCCTCCTCTATGGCGGGAACTCCGGCTTCTCGAACCTGGCGCGTTTCCGGCTGCCCGAATACGACAAGCTCTACGAGCAGGCGCGCTCGCTGCCCTACGGCCCGGAGCGCGAGCGCATCATGCAGCGGATGAACGAGCTCGTCACCGTGTACGCGCCCTGGAACATCACGGTCTTCCGCTACGAGAACGTGCTCGTGCAGCCGTGGATCACCAGCTACAAATACAGCGGCTACACGCAGCATCCGTTTCCGTACCTCGACGTCGACCCCGCGAAGCGGCGCGCGGCCGGCCGATGACCAGGGACGACCGTCGCGCGCGCTTCGCGCCGACGTTGCTTTTGCGCGACAACGCCGGTTCGGCGGGCGTTCGCGATCGCCGCGACGGTGGCGAACGAGCGCCGCCCGGGCGTACACTGGCGGCCTGATCGCCATGGAGCTTCCCGTGCATCGACTCCCCGCGCCCGACCATCCCGCCGCGCAACGCGGCGCGGCGGCCGTCGTCGCGTCGAGCATCGGCATCGCGGTCCCTCCCGGCCGCGACCGCGCAGCAGTCGTTTCGAAGTAGGTCGTCTCCGTCGGAAATCCGCCGGGACACGGCGGGTTTCCGGATCGGTCCGTTTCACGCTCCCGCTCCCGCCGTCATGCAGCGCCCGGACGCGAAGAACGCGTCCGTGGCCGCGCGCCCGATCCGCTCGGCACGCGGCCATGCGCGCGAACGCGAGCGGACGGAATCGCATCGATGGGAACGCTCCGACGCCGGTTCGGCCGCAGGTTCACCGGGCTCTGGCTGTCCGCCGATTTCCGGCGCATGTGGCTGTCGCTGACGATCGCCTCGTTCGGCGCGCAGATCACGAACCTCGCGCTGCCGCTCACGGCGGCGCTGATGCTGCACGCCACGCCGCTCGAGATGGGCGTGCTGATCGCGCTCGAGACGCTGCCGTTCGCGCTGGTGTCGCTGCATGCCGGCGTGCTGATCGACCGCATCCGAAAGTTGCCGATCGTCATCGTGGCCGACTTGGGTCGCGCGTTCGCGCTCGCCGCGGTCCCGATCGCCGCGTTCGGCGGATCGCTTTCGATCGAGGTGCTCTACGCGGTCGGCTTCGTCTGCGGAATCCAGAACGTCGTCGGCGGCGCCGCCTACCAGGTGCTGCTCGCGCAAATGGCGGGACGCCGTCGCCTGGTCGAGGCGAACGCGAAGATCTCGCTCGGCGAAACCGGCGCGGCGCTGGTCGGCGCGGGCATCGCGGGCGTGCTGATCCAGGCGCTGACCGCGCCGTTCGCGATCCTCGTCACGTCGGTCTCGTTCGTCGTCTCGGCGCTGATGCTGCGCCACCTGCGCGTGCCGAGCGACGTGCCGCATCCGGGCCCCCGCACCGGCGTCGCGCACGAGATCGCCGAGGGGCTGAAGCTCGTGCGGCGCAATCCGACGCTGTGGTCGCTCGCGTGGCTCGCCGGGCTGTGGCAGCTACTGCATCACGCGCAGCTCGCGGTGCTGATCCTGTTCGCGACGCGCGACCTCGGCCTGTCCGCGGGTGCGATCGGTCTCGCCTACGTGTTCGGCGGGCTCGGCTGCGTGCTGGCCGCCGCGACGGCCGAGCGCTTCGCCGCGCGCTTCGGCGTCGGCCCGATGATCGTCCACGCGCTGACTGCGACGGCGATCGCCTGGCAGCTCTACGGCCTCGTCACCGGTCCCGTGTGGGTCGCGACGGTCGCGCTCGGCCTCGTGATGCTGCTGTTCGACTTCGGCGGCGTGCTGTTCGGCATCCACTACATGTCGCTGCGCCAGGCGATCACGCCGGACCGGCTGCTCGGGCGCATGACGGCGACGATGCGCTTCCTCACGGTGGCCGCCGCGCCGCTGGGGTCGCTCGCCGGGGGCGCGGTCGCGACCGCGATC
>JBDTNO010000234.1:0-5011 GCA_039933715.1 Betaproteobacteria bacterium
GTTCGTGCATGCGAGTCCGCGCGCGCCGTGAGGTTACGCAGAGCTTCCCTAGGGCGACGGCTGAGCGGCCGGCGAGGGCGCGGCCTTCTCGACCTGCAGCGTGTGGATGCGCCGGCTGTCCGCGCGCACCACGCGGAAACGGAACTCGCCGATCGTCACGGCGTCGCCGCGCTTGGGCAGCCGGCCGAACGCATGCACGACGAGCCCGCCGACCGTGTCGACTGCGTCGTCGGAGAGCTGGCTGCCGAAGCGCGCGTTGAAGTCGGCGATCTCGGTCTGCGCCTTCACCCGGAAGCGCCCGGCGCCCTCGGCGATGATGTTGTCCTCGGTCTCGTCGAAGTCGTACTCGTCCTCGATGTCGCCGACGATCTGCTCGAGCACGTCCTCGATCGTCACGAGGCCCGAGACGCCGCCATACTCGTCGACGACGATCGCGATGTGGTTGCGGTTGCTGCGGAACTCGCGCAACAGCACGTTGAGGCGCTTCGACTCGGGCACGAACACCGCGGGCCGCAGCGTGTCGCGCAGCGTGAACCCCTCGGGGTTGCGATAGTAGTTGAGCAACTCCTTCGCCAGCAGTATGCCGACGACGTCGTCCTTGCTCTCGCCGATCACCGGGAAGCGCGAGTGCTTGGTCTCGATCACGACCGGGATGAACGCCTCGGGCTCGTCGTCGATCGACACGCAGTCCATCTGCGAGCGCGGGATCATCACCTCGCGCACCGACATCTCCGAGACCGACAGCACGCCCTCGATCATCGACAGCGCGTCGGCGTCCAGCAGCCGGCGCTCGAACGCGCCGCGCAGGAGGTCGAGCAGCTCCTCGCGGTCCTCGGGCTCGCGCGTCAGGAGCGCGGACAATCGCTCGAGGAGCGAGGGCTTGGGCGCTTCGCGGTCGTCGGGTCCGAGCGAGGCCATGCGGGCTTTCAGGCCTGGGACGCGTAGGGCTCGGCGAAGCCGAGCGATGCGAGCAGCGCGGTCTCGCGCGCCTCCATGCGCGCCGCATCGCGCGGCGTCGCATGGTCGTGGCCCTGCAGATGGAGCATCCCGTGCACGACGAGGTGCGCGCAATGCGCGCGGAGCGTCCGCCCGCCCGCCTTCGCCTCGCGCCGGAGGACCGGCACGCACAGCACGATGTCCCCTGCGAGCGGAACGGCGTCATCGTACACGAACGTCAGCACGTTGGTCGCGTGGTCGCCTCCGCGGTAGAGCGCATGGAGCCGGCGCCCCTCGGCGGCGCCCACCAGGCGCAGCGTCGCGCCCACGTCGCGCTCCAGCGCCACGGACGCCCAGCGGCGCAGCGTCGCCGCCGCCGGCAGCCCGGTGCGCGCGACCGCGTACTGCACCGCCAGCGCGAGCCGCGGGGCCGTCGACGGCGCGCGGCCTCCCGCACGCCCGTCAGGGCGCCGTGTCGCGCTCGTACGCATCGATGATCTTCTGGACGAGCGGATGGCGCACGACGTCGGCGCTGGTGAAGCGGCAGAACGCGAGGCCGCGCACGTCCTTCAGCACGCGGTCCGCCTCGATGAGGCCGCTCTTGCTGCCGCGCGCGAGGTCGATCTGCGTGACGTCGCCGGTGATGACCGCGCGCGTGCCGAAGCCGATGCGCGTCAGGAACATCTTCATCTGCTCGGGCGTCGTGTTCTGCGCCTCGTCGAGGATGATGAAGCTGTGGTTGAGCGTGCGCCCGCGCATGTAGGCCAGCGGCGCGACCTCGATCGTCTGCCGCTCGAAGAGCGTCGCGACCTTGTCGAAGCCCATCAGGTCGTAGAGCGCGTCGTAGAGCGGACGAAGATAGGGATCGACTTTCTGCGCGAGGTCGCCGGGCAGGAAGCCGAGCCGCTCGCCCGCCTCGACCGCCGGGCGGACGAGCACGAGGCGCTTGACGGCGCCTCGCTCGATCGCGTCCACCGCGCACGCGACGGCGAGGTAGGTCTTGCCGGTGCCCGCGGGCCCGATGCCGAACGTGATGTCGTGCGACTGGATCGCCGCGAGGTAGGCGACCTGGTTGGGCGTTCGCCCGTGCAGGTCGGCGCGGCGCGTTCGCAGCGCCGGCCCGTCGTCGCCGTCCGCGCCGGCCGCGCGGACGCCGCGCGTCGCGAGCTCCACGAGGCCGAGCTGGATGTCGTCGACCGACAGCGGCTTCTCCGCCGCCGCGTAGAAGCGCTCGAGCGCGGTGCGCGCCCGCGCGGCGCGCTCCGGCTCGCCGGCGATCGTGAACGAGCCGCCGCGACGCGCGATCGAGACGTCGCAGGCGGCCTCGACCTGCCGCAGGTTCGCGTCCAGCGGCCCGCACAGGTTCGCGAGCGCGCGGTTGTCGGGCGGCATCAGCGTGAACGAGGCCTGCGCCCGGTGGTTGGCCATCTCCGGCGCCGCGTCAGATGGTCGAGCGCACGAGCGGGGCCTTCAGCGCCTCGTCGAGCATCGTGAGGCTCTCGGCGAGATGAGCGGACGCCGCCGCGGGCCAGTGCTTCCGTCCCGACGCCGTGGCGATCTCGCCGCGCAACACCTTGGCGTCCGCGCGCATCAGCGCGCGCGCGTCGGCCGGCATCGAGGACGAGGGGCGGAGCAGCGCGGTCGCGAGCTTCGCGGCGTGCTCGCGTTGCAGGTTGCGGCGCATCAGCGGGATGTCCTGCGCGGTGCGGAGCTCGCTCCAGATCGCGCGATGCACCGTCGCATAGACCTCGGCGAGCTGCACCGCGTCGCCCGGCTTGTCGACACGGTCCTCGGCGTCGAGCAGCCGCTGCGCGACCACCTCGCTCATCACGCGGTCGAGCACGGACTTCTGCGCGACCAGCACCTGCGTGGGCAGCGAATAGTCGAAGCCCGCCGGCGTGAGGCCGGTGTCGTAGGTGTCGCCGCGGTCGAGGAAGTCGACCGAGAGGCTGCGCAGGAACTCGGGCTTGAACCGGAAGCTGTCCGCGGAGAACACGCCGCTCTCGATCAGCTTCAGCGCGTCGCGCTGCTTCGCCAGCGACACCGGGTTCATCGGCGTGCGCCCCGAGCCCGCCGAGTCGCGCAGCACGCTGATGCCGCCGATATGGCGCGCGGCGAGCAGGCCGCTCTCGCGCACCTGCGTGATGCCGCGCGAGATGTTGCGCCGGAGCGACGCGTACGACTCGCCCGGCTTGAGCGGCCGCGCCTCCCAGCGCTCCCACAGCTCCTTCGCGAGCGCCAGCCGCCGGTTCGCGTAGACCAGCGGATCGCTACCGAGGTCTCCCGCGGTCGCGTCCGGGTCGATCGCCTGGTTGGTCTCGTCGTCGTATGCGTAGGCGAGCAGCGGCTCGTTGCTGCGGCCCGCGATCCGCGCCAGCTCCGCGGCCTCCTTTTCGGGCGCGATCGGCCGGTAAGCGTACTCGACCGCCCAGTAGTCGTAGGGACCCAGCGTGGACATCGAGTACTCGCCCTGCGGCTCGTTGCGAAGCGCGAGGTTGATCGGCGTGTATTCCATCACCGAGCCGGAAATGCCGTTCTTCTTCGTGAACGCCGCGTCGTTGAGCTGCGCCTGCGTGTAGACGGTCGACGCGCGGAAGTTGTGCGTGAGCCCGAGCGCGTGGCCGACCTCGTGCATCACGACCTCCTTGAGGTCGGAGAGCACGAACGACTCGGCGTCGGGGCCGTCGGGATCGATGACGCCGCGCGCGGAGAGGAGGTCCATCGCGAACCCGCGTTCCTCCGCGACGAAGTCGGCGATCCGGCAGACCATCGCGTTGTCCGGGAGCAGCGACGCGGCCAGCGCGTTGGCCGCGCCCGCGCCGGACGAGTCGGCGAGCCGGTAGCGCGAGTAGCGCAGCCGCACCGGGTCGATGCCGATGTCGGCATCGAGGATCTCGCCGGTGCGCGGGTCGGCCTGCGACGGGCCGATGCCGCCGAAGATCGGCCGCGCCGAGGTCATCCAGCGGATCGACGCGTGGCGCGCGTCGAGCGTGTCGAAGTCCGCGTCGTCTGGCTGGATCTTCGCCTGCACCGCGTCCTGGAAGCCGATCCTCTCGAACGCCTTGTTCCATTCGACGACACCGGCGACGATCGTGTCGCGGTAGCGCGTCGGCACGTTGCGGTCGATCCAGAACACGATCGGCTGCCTGGGCGGCGAGAGCGCGGCGGCCGGGTCCTGCTTCTCGAGGCGCCAGCGTTTCACGTAGTTGACGTTCGGCGTGAGCTTGGTGTCGGACGAATAGTCGAAGCGCGACACCATGAAGTAGCCGACGCGCGGGTCGGCGATGCGCGGGCGCATCGGCTCGTCGGGGAGCTTGGTGAGGTTGTACTGGAAGCCGAGGAACAGGCTGCGCGGATCCGGCACGGTCGCCGGCGCCGACGGCACCAGCGCGCCGGGCGACACGACGGGCGGCGGTTGCATCAGGCGCGACACCGCGTAGTGCGCGTTGACCTGCACGCCGAGCGAGTCGCCGGAGACGCGCGTGCGCGTGATCGACGTGTTGCGCGCGTCGAAGCCGTAGGGCTGCCGATAGGCGCGGTCGAGGAGCGCATAGGCGCCGGGGATGTCGCTGAAGAGCAACGTATTGAGCTCGACCAGCACCGACTTGCGCTCGGGGTGCGGCTGCGAGACGACCGGCGCGGAAGCGAGCAGGCTGGCGGAGAACGCCTCGGCGACCGCGGCCGCCTCGGGCGTCTTCGCCTGCGCGAAATAGCGCTCGTTCCTGGCGACGAGCTGCACGGTGCTGCCGATCTTGCGGAACTCGGCGACGCTCGAGCGGCCCATCAGGCCGCCGAACAGGAAGTTTTCGCCGAGCCCCGTCGCGAGGTTGACCGAGAAGAACATCGGCTGGTCGAACTGGTCCGGCCCGATCTCGAGCCACACCTTCTCTTCCTTCTGCCACAGCGCGAACAGGCCCTTCGATTCCTTCGCGTCCTTGATCACGTCCGCGAACGGACGCGTTTGCGATGCGGCAGCCGCCGCGGCTGCGGCAGCCGCGGCGGCGGCGGCGATCGGCGCGGCGGCCGGGCGTGCCGTGAGGTTCGCCGCGCCTGGCTGCTGTTGCGCGGCGGCCTG
>JBDTNO010000235.1:0-4970 GCA_039933715.1 Betaproteobacteria bacterium
ATCCCACCCGCCCGACGCGTCGCGCATCCGCGGGTTACGCAGAGCTTCCCTAGCCCCGCTAGAGCTGCACGTCGCGGTCGAGGCCGGCCGCGTCGAGCTCCGCGCGCAACCGCTCGAGCGCCTCGACCTGGATCTGGCGCACTCGCTCGCGCGTGATGCCGAGCTCGCGCGACATCGCGTCGAGCGTCGCGACCTCCGCGTTGCCGAGTCCGTAGCGGCGCTCGATGACGCGCCGCTACCGCGCCGGAAGCTCGAAGAGCGACGCGGCCACCGAGCGCTCGAGCGCGCCGAGGTGAAGCAGGAGCCCGGGCTCGAGCGCGTCCTCGTCGGCGACCCCGAAGGCGATTGTCAGCGACCTGTCGCGATCGAGCGGCGCGTCGGGCGACAGCACCTGCTCCTGCCGCGCACGAGGCGCGCGACTCTGTCGGCCGTATAGAGCGGCCGCTGGCCGATCTCGTTCAGGTAGCGCGGCGCGACGTCTGCGACGAAATCGGCCGCGAGCCCCGGCTGCGGCTCGTCGAAGGGATCCTGCGCGTCAGCGTGTCGTGGAGCGGCCCGGATTCGTGCGGCGCGCAGGTGTTGCCGTCAGCGTCTGGATCGCGACGCGCGGCGCTCATCGGGCGGGAGTCGCGACGCGCGCGATGCGGCTTCCGGCGGGCGCGACGCGCGGGCCTACGAACTTCAAGCCGGCGGCAGGAATCGCAGCGGGTCCATCGGCTTGCCGAGGCGCCGGATCTCGAAATGCAGCTTGACGCGGTCGGCGTCGGACGAGCCCATCTCGGCGATCTTCTGGCCGCGCGCGACCGACTGCCCTTCCTTCACCAGGATGTCCCGGTTGTGCGCGTAGGCGGTCAGGTAGGTCGCGTTGTGCTTGATGATGACGAGCTTGCCATAGCCGCGCAGCCCGCTGCCCGCGTAGACGACCCGGCCCGGTGCGCTCGCGACCACCGCGTCCCCGTTCGCGCCGCCGATGTCGATGCCCTTGAGGCTCGCACCCTCCGAAAACTGCGCGACGAGCCGCCCCTTCGCCGGCCACACCCAGTCGAGGCCTTCATCGTCGCCGGGCGATGGGGCGGGCGCGGCGCCGGCAGTGGAAGGCGTGGCCGGTGCCGTGGCAGTCGCCGGCGTGCCCGCGGGCGGGATCGGCGTGACGGGCGGTGGCGCCGGCAACGACGGCTCGACCTTCGCGATCAGCGCGTCGAGTCCGCCGCCGCTCCGCGCGACCTCGCGCATCGCCTGCTCCGACCAGGGCTCCTTGATCGCCTTGGGGCCGCTTCTCGTGAGGCCGTCGCTCGCCCGCGACGGTATTGGCGCGGAGGTCGGACGCGCTTCGCCCGCGGCGATCGGCGGCGCCGTGCGCAACGGCGTCGTCGTCGTGCCGGCTGCAGCGGCCGCGGACGTCGAGGCCGTCGCGGCGACCGCTTCGCTGCCGGGCGCCGTGAGCCGCAGCGCCTGCCCGACGCGGATCAGGTTGACGTTCTCGAGGTTGTTCCACGCGGCGAGCTCGCGGACGTCGACGCCATGCTCGAGCGCGATCTGGCGCAGCGTGTCGCCGCGCTTGACGATGTAGGTCGGTGGCGCGACCGGCGCGGTCGGGGGAGAGGGGACGACGGCGAGCTGCGGCGTCATCGGCGGCGCGACGGTCGGGGGCGGAAGCGGCGGGACCGTGGCGCGTTCCACGATCGGAGCGGGCGTGCGCGAGGCGCAGCCGGCGGCGAGGACGGCGATCACCATGAGCGCGATCGCGCGCGATGCGGGCCTCGGTCGGTGCGTCGTTCGTGTCGTCGTCATCGCGTTGCACGGACGCCCACGGACTCGGGTGTCGCGTCAGGCGAGACCGGGCAGCAGTGGCACGAATCTTACCGCATCGAGGCGCTGTTCCCGGAAACCGCCCGGCGCCGCCTCGATCAGCGTCAGGTACTGGACGCCGCGCTCTCCCTCCTCGCTGGCCGCGAGCGGGATCACCATGCGGCCGCCGGGCTTCAGGTAGCGCAGGAGCTTGGTCGGCAGATGGGTGGCGCCGGCCGTAACCACGATCGCGTCGACCGACAGCTCCTCGCCGAGCTCGGCGCTGCCGTCGCCGTGCTTGAGAGCGACGTTGTTGCACTTCAGCGCCTGCAGGTTGCGGCGCGCCTTCGCGACCAGCGCGCCGATGCGCTCGACCGTCCACACACGCTTCGCGATGTGCGCGAGCACCGCCGTCTGGTAGCCGCAGCCGGTCCCGATCTCGAGGACGCCGTCGAGCTCGCGGCCGTTGCGCGCCAGCTCGGTCATGCGCGCGACGACCCAGGGCTGCGAGATCGTCTGCCCGTGGCCGATCGGGAGCGGGACGTCGTCGTACGCGCGGATCGCGAGCGCCTCGTCGACGAAGCGGTGGCGCGGCACCGCCAGCAGCGCCGACAGCACGACCTCGTCGCGGATGCCCGACTCGCGAAGCCGTTCGACCATGCGCGCGTGCGTGCGCGCCGACGTCATCCCGGTCCCGTGCGTGCCCATCGCCCTCCCCGACGGCGAGCTTACCTCTTGAGCCAGCCCGCGACCTCGTCCATGCGATCGCGGTGCGTCAGGTCGATCTGCAGCGGCGTGACCGACACGCGGCGGTGTTCGATCGCGTGGAAATCGGTCCCCTCGCCCGCATCTGCGGCGGGACCGGAGGCGCCGACCCAGTAGACGGTCTCGCCGCGCGGGTTCTTCATCTTGATCGTGTCCTCGGCCTTGTGCCGCCGGCCGAGTCGCGTGATCGCCGTGCCACGGACCTCGCCGCGCGGCACGTCGGGCACGTTGACGTTGAGGAGCCACGCGCCGGCCGGCGTCCTGGCATGGCGCTGCACGAGGTCGATCGCGACGTCGCAGGCGGACTCGAAATGCGTCGCGGTCTTCGACGCGAGCGAGATCGCGATCGACGGGATGCCGAGCAGGAAGCCCTCGGTCGCCGCGGCCACCGTGCCCGAGTAGATCGTGTCGTCGCCCATGTTCGCGCCGAGGTTGATGCCCGAGATCACCATGTCGGGCAACGCGTCGAGGAGCCCGGTGACCGCGAGGTGGACGCAATCGGTGGGCGTGCCGTTGACGAACAGGAAGCCGTTGGACGCGCGCCGCACCATCAGCGGGCGGTCGAGCGTGAGCGAATTGGACGCGCCGCTGCGGTCGCGCTCCGGCGCGACGACCGTGATCTCGGCATGGGGAGCGAGCGCGGCGGCGAGCGCCTCGAGGCCGGGCGCGAAATAGCCGTCGTCGTTCGAAAGGAGGATACGCATGGAGGGCAGGCCGCGCGGTCGGGTCCGCGCACCGCCCTGGCCGTTGGCGTCGCGGCCCGCCGGACGTGCGTTGCCAAAAGCGTCGAGCGTCCTCCCGATTATAGCGCCCCCTATAATCGGGCGATGGTGCGACGTGGCGTCGATGCCCTCGACCCCGCCCGACTCCCGCGTGCGGGAGCCGGGCGAACTTCGACTTCGCCGTCGTGAGGGAGAAGCGCACGCTCGTCGTCGTCGCGGCGGCACTCGCGCTCGCCGCGGCGCTTCCCGTCGTCGCTGTCGTCGCGCGCGGCATCGCGCCCGGCGCTGGCGCGACGTGGGCGCACCTCGCCGACACGGTCCTGCCGCGCTACGCGGGCAACACGCTGGCGCTCGCCGTGCTGGTCGGCGCCGGCGTCGCGTTCGGAGGCACGCTGACCGGCTGGGCGGTCGCGCAGTTCCGCTTCCGCGGCAGCGCGTTCTTCGCATGGGGGCTGCTCCTCCCGCTCGCGATGCCCGCCTACGTGATGGCGTACGCGTACACCGACCTCCTCCAGTACGCGGGACCGGTGCAGACGGCGCTGCGCGAGGCGTTCGGCTGGTCGCGCGACGACTACTGGTTCCCGGAGGTCCGCTCGCTCCCGGGCGCGGCGACGGTGTTCGTGTTCACGCTCTATCCATATGTCTACCTGCTCGCGCGCACGGCGTTCGTCGATCGCCCGACGGCGTTCGTCGAGGCGGCGCGCACGCTCGGGCTCGATCGCCGGCGCGCTTTCTGGCGGGTCGAGCTGCCGCTCGCGCTGCCGGTGATCGCGGGCGGCATCGCGCTCGCGCTGATGGAGACGCTGTCCGATTTCGGCACCGTCGCCTACTTCTCCGTCGACACGTTCACGACCGGCATCTACCGCGCGTGGTTCTCGCTCGGGGACCGCGCGGCGTCCGCGCAACTCGCCGCGACGCTGCTCGGTTTCGTGCTGCTGGCCATCATGCTCGAACGCGCGTCCCGCGGACCCGCGCGCAGCATCGGCGCGCCCCGCGCCAGCAGCGTCGCGTCCGATCCGCGGCCGTGGATCGGCGGCGGCCGCGGCGCGGCGCTCACCACGCTGTGCGCGATCCCGGTGATCGTCGGCTTCGCGCTGCCGGTCGCGCTGCTTCTCCGCCTCGTCCATGCCGAGCCCGACATCGCGCTCTCGCCGCGGTTCGTCGACTGGGCGTGGAACAGCGTGCGCGTCGCCGGGATCGCCTCGGTGATCGCCGTGATGTTCGCGGTCGTCGTCGCCTACGCGCTGCGGCTCTCGCCGGGGCCGATCGCCCGGATGGCAGCGCGGGTGCTGACGCTGGGCTACGCGGTGCCGGGCACCGTGCTCGCCGTCGGCGTGCTGCTCCCGCTCGGCGCGATCGACGGGTGGATCGCGGACCTCGTGCGCGGACCGTCCGGCGCGAGCCCCGGCCTGCTCCTCACCGGAACGACGGTGGCGCTCGTCTACGCGTACCAGGTGCGCTATTTCGCCGTCGCGTGGAACGGCATCGAGCCCGGTTTCGCCCGCATCACGCCGGCGATGGACACCGCGGCGCGCAGCCTCGGCGCCGGGGCCGCCGAGACGTTCCGGCGCGTGCACGCGCCGCTGCTCCGCCGCAGCGCGGCCGCGGCGGCGCTGCTCGTGTTCGTCGACGTGATGAAGGAGCTGCCGGCCACGCTCGTGTTGCGGCCGTTCAATTTCGATACGCTGGCCACGC
>JBDTNO010000236.1:0-4945 GCA_039933715.1 Betaproteobacteria bacterium
GTCGCGCGTAGCGACGTTGTATCTTGCGCGCGCACCGCGCTACCGCATGCCCTCGCTCCCCACGCCCCTTCCCCTTGCCGTCCGCGAACGACGGTGCGCGCGTGCCGCGGTCGAGCGGTCGACGCCGGCGACGTACGGAGGGCGCAGTGCCGCCGACGCGCTCATGCCCCGCGAGCGGGATCGTCCCCGATGAGCGCGCCGCGGATCAGTGTCGTCTACACGACCGCGCGCGAAGACCCGGCCTTCCATTGGTTCGCCGACGGCCTGGCGCGTCAGCTGCCCGACGACGCCGACGTCGAGGTGCTCCTCGTGGACAGCCACTGCGACGCCGCGCGGACCGAGCGCTTCGAGGCGGCCGTCCGGGGGCGATTCGAGCTCCGGCACGTGCCGCCCAAGCCGTCGCCCTACCAGGGACCGCATCGCGTGACGCGGCGCGACTTCTTCTCCGCAGCCAGCGCGCGCAACGGCGGTATCGCGTACGCGCGAGCGCCGTACGTCGTGTTCGCGGACGACTGCTCGGTGCCGATGCCGGGATGGTGGCGCGGGATCGAGCGCGCGGCGAGGCACGGCCATGCCGTGACCGGCGCCTTCCAGCGTCACTGGGGCATGACAGTCGAGGACAATCTCCTGGTCGAAAGCCGCCTGGAGCCGGACGGCCTCGACGGGCGCTGGAGCGGCGGCGACGACGCGCGACCGGTCCGCGTGTACGGCGGTCAGCTCTACACGCCGACCTTCGCCGCGCCGCGCGAGGCGCTGCTCGCGGTCAACGGCTTCGACGAGCTCTGCGACACGATCGGGTTCGAGGACTGCCAGCTCGGCATCCGCATGGGGTACGCCGGCATCGACTTGCACTACGACCGCTCGATGACGATCGTCAAGAGCCAGGATCACAATTCGCGTTCGCGGCTGGTTCGCGAAGACCGCGTCCTGCCGCCGGACGCGTACCTCGAACGGCTCGCGGAGTTCGGCGTGCCGGCGCGACGCACCAACGGCAATTTCGACAGCTCGCAGATGCTGCTCGACATCGTGCTCGGGACCGAGTCGCCGGCGACGCACGGAAACTACTACTGGCTCGCGGACTTGACGCCCGGGACCTTCGACCGGACCCGGCGGCGCTTCCCGGTCAGGCACTGGTTCGACGACGTTCCGTTGGCGACGCTATGACGCCGACTGCGACGCGCCATCGCATCGTCTCGCGCGGCGACCTGCCCGGCAGCGACGGCGGCGTCTACAACCCGGGGGCGATCGTCGAGGGCGACGCGATCGTGCTGATCGCGCGGCGCGAGATCGACTACCGGTTCACGTCGATCGTGCACGCCGAGCGGATCGTCGTCGATCCGCGCACGCTCGACGTCGTCGCGCACCGCACGCTGCGGCGCATCGGGTACTCCGACGACGCACGCATCGAGGATTTCCGCTCGATCCGGCATCGCGGCGAGACGCTCGTCGTGCACACGATGGTGCACGCTGACAGGATCCGGCCGGTGCTCGCGCGCGCCGACGAGACGTCGATCACGTTCGTCGGCGAGCTCGAGATGCCGTTCGCGACGACTCGGATCGAGAAGAACTGGGTGCTGTTCGAGCACCACGGCGAGCTCCATTGCCTCTACCGCCTCGAGCCGTTGACGATCCTCGCGCGCGAAGGCGGGGGCCGCTGGCGGGTGTGCAAACGTGACCATCTCGCGTGGCCGACCGGATTTCCCGCGTCCTTGTCCAACTCGTCGAACCTCGTGCCGTTCGAGGGCGGCCACCTGGGCTTCTGGCACGCCCGCGTCGACGAGCGCTATGTGCAAGGCGCGATGCTGCTCGACGAGAAGCTCGACATCGTAGCCGCGACCGGCGTGTTGCTGGACGGGCGAGATGCCGCGCCGGGCCAGAAGGCTGGCGTGCTCTACGTGAGCTCGCTCGTCGTGCACGACGGCCGGGTGCTCGCGTTCTATGGCGAAGGCGACGCGCATACCGGAGTGGCGATCCTCGACGCCGCCGCCCTCGCCGACGCGCTCCGTCGCCATGCTTTCGTTCCGCGGCGGCCGGTCACGATCCGTCTCGCGCCGACATCGATGGGCGAACTCTTCCGGGCGATGGTCGCGCTCGAAGCGTTGCGAAACGAGCAAGGCGATCGCGCGCTCTGGACGCACGTCCCGGACGCGAATCTCCACGATGTCGTGCGGCGCTTCGGGGTGCGCGAGTTGACCGTACGCGATCTCGCCGAACGATCCCGTTTCGACTACGACGTCGGCAGCCTGCTCGCCGCGGCGGCGCCGGCTGCCTCCCGGCGCTCGTAGGCGCGAATGATCGCGCGGCGCGCGGGCAGCTCGACGCCCCGGTACAGGGTGAGTGCGGTCGCGAGCAACGCCGCGGAGGCGACCGCGACCGCAGGCCAGCGACCGATGGACGCGGCGAGGCGCGGCCAATCAAGCGTCAGGAACGGCAGGTGGATGATGTAGACCGCGAAGCCGAGGTTGCCGAGGAGCACCGCGGGTCGCGACGCGAGCGCCGCGGAGACGATGCCACGCCCATGCGAGAGGACGACGATCGCGAGCGCGCCGAGCGGCGCGATCCCGACCTGTCCGAGCCAGTCGGGCAACGCGGGACCGATCCACGGCGCGAGGTCCAGCACGCGATGCATCCACGCCAGACAGACGCCGACCGTCGCGAGAACGCCGATCTCGACGAGCGTCGCCGCGGCGCGCGACGATGGAAGGTGCATGCGCGCCTGAGGCAACGTCCGGGCGATCGCCATGCCGAGAACGAACTCGGCCAGGCGCGCGACCGGGAACATGCGATCGAGCATGTACCAGTTCCAGCTCGTTACCGGGTCGCCCCGGTTGAGCGGGCCGAGCACGGTGGCGATCAGCGGACACGCGACGCTCGCGGCGCAGGCGAACGCCAGCGCGCGCCACGGGGCGACGCGGACGCGCGCGAGGAGCCACGGGAACGCCAGGTAGAGGGCCAGGTCGACCGACAGCGTCCACGACGGCGGGTTGAAGGCGCCTGCATAACCGGCAACCAGCACGAACCATGTCTGCGTCAGCGTGAGGACCAGCACGGCGGCGAGCGTGATGTCGATGCCCGGGAACACCCACGACGCGGCCGGAATCACCGCGAGCGCGACCGCGATTCCCGCCAGGTGCATCGGCCAGATGCGCGCCACTCGCAGCACGAGGAAGCGGCGGATCGGCGCTCCGCCCGCCAGGTCGGGGTAGTTGTAGGCAAGCACGAATCCCGACAGAACGAAGAAGAACGACAGCGCCCCGGCGAACGCGTAAGGCCAGGCCATGCCGAGCGGCACGTCGAAGCGACCCGACCCGTGAGCCGCCACCACCATCGCCGCCGCGACGAAGCGCAGCGTCGTCAACGCTTCGAGGCGCGGCGGATAGCGGTGAGTCATCGGGCGCCATGGTACGCCGCACGCGCGCGGCGACCGCGCGTCGACGTGTCCGATCGTCGCGAGCGGCCGTCGCATGCGGCCCCGCTCGGCGCGCGGCGTCCAACGGTGTGCGACCGCGGGCATCCCGCGTGCGAGGGACCACGCGGTGACGCGGAGTAGAATCGCGCCGACGCGCCCGGAACGATGCCGCTCAACATCCCGACGACACTGACATGGCTGCGGATCCTGCTGATCCCGGTCTTCGTCGGCGTCTACTATCTGCCCGATGCCTGGCTCGCCCCGGCGGGCAAGAACTGGCTCGCGATGGGCATCTTCGCCTTCGCCGCGCTGACCGACTGGCTGGATGGATGGCTCGCGCGCCGGCTAGGCCTCACGAGCGCGTTCGGCGCGTTCCTCGACCCGGTCGCCGACAAGCTGATGGTCGCCGCCGCGCTGATCCTGCTCGTCGCGCTAGGACGAGCGGACGCATACCTCGCGATCATCATCATCGGCCGCGAGATCGCGATCTCGGCGCTGCGCGAATGGATGGCCGAGCTCGGCGCGGGCAAGAGTGTCGCGGTCGCGTTCGTCGGCAAGCTCAAGACCGCCGCGCAGATGACCGCGATCATCGCGCTGCTGCTCTACGAGCCGCTCATCCCGTTCGTGTCGACGCCGCTCCTCGGCACGATCGCGTTGTGGGTCGCGGTGATCCTCACGCTGTGGTCGATGATCCACTATCTGCGCAAGGCGGCGCCGTACCTTCGCAGCGATCGCAAGTGAGGCCTTCGGGGCGCGCAGATCCGGCCTGGCACC
This sequence comes from Betaproteobacteria bacterium, assembly GCA_039933715.1. Lineage (GTDB taxonomy): Bacteria > Pseudomonadota > Gammaproteobacteria > Burkholderiales > Casimicrobiaceae > VBCG01. The sequence continues at coordinate 4,184 of JBDTNO010000236.1, forward strand.
CGATGCTATAATTGAAGGCTGCCGTTTTCCGCTTCCCCGATAGCTCAGCTGGTAGAGCGACGGACTGTTAATCCGCAGGTCCCAGGTTCGAGCCCTGGTCGGGGAGCCAAAAAAATCAAAGGGCTAGCGATCACCGCTGGCCTTTTTGGTTTCCTCAACGTGACAAAAACGTGACATAGGAATCACGTTCGCGGCACGCATGGTCTCAATCCTGGTGGCGGCTACCCGCAGATTCTCCGTTGCAAATTTGGCATAGCGATCTACCATCGACCTGCTCTTCCAGCCCCCCAAGTCCTTCAGCTCATCGCAGCTGGTACCGGCTTGCCGGTGCCACGACGCCCAAGTGTGGCGCAGATCATGGAAGCGAAAGTCGTGAATGTCGGCTTTGCGTAACGCCGTCTGCCAAGCGGTGTTGGTGACATCCCAACCGATCGGCTCGCCGCGATAGGTAAAGCAGAACACCGGGTGCTTGCCGCACTGGGCTTCGAGCACGGCCATCGCATCGCCATTCAGCGGTACGCCACGCGGCGTTCCATTTTTAGTGCGGTCGAGCCACGCCGTTTGCCGTCCGAGATCGACCCGGTTCCATTCCAATCCGGTAATCTCGCGCGCCCGGCAGCCGGTGGCCAGTGCAAAGCGCACCAACGCCGCAAGATGCGGCGCACATCCGGCCAACAAGCGGTTGGCTTCTTCTCGCGTGAGCCAGCGATCGCGCTGCACTTCGCCGGCCAACAAGCGGATTTTCGGCACGCTATCCAACCA
>JBDTNO010000237.1:0-4854 GCA_039933715.1 Betaproteobacteria bacterium
AAGCGCGCCTCCCCCCGAGGGGGCGCGCGCCTTGGGGCGGCCCGGCGGCGCGCTGTGATCCCCCCGAAGCGCGCAAGCGCGCCTCCCCCCGAGGGGGCGCGCGCCTTGGGGCGGCCCGGCGGCGCGCTGACGCTAGAGAAACCCGCGCAGCGCGTCGAGCACCGCGTCAGGCTGCTCGGCCATCATCGCGTGGCCCGTGTCGGGAAGGGTCGTCACGCGCACGTCCGCGACCGTCTCGATGAGCGCCTTCGCCGCGCGCGGCGGCGTCATCAGGTCGCGCGCGCCGAGCACGACGAGCGTTGGACAACGCACGGCCGCGGCAGCATGGAGGCCGCCGGTCCATGCCTGGCATGCGGCAAGATCGGCGTGGAGCACGCCGGGACGCGTCCGCTCCAAGAGCCGCAGGCCATTGCCGAGCAGCCACTGGCCGGGGACCGTGTTGCCGCCGAGCTGCTTGCCCGGGCTCGTCGACCAGCCGTTGATGAGCTCGTAGGCGACGTGGTCATCCGCCTTCGCGGCGGCAAGCAACTCCTCGCTGACTTCCATCGGCACCGCCGGACCGAGCAGCGCGATCTTCTCCACGCGCGCCGGATGCCGCGCCGCGCAGGCGAGCGTCGCGAGCGACCCGAGCGAATGTCCGACGATCGCCGCGCGCTCGAGCGTCGCCGCGTCGAGGAGCGCGGCGAGCCAGTCGGCGATCCCATCGACCGATCCGACCGCCTCGCCGCCGCTGCGCCCGTGCCCGGGCAGGTCGATCGCGAGCACGTTCCTCCCGTGCCACGCGAAGTAGCGCGACTGCAGCAGCCACACCGAATGGTCGGTCGCGGCGCCGTGCACGAACACGACGGCGGGCCGCGCCGGATCGAACGCGCGCGTTCCCGTGTACGCGTAGACCGGAGCACCGCGGACGAAGAGCTGCACGCGCGCGTCCTTTTCCTCACTCCGCCGCGGCTGCCGCGCGAGCGGATCCTTCCACCGGCGTCAGCACGGTCCCGCGCGTGGCGAACACATCGACGTTCGCGGCGACCGCTTCGTGCATCGCGCGTTGCGCTTCCGACGTGTTGCCCCCGAGGTGCGGCGTCAGCACGACGTTGCGCAGCGCGAGTAGTCGTTCCGGGACGTCCGGCTCGCGCTCGAACACGTCGAGGCCCGCGCCCGCGATCACACCGTCGCCCAGCGCCCGGGCCAGCGCGTCCTCGTCGATCACTGACCCCCGCGTGATGTTGACGACGTGTCCGTCGGCGCCGAGCGCCGCGAGCACGCGCTCGTCGATCGCATGGCGATTCTCCGGCCCGGCGCGCACGGCCACCATCAGGACGTCCGCCCAGAGCGCGAGTCCGACGAGGCTGTCGTGGTACGCGTAACGCACGCCAGCGCGCGGCGCGCGGCCGTGGTACGCGACCTCGGTCTCGAACGCCTCGCAGCGCCGCGCGATCTTCGACCCGATCGCGCCCAGCCCCCACACGCCGATCCTGCGGCCGGTGACGCCACGCGTCTCGTCTGGGCGTCGCCCTGCGAGCCAGTCGCCTCGGCGGACGAACGCATCGCCCTCCGCGATGCCGCGCACGCTGGCGATCAGGAGGCCCATCGCGAGATCGGCGACCGACGCCGCGTTCGCGCCGACGCTGTGGGTCACGACGATGCCCCGTGCGCGCGCGGCATCGAGGTCCACGCCCTCGTAGCCGCTGCCGACGCAGCAGACGAGCGCGAGCGCGGGCAACTTCGCGATCACTGCGGCGGACATCCTGGTCGTGCCGTACGCGACGATCACGGCCACGCGCTCGGCATCGGCTCGCGGCAACGCGTCGACGACGTCGCGAAACGGCGGATCGAACGGGCCGAGCACGTCATAGTGCGCCGCCAGCCGCGCGCGGAATCCGTCGGGGATCCGGAGCGCGACGAGCAACGCCGCGCGTGGAACCGGCGCGCTCACGCCTTGCCCGCTGCGTAGAGCGCGCGCGACAGGTCCTCGATCAGGTCGTCGGCGTCCTCGAGTCCGACCGACAGCCGGATCGTGCCCTCGCCGATGCCCGCGCGCGCGAGATCCTCCGACGACATGCGGAAATGCGTCGTCGACGCCGGATGGATGACGAGCGACTTGGCGTCGCCGACGTTCGCGAGGTGCGAGAACAGCCGCAGTGATTCGATGAATCGCCGCCCCTGGTCGCGCGTCGCCTTGAGATTGACCGGGAACACGGCGCCGCAGCCGCGCGGCAGCAACCGCATGGCCAGCGCGTGGTCGGGGTGCTCGGGCAGCTCGGGATAGCTCACCTCCGCGACCATCGGGTGCGTGCGCAGGAACGCGATCACCTGCCGCGCGTTCGCCACGTGCTTTTCCATGCGCACCGGCAGCGTCTCGATCCCCTGGAGGATCTGCCACGCGGTCATCGGCGCCATGCACGCGCCGAAATCGCGCAGACCCTCGCGGCGCGCGCGCAGCAGGAACGCCGCCGTCGTCGACTCCTCGGAGAACGTCATGTCGTGAAAGCCGGCGTAGGGCTCGGTGAGGGTCGGGAACTTGCCGCGCGCCGCCGGCGTCGCGCCGCGGCCCTCCCAGTCGAACGTGCCCGCGTCGACGAGGAGCCCGCCGATCACGACTCCGTGGCCGGAGAGGAACTTGGTCGCCGAATGGAAGACGAGGTCGGCGCCGTGGTCGAACGGCCGCAGCAGCCATGGCGTGGTGAACGTCGAGTCGACGAGGAGCGGCACGCCGTGCTCGTGCGCGAGCGCCGCGACGCGCGGGATGTCGAGCACGTCGAGCCCCGGGTTGCCGAGCGTCTCGCCGAAGAAGAGCCGCGTCTCCGGCCGGATCGCCGCGCGCCACGCGTCGAGGTCGCGCGGGTCGACGAACGTCGTCGTGACGCCGAAGCGTGGCAGCGTGTAGTCGAGCAGGTTGTGCGATCCGCCATAGAGCGCGCGCGACGCGACGACGTGCGCGCCCGCGCCGAGCAGCGTGACGATTGCGAGATGCATCGCGGCCTGCCCGCTCGCCGTCGCGATCGCGCCCACGCCGCCCTCGAGCGCGGCGATCCGCTCCTCGAGCACCGCGCAGGTCGGATTGGAGATGCGCGAATAGACGTGGCCCGCGCGCTCCATGTTGAACAGCGCGGCCGCATGGTCGCTGTCGGGGACCACGAACGACGCCGACTGGTAGATCGGCGTCGCGCGCGCGCCGGTGACAGGATCGGGGCGCGCGCCGGCGTGGAGCGAGAGCGTGGCGAATCCGTGCGTCTTGGGCTTGGGCGTGCTCATGATCGCCGTGCGTTGTTCGTGGCGCGGTATTTTAGCCCAACGCGATGCGGCGGCCTTTCGCGGCTCAAGGGAAACGAGCATGCAAGGCGGAACATCGAGGGACAAGGTGCAGAGAAGTTTCGCACTCACGGCGATCCATCGCACGACGCGCGCGCACGTGCGCGCCACCGATGCGGCGCCGTTCGCCGAGCTCGCGAACGACGACCAGCGCGCTCGCCAGGCGTCGAAGCCGCTCGACGCGACGATCACGCTCGACCAAGGCGCTGGCGTCCCGGGTGGTGCGTTCGGGGCAGATGGGTTTCGAATGCGGTGTCCACCCCGGAGTCGAATCCGGCGCGCTCCCGGCGACGAAGTGGCGTCGGGCTGAAGCCCGGACCACAGGACCGGCGTCGCGTCCGCGGCACGGCCCGGGCGTCCACCCGACGGGTTTCGGAATCGCAACGCTCCGACCGACGACGGAGCCGAGGCTTCCGAGGGCCCCTCGCGAACGAGAGCACAGGTTCGTAGAGAAGGACGAAGAGCCGCGCCGTGCATGCCTTCGCAACGGAGCGTACAATCGTTCGATGCCTACCGATCCGCTGGCTCCGTCACCTCCTGGCGGCCCCAAGCGCGGGCGCGGCGCGACGTTCAACCCGGACAACCGCTTCCGCCACGACACGCGCGTCGCGGTCGACGACGGCTGGTCGACGGCGCCCGATCCCGAGATCGGCGAGCCGACGCGGCAGGTCCGCACGACGGTGACGATCCAGCTCGCGCGCACGATCATCGCGCGCAACGACTCGCCCGACATCCCGTTCACGCAGTCGATCAATCCGTACCAGGGATGCGAGCACGGCTGCATCTACTGCTACGCGCGGCCGTCGCACGCGTACCTCGACCTATCGCCCGGCCTGGACTTCGAGACGAAGCTCTTCGCGAAGCCCGACGCGCCGCGGCTCCTGCGCGAGGAGCTCGCCAGGCCCGGCTACGTCTGCGACCCGATCGCGCTCGGTACCAACACCGACCCCTACCAGCCGATCGAGCGCGAGTGGAAGATCACGCGCGCGGTGCTCGAGGTGCTCGCCGAGACGAAGCACCCGTTCTCGATCGTCACCAAGAGCGCGCTGGTCGAGCGCGACCTCGACCTCATCGCGCCGATGGCCGCGAAGGGCATGGCGCGCGCGTACCTGTCGATCACGACGCTCGACGCCGACCTCGCGCGGAAGCTCGAGCCGCGGGCGAGCGCGCCCGCGCGACGGCTGCAGGCGATTCGCGCGCTCGCCGCCGCGGGAGTGCCGACCGGCGTGATGGTCGCGCCCGTGATCCCGCAGCTCAACGATCGCGACCTCGAGGCGATCCTCGAGGCGGCGGCGGACGCGGGCGCGAAGGGCGCCGGGTGGGTGATGCTCCGCCTGCCGCTCGAGGTCGCGCCGCTGTTCCGCGACTGGCTCGCGACGCACTATCCGGATCGCGCCGCGCACGTGATGAGCCTCGTGCACGACCTGCGCGGCGGCAAGGACTACGACCCACGATGGGGCACCCGCATGCGCGGCACCGGCGTCTACGCGGACCTGATCGCGAAGCGCTTCGAGCTCGCGTGCCGCCGCTTCGGGCTCAACGACG
>JBDTNO010000238.1:0-4816 GCA_039933715.1 Betaproteobacteria bacterium
GCCTGCGCGCCCGAGTAGTCGAACTCGCACGCCTGTCCGATGACGATCGGGCCGGCGCCGATGATCAGGACGGAGTGGAGGTCGGTGCGTTTGGGCATGGGATTGGAACAGCAGCGAGTGGGGAGTGGGTTGTGGGGAGTGGGACGTTCAGCCGATGGCCGGACTCGCGTGAAACGGAAAACACTTCGGGCAACCGGAACGCCCGAGGGGTGCTTCCATGTCGGTCGGACAGTACACCGAGCTCAAGGTCTGGCATGTCGGCATGACGCTGGTCGTCGAGATCTATCGTGTCACCGCCCTATTGCCCCCGGACGAACGGTACGGTTCGGTGCGGCAGATGCGCCGGCCCGCGATTTCCGTCACATCCAACATCGCCGAAGGACATACCCGTCGAAGCCGACGAGACTTCATCAGATTCGTGACGATCGCGTTGGGATCACTCGCCGAGCTCGAGTCCCAATTGCTCATTGCCAACCGCCTGCAGTGGTTGAATTCCGAGGCCGTGTCACCCGCGTTGTCGCTCATCGGTCAGATCGGCCGCATGTTGCGGTGCCTGGAACGAGCGCATGGCCATGACGAGGTCGAGCGGACGCGATGACGCGGCCAGCTACTCCCTACTCCGCACTCCCCACTCCCTGCTCCCCACTCCCTGCTCCCTGCCTTTTCCCATCATCGCCACGAACCGGTCGAACAACGGCCCCACGTCGTGCGGGCCGGGGCTCGCCTCCGGATGGCCCTGGAACGAAAACGCGGGCTTGTCGGTCAACGCGATGCCCTGCAGCGAGCGGTCGAACAGCGAGACGTGGGTGACGCGCACGTTCTTCGGCAGGCTCGCCGCGTCGACGGCGAAGCCGTGGTTCTGGCTCGTGATCATCACCTGGCCGGTGTCGAGGTCGAGCACCGGATGGTTCGCGCCGTGGTGGCCGAACTTCATCTTGACCGTGCGCCCGCCCGCGGCGAGGCCGAGGAGCTGGTGGCCGAGGCAGATGCCGAACGTCGGGACGCCCGCGTCGACGATCGCGCGGATCGCGTCGATCGCGTAGTCGCAAGGCTCGGGATCGCCGGGGCCGTTCGACAGGAACACGCCGTCCGGCTTCATCGCGAGCACGTCGCGCGCCGGCGTGCGCGCCGGCACCACGCGCACGTCGCAACCGCGCGCGACGAGCATCCGCAGGATGTTGTGCTTGACGCCGAAATCGTAGGCCACGACCTTGTGCTTCGCCTCCGGCGCGGAGCGGTATCCCTCGCCGAGCGCCCAGGTCGACGATTGCCAGTGGTACGGCGCGTCGATCGTGACCGCCTTCGCGAGGTCGAGCCCCGCCATCGACGGCGCCTCCCGCGCGGCGGCGAGCGCCTGCGCGGTCTCCATCGTGCCGATCGTGTCCGCGGCGAGGATGCAGCCGTTCTGCGCGCCGCGCTCGCGCAGGATCCGCGTCAGCTGCCGCGTGTCGACGTCCGCGATGCCCACGACGTCCGCGCGCGCGAGCCACGCGCCGAGATCGCCTTCGCTGCGCCAGCTCGACGCGCGCGCCGGCAGGTCGCGGACGACGAGGCCCGATGCGAAGACGCGCCGCGATTCGGCATCCTCGCCGGTCACGCCGACGTTGCCGATGTGCGGATGCGTGAACGTGACGATCTGCCCCGCGTACGACGGATCGGTCAGGATCTCCTGGTAGCCGCTCATCGACGTGTTGAATACGACTTCGCCGGACGCCTGTCCGAGCGCCCCGATCGAGCGGCCGCGAAAGACGGTGCCGTCGGCGAGCGCGAGGATCGCCGGGGTGCGCGGAGGGAAGAGCGCGGAGTCGGTCATGGCGGCTCACGGAGGCGGCGCGTCACCAGGCCGGGTGCGGAGAGCCGGAAAGGCGACGAAACCGGTGCCGGACGTGCGAAGCGGGAGCGCCCGGCCTTGCCCGGCTCGCTCCCGCCAAGGCATTGAATTCTACCGGAAACACGCACTGCCGGGCAAATGCGCCGGGCGCGGCCCTACACGAGCCCCAGAACGTCGCGCATGTCGAAGAGGCCGGTGCGCCGCTCGCGCCGGCACGCTGCGACGAATCGCGCGGCGCGAAGCGCGCCGTCCGCGAACATGCCGCGCGACGTGGCGCGATGCGCGAGCTCGACGCGCTCGCCGTCGCCCGCGAACACGACGACGTGCTCGCCGACGACGTCGCCGCCGCGCAGCGACGCGAAGCCGATCGTGCCCGGCTTCCGCGCGCCGCCGACGCCTTCGCGCCCGGTGACCGAGTGGGTCGCGAGGTCGATCCCCGCGCCCTCGGCGGCCATCGTGCCCAGCATCAGCGCGGTGCCCGACGGCGCATCGACCTTGTGGCGATGGTGCATCTCGAGGATTTCGATGTCGTAGGCGCCGCCGAGCGCGCGTGCGGCGCGCCGCACGAGATCGGCGAGCACGTTGACGCCGACGCTCATGTTCGCGGCGTGCACGATCGGCACCGCGCGCGCATGACGGGCGAGCTCGTCGCGGTGCGCGGACGTGAGTCCGGTCGTGCCGGCCACGAGCGCGGCGCCGTTTCGCGCGCACGCGGCTGCATGCGCGACCGTGCCATCGGGACGCGTGAAGTCGATCAGCACGTCGGCGCGCACGAGCGCCGCATCGACGTCGTCGCCGACGACGACTCCGGTCGCGCGCCCGAGCGCAAGACCGGCATCGTGGCCGATCGACGCGGCGGACCGGACGTCGAGTGCCGCCGCGAGCGTGAGATCGGGCGACGCCAGCACCGCGGCGACGAGCGCCTGGCCCATGCGACCGCTCGCGCCGGCGATCGCGATGCGAATCGGGGTCGCCATCTCGGCGCGCCGCGCTACTTCTTGAAGAGATCGACGAACCAGCCGAGGATGCCCGGATCGTCCGTCTGCGGCATCCTGCCGAGCGTGCGCTCCGCCGCAGCCTTGTTGAGGTCGGCGATCGACTGCGGCATCTCGTCGCCTTCCCAGCGCGCGAGCTTGTCGTCCGCGAAATACACGGTGAACTGCCGGTGGTCGATGCGCCGGCCCTGCCGGGTGAACTCGTACACGTAGTCCCAGCGATTGTCGCGGAACGCGCTCTGCACGAGCGGCGTGCCGAGCACGAGCCGCACCTGGGGGCGCGATTGGCCGACCTTCAGCCGGTCGACCATGTCCTGCGTGATGAAGTTGCCCTGGTTGATGTCGATCTTGTAGACGCCGAACGAGCTGAACGTCGGCAGGTAGCTGTCGATCGTCTGGCAGGCGGACAGCGCGGTGCACGCCGCCGCGGCCAGCAGCAGGCGGCGAAAGGTCGTCATCGGCGGGCGTGGGCGTGCTGCATGGGAATGGTTATTATAGCCGGGCAAGGTCGCGCGCCCCGCGCGGCCCCTCGAGGCCGACCCACGGTCCGGAGCGACGCATGACCCAGCCGCACGACCTGCGCAGCGCCGGCCTCAAGGCGACGCTGCCGCGCCTGAAGATCATCAACGTCTTCGAGCAGTCGCGCGTGCGCCACCTGACCGCCGAGGACGTCTACAAGCTGCTGCTCGCCGACGGCCTCGACGTCGGCCTCGCGACCGTCTACCGCGTGCTCACGCAGTTCGAGCAGGCCGGCCTCCTGATCCGCCACCACTTCGAATCCGGCAAGGCCGTGTTCGAGCTGAACGAGGGCAAGCACCACGACCACCTCGTCTGCCTCACCTGCGGCCGCGTCGAGGAGTTCTACGACTCGGAGATCGAGAAGCGGCAGACGAAGATCGCGCGGGAGCGCGGCTTCGAGATCAGCGAGCACGCGCTCTATCTGTACGCCGAGTGCACGAAGACGCGATGCCCGCACCGAAAAGGCTGAGCGAGCCGCGGAACGACCGAGGTCGTGGCATCGAGCGAGCCGGGCGCTCCCTGATCCCTGATCCCGGCTACTCGTCGGTCGGCGGCGCGGGCTCCGCGATGCGATCCCGCCGGCTGAAATCCCTGATTCGGAATCCCAGCAGCCACAGCGAACCGAAATAGGCGCCGCCTCCCGCCGCCATCAGGAGCGCGAGCCGCACCCCGCGCTCGGCGAGTCCCGCCATCAGCCACGTCGACGCGGGCCCCACGAACGCCGCCAGCACGCCCGCGAGCACGCCCGCGGCGACGACGATCTTCGCGACGAACAGCATCCAGCCGCCCACCGGGACGTAGAACCCCTTGCGCCGCAGAAGCACGAGGAGCATGCCGGCGTTGAAGAGCGCGCCCAGGCTCGTCGCGAGCGTGAGGCCCGCGTGCCCGAGCGGCTCCATCAGCAGGAACGAGAGCGCCATCGTCACCGCGATCGTCACCACGGCGACGCGCACCGGCGTCTTCATGTCCTGGCGCGCGTAGAAGCCCGGCGCGAGGATCTTGACGGCGATGATCCCGACGAGCCCGACGCTGTAGCCGATCAGCGCCGCGCGCGTGTTGACGGCGTCGAGCGCGCTGAAGCGCCCGTACTGGTACAGCGTCGTCACGAGCGGCAGCGCCAGCAGCCACAGCGCGATCGCGGCCGGGACCGCCAGCAGCAGCGAGACACGCAGCCCCCAGTCGAGGAGGCTCGAATACTGCGCCTCGTCGCCTTCGCCGCCGTGGCGCGCGAGCGTGGGCAGGAGCACGGTCCCGACGGCGACGCCGAGCAGCGCGCTCGGGAACTCCATCAACCGGTCGGCGTAAGCGATCCACGCGATGCGCCCGTCGCCGAGCCATGCGGCGAGCTGCGTATTGATCAGGATCGACACCTGCGCGGCGGACACGCCGAGAATCGCCGGCGCCATCGCGAAGAGCACGCGGCGCACGCCCTCGTCGCGCCAGTCGAAGCGCGGCCGCGGCAGCATGCCGA
>JBDTNO010000239.1:0-4813 GCA_039933715.1 Betaproteobacteria bacterium
ACCGGCGGCGGGCGCCTCGCCATCCCACCCGCCCGACGCGTCGCGCATCCGCGGGCTACACAGAGCTTCCCTAGCGCCGCCGTGATTCCCGCCTGTGCGGCATAATCGTCGGCCCCCGCGTCGACCATGCACACTCCCGCCGGCTTCGTCCCCGCGCACCGCCTCCCCTCCGAGCTCGCGCCGTCCGCGCTCGCGTTCGCCTTCGTCGGCGCGAAGCTCGTCGTGCGCGGCAGCGTCGATGCGCCGGCGATCGCCACGATCGCCGAGCTCGACGCCGCCGGCGTCGCGGGCGACCGCCACTATCTCGGCGTGCTCGACGGCGTGCCGTGCGTCGCGCTCGCGCTCGACGAGCGGGCGACGCTCCCGTCGGATTTCGCTGCAGCCGGGCTGCGCGCGTATTTCCACCGGCTGCCCGACCCGCTGCTCGCACTCGCCGCGCGCGCGTTCCAGATCGCCGACTGGGACCGGTCGCACCGTCATTGCGGACGCTGCGGCACGCACACTCGCTTTCGCGAGGACGAGCGCGCGGTCGAATGCCCGTCGTGCGGGCTCGTCGCCTATCCCCGCGTCTCGCCCGCGATGATGACGCTCGTCACCCGCGGGCGCGAATTGCTGCTCGCGCGCTCGGCGCGTTTCGCGACCGGCGTCTACTCGGCGCTCGCCGGCTTCGTCGAGCCGGGCGAGACGATCGAGGACTGCATCCGCCGCGAGGTGCGCGAGGAAGTGGGCGTCGAGATCCGGGATCCCGTCTATTTCGCTAGCCAGTCGTGGGCGTTCCCGCACTCGCTGATGATCGCCTACACGGCCGAATACGCGGGCGGCGACATCCGGCTCGACGACCCCGAGATCGAGGACGCGCGCTGGTTCCCGCTCGACGCGCTGCCGACGCTTCCCTCGCCGGTCTCGATCGCGCGGCGGCTCATCGACGCGACGGTCGCGCGTTTGCGACGCGACTGACAACGCGGCGGGCGTCGCCCGGGACGGTTGCGATAGAATCGACGTCCCGCCATGCACTCCCGCCCGCACGCCTCGCTGGTCGTAGCACTCGCGCTCGCCGCGGCGTGCGCGCACGCGCAGGCGCCGTCCTCCTCCAAGCTCCCGCCCGAGCCGCCGCCCACACCGCTCCCGGCCGAGTTCTCGGACGAGGCACGGCGCGCCTACGCGGCCGGGATCAAGGAAGCGCGCGAGTTGCTGGCGCAGAAGCGGTACGACGACGCGATCGCGCGTCTCGAGCGGCTGTCGCGCGAGCGCCCGCGCGAGCCGCAGGCGCGCTTTCTCAAGGCGGTCGCCGAGGGCGAAGCCGGCAAGTCCGACGCCGCGCTCGCGACGCTGACCGGGCTCGTCGCCGATTTCCCCGAGCTGCCCGAAGTCCACAACAACCTCGCAGTGCTGCATGCGGCGCGCGGCAACCTCGACCTCGCGAAGACCGAGCTCGAGCTCGCGATCGCCGCCGCGCCGGATTACGCACCCGCGGTCGAGAACCTCGGCGACGTCTACGTTCGCCTCGCCGCGCGCCAGTACGAACGCGCGCAGACGCTCGAGAAGGGCAAGGGCAACGCGCCCGCGAAGCTCAAGCTCGCGCGCGACACGCTCGCCGTCCGCTGATCCCGATTTTCCTTCCGTTACCATTCCCGGAGCATCCGCATGATCCGACCGACCCTCGCCCTCGCCTTCGCGGTAGCCGCGCTCGGCGCCTCCCAAGCCCCCGCCCTCGCCCAGCGCGTCGAGCTCGACACGACCGCCGGAAAGATCGTGCTCCAGCTCGACGCGAAGGCCGCGCCGCAGACCGTCGAGAATTTCCTCGCCTACGTGAAGTCCGGCCATTACGCGGGCACGCAATTCCACCGCGTCATCGACGGCTTCATGGTGCAGGGCGGCGGCTACGCGGCGGACTTCTCGCAGAAGCCGACGCGCCCCCCGGTGCGCAACGAAGCCGAGGGCGCCTCCAAGGCGGGGCTCGTCAACGCGCCCGGCACCGTGGCGATGGCGCGCACCGCGGACCCGCACTCCGCCTCGTCGCAGTTCTTCATCAACATCGCCGACAACAAGTTCCTCAACTACACGGAGCCGACCACCAAGGGCTACGGCTACACGGTGTTCGGCAAGGTCGTCGAGGGGATGGACGTCGTCAACCGGATCGCGAAGATGCCCACGGGAGCGGGCGGACCGTTCCCGAAGGACGTTCCGGCGACGCGCGTGCTGATCACGAGCGCCAAGGTGGTCGGGTGACGCGCGCCGACTCGCGGCCACGGAGGATCGTATGACGAAGGTCACGCTGCACACCAACCACGGCGACGTCGTTCTCGCGCTCGACGACGAGAACTCGCCGGCGACCGTCGCCAACTTCCTGCAATACGTGCGCGACAAGCACTACGACAACACGGTGTTCCACCGCGTCATCGGCGGATTCATGATCCAGGGCGGCGGGTTCGCGCCGGGCATGGAACAGAAGGCGACGCGCAAGGCGGTCGCGCACGAAGGCGCGAACGGCCTCAAGAACGCGCGCTACACGGTGGCGATGGCGCGCACCGGCGACCCGCACTCGGCGACCGCGCAGTTCTTCATCAACGTCGGCGACAACGCGTTCCTCGATTTCAAGTCGCCCGGCGGCAACGGCTGGGGCTACACGGTGTTCGGCAAGGTCGTCGAGGGCGCCGATGTCGTCGACCGGATCGAGCGCGTCCCGACCGCCCGCAGCGGACAACACGAGAACGTGCCGACGACCGACGTCGTGATCCAAAGCGCGGAAGTGGTCGCGTAGCGCAGGAAAGGCGGCGGTCAGCGGTCGGCGACCGCGCTTCCATGTCCCCCGCCCAGTTCCTCTCCGACCTGCATCTCGCTCCCGCCCGTCCCGCGGACGCGGCGGCGTTCGATGCGTGGGCGCGCGGCCCTGCGCGCCAGGCGAGCGCCGTCTACGTGCTCGGCGACCTCTTCGACAGCTGGCTCGGCGACGAGCAGCTCGCGGAACCGTTCGCCGCCGGCATCGTGGCCTCGCTCGCCGGCGTCGCGAAGGCCGGCGTGCCCGTGCACGTGATGCACGGCAACCGCGACTTCCTGATCGGCGAGCGCTTCGCGCGCGCGGCCGGCGCCACGCTGTTGCCCGAGACCCTCGTCATCGACGCCGGCGGCGTGCCGACGCTGCTCCTGCACGGCGACACGCTGTGCACCGACGACGTCGACTACCAGCGCTACCGCGCGTGGATCCGCGATCCCGGCCGCCAGCGCAGGATTCTCGCGATGCCGTGGCCGGTGCGCCGCGCATTCGCGGCATGGCTGCGGCGCAGGAGCCGCGCGGCGAGCCGGCACAAGGACGAGACGATCATGGACGTCAACGCCGGCGCGGTCGCGAAGGCGTTTCGCGCGGCGGGCGTGCCTCGCATGGTTCACGGACACACGCATCGGCCCGCGAGCCATGTCGCCGAGGTCGACGGCGTGACGCGCGAGCGGCACGTGCTGCCCGACTGGCACGGGCGCGCCGCGTGGATCGAGATCGACGGATCGGGCGTGCGGCGGCGAGAGCTGGCGGCCTGACCGTGCGCTTCACGCCGGGCTGACCCCGCGGCACGCGGAAGGCCACGGCGACCGAAGGGCCGCCCCGAGGCCGCCGGGCCCCTTCGGGTTGCGCGTCGGCCGACGGCGAGATTGGCGAGTACCGAAGGAGTCGTCCATCGGAGTGGCGGCCGAGATGTCGCGCCGAAGCCCGAGCCGCAAAAAGAAGCCCGGCACGAGGCCTGGCTTCGATCACACCGCGGAGTGTCGATCAGGTGCCGTCTCCGACCCCTGCCAACGTCGGAGTGGCGGCCGAGATGTCGCGCTGAAACCCGAGCCGCAAAAAGAAGCCCGGCACGAGGCCGGGCTTCGATCACACCGCGGAGTGTCGATCAGGTGCCGTTTCCGACCCCTGCCAACGGATTCCCGCCTCTTGAAATTACATGTCCATGTCGCCCATGCCACCCATGCCGCCGCCGCCACCGCCCATCGACTTCTCGTCCTTCGGCAGCTCGGCGACCATCGCTTCGGTCGTGAGCAACAGCGAGGCGACCGACGCCGCATTCTGCAGCGCGAAACGCGTCACCTTGGTCGGATCCACGACGCCCATCTGCACGAGGTCGCCGTATTCGCCGGTCTGGGCGTTGAAGCCGTAGTTGCCCTTGCCCTCGACGACCTTGTTGACGACCACGCTCGGCTCGTCACCGCAGTTCTCGACGATCATGCGCAGCGGCTCTTCCAGAGCGCGCAACACGATCTTGATGCCTGCTTCCTGGTCCGGGTTGTCGCCCTTGAGACCCTTCAGGTTGGAACGCGCACGCAGGTAAGCGACACCGCCGCCCGCCACGATGCCTTCCTCGACCGCCGCGCGCGTCGCATGCAGCGCATCCTCGACGCGGGCCTTCTTTTCCTTCATCTCGACTTCGGTCGCCGCGCCCACCTTGATGACGGCGACGCCGCCGGCCAGCTTCGCGACGCGTTCCTGCAGCTTTTCCTTGTCGTAGTCCGAGGTCGCGTCGTCGATCTGCTTGCGCACGTTCTTGACGCGCGCTTCGATCGACGCCTTTTCGCCTGCGCCGTCGATGATCGTCGTGTCTTCCTTGCCCACTTCGATCTTCTTCGCGCGACCGAGGTCCTTCAGCGTCGCGTTCTCCAGCTTGAGGCCCAGCTCTTCCGCGATGACCGTTCCGCCGGTCAGGATCGCGATGTCCTCGAGCATCGCCTTGCGGCGGTCGCCGAAGCCCGGCGCCTTGACGGCGACGGTCTTGAGGATGCCGCGGATGTTGTTGACGACCAGCGTCGCGAGCGCCTCGCCGTCGACGTC
>JBDTNO010000240.1:0-4812 GCA_039933715.1 Betaproteobacteria bacterium
GACTACATGCAGCGGACGCGCGAGCTCGCGCGCGAGCACGGCTACGTCGAGACGGTGTTCGGCCGCCGGCTCTGGCTGACCGACATCAAGGCCGGCGGCGGCCCGCGCCGCGCGGCCGCGGAACGGGCGGCCATCAATGCGCCGATGCAGGGGACGGCGGCCGATCTCGTGAAGCTCGCGATGATCGCGGTCGCCGGATGGCTCGACCGCGAGCGGCTCGCGACCAGGCTCGTGCTCCAGGTCCACGACGAACTGGTGCTCGAGGTGCCCGACGGCGAGATCGACCGCGTTCGCGCGGAGCTGCCCGGCCTCATGACCGGCGTCGCGCGCCTGTCGGTGCCGCTCGTCGTCGACGTGGGCATCGGCCCGAACTGGGAACGCGCGCACTGAGGGGAGGACACGATGGCGACGGACCTTCAAACGCCGTTCGACGTGGCGGTCGTACTGTTCACCAAGCGCACCGGCGCGCTCGCCGGCGCGGTGCGCTCCGTGTACAAGCAGGCGTTCGATGGCCGCATTCAGATCCTCGTCGGCGTCGACGGTCGAGAGGCCGATCGCGCCGTGTTGCCGGCGCTCGCACGCGAGGCGCCCGAGTCGATGACGCTGACCGTCGTCGATCCGGGCTACTCGACCGCGCGATCGCGCGGAGGATTGCATGCGCCGGAAGCCGGCGGATCGCTGCGCGCGGCGCTGACGCTCCTGGCCAACGCGCGGCATGTCGCCTACCTTTCCGAGGTCAACCAGTACGCGCCCCATCACCTCGATGCGCTGAGACGCGCGATCGGCGACCGCGCCTGGGCGTGGACGCAGCGCTGGTTCACCGACGCGCGCAACGGACAGGTGATCTGCCGCGACGACTGGGAATCGGCGGGTCCGGGCGCCGGCACGTTCGCGAAAAGCGAAGGCGGCTTCGTCGCGCCCGACGCGCTCCTCGTCGACAAGCTCGCGTGCGCCGCGGCGCTGCCCGCGCTTCTCAACGCCGACCCGCAGGGGCGTGGCGAGGACCGGCGCTTCTTCCAGGCGATCCGCGCGCTGCCGAACGCGGGAACCGGCGAGCCCAGCGTCTACGCGAACATCTTCGTCGCCAACCAGCACCCGTTCATGCTGGCGCAGTTCCGCGAGCGCGGCGTCATGCTGGAACGGTTCATGACGATGACGCCGCAACTCGAGCAGGACGTCGCTCAGGCGCTGCGCGCGCAGCGCGACTATGCGGAAGGCGTGAAGAACCGCCTGTCGTTCGGGGGCGTGGACTTCAAGATCGACAAGAAGGGCTAGGAAGGCGGTGGTCGGCGGTCGGGAGCGGGCGAAGGTCGCGGCAAGCGGCTATGCGGCCGACCGCCCACCGCGACCACGGCCGTTCGCCTTTCTGCCTCATGAATCGAACGTCTCCCTCCAGCTCGCATACCAGCTTCCGGCCGTCACCGGCCCGAGCACGAGCCAGCCGAGGCCGAGCGGGATCGACGCGACGATCGCGAGCCCGATGAAGATGAGGCCGTAGATCGTGCTCGCGCCGAGGTTCAGCCACGATGCGTGAAAGCTCTTCCGCATCGCCGCGATCGGCTCCTCGCCGTTCAGCACGACCAGCGCGGGCGCGTACCAGTAGGCCATCATGATCGCGACCATCGCGACGAGCACGATCGGAACGATCACGAGCGCGGTGATGCCGATCGACGACATCAGCGCCATGCCCATCTGCGACGGGTCGGCGCTGATCGCCGAGAACAGCCCCGCGCCTCCGGCGACGCCGAGGACCACGACGATCACCACCATCCAAAGCACGAACATCGCCGCGAGATAGAGGAGCCCGATGATGAAGAGCGGCATGAAGCGACCGCCCGAGAAGCCGTCGAACAGCGCACCGACCGTGAACGGGCGCCCTTTCGCGAGCGCATGGCATCCGAGCGCGATGCCGCCCGCGAACACCGGCGCCAGCGCCGTCTGCACGAGCGTGCCGAGGATCGGGACGAACGCGAGCGCGATCATCAGCAGGAGCATCACGACGATGAGGCCGATCCAGGTGCCGGGAGCCGCCATGAATACCTGCCAGCCCTCGCTCCACCATGCGGCGCCCTGGCCGGACTCGAGCTTGCGCGGCTCGCGCTTCTGCGGGCCCGGAGGAGTGGCGGCGGTCGCGGTCGACAGCGGCGGCAGCGGCTTCACCGGCCCCGGTTGCGTGTTCTCGTCCATCGCTCGCCTCCGCGGGAAAATGTTACGTTAACACGCGCCTCACGGACCGGGCTCCCTCACGCGCGGGGCGGTTGCCAGCGTTCCCGTTCGCACGAGGAATGGACCGGCGGGGGTTGCGCTGCGCGCGTTCCCACCCCACCTTCCAGATCCGGCCCTTCACGCTCCCCCGCATGGACGAACTCACCGCATCCCTGATCGAGCACGGCGTCCCGCTCGTCGGGCTGAATGTCCTGCTGCAGCAACTCGGACTGCCGATTCCCGCGGTCCCGACGATGATCGTGGCGGGCGCCATGGCATCCGCGTCGCGACTCTCGGGACTCGGGGTCTTCGCCATCGCAGTCGCCGCATCGGTGATCGCGGACGCACTCTGGTTCTGGGCGGGACGTCGCTACGGCTACCGCGTGCTGAAATTGCTGTGCCGCGTGTCGCTGTCGCCGGACGCGTGCGTGCGGCAGACCGAAGGCATCTTCGAGCGCTACGGGTTCTTCTCGGTCGTCGTCTCGAAGTTCATCCCGGGCTTCTCGACCGTCGCGCCGCCGATCGCCGGCGCGCTCGACATGCGCTTCTCCGCGTTCCTCGCCGCCGCGTTCGCCAGCGCGGCGCTGTGGGTCGGCGCGGCGATGGCGGCGGGATGGATCTTCAGCGCGCAGGTCGACTTCGTGCTCGCATGGATGAGCCAGAACGCGGCGGTCGCCGCGGCGCTCGTCGGCGCGCTCCTCGCCGCCTACGTGCTGTGGAAGGCCTGGCAGCGGTGGCGCCTCGCCCGCTTCGTCGCCGCGTCGCGCATCACCGTCGACGAGCTCGCGGGGATGGTCGACGGCGCGAAGCCGCACGTGCTCGTCGACATCGGCTCGAAGCTCGCGCAAGGGCACCGGCCGCACATTCCCGGCGCGATGCTGCTCGACCTCGACGAGATCGACGCGCGCGCCTCCGAGTTCGCGCAGGACCGCGACATCGTCGTTTATTGCGCGTGCCCGAACGAAGAGTCGGCGCGGCGCGCGGCGAAGCTCCTGCATGCGCGCGGCTACAAGCGCGCGAGGCCGCTCGTGGGAGGACTCGATGCGTGGATCGCTTCGGGACGCAAGGTCGACCAGGTGCCGCAGACCGTCGTGATCGAGCGGACGAAACGGGCGGCGTAGCGCGATCGTCGGTACCTCGCCGGGCATCGGCCCGACGCCGTCCGGCTCTTCAATGCAACGGCCGGCGCGTCGGCCGTGAGTCGTCGCGGCTCGGATCGGTCGGCGACGGCGTCACGCGCACGAACCAGGTTTCGCGCTCGGTCTCGCGCGTCGCGGTGAACCCGTGCTCGGCGAGCAGGTGCGCGAGCGCGCCCGCGTTTTGCGCGGCGCGACGGACGCGCATCACCTTGGTCCTGCGGCCGGTGGGCGTCGCGAACAGCGCCAGCATCATCGCGCGCCCGTGGCCCTTGCCGCGCAGGTGCTGCTCGAGCCCGGCGATCCACAGCTCATAGCCGTCGTCGACGGCGCGGAAGAGGCCGAAGCCCACCGGCGGCTCGCTGCCCGCGGTCTCGTCGGCCCAATAGACGTAGCCGGGAACGGCGACGGTCCGCACGGTTCCGGTCGCCGCGTCCTCGACGACGAAGTAGCCGGTCCTCAGCGCCTGGCGCAACTCGCCGAAGAAGCGTGCGGCGCTGGGCGAATCCCATGCGAGCGCTGGATCGAACGCCCCGTTGCGGGCGGCGTCGCGGATCAGCGAGCGGAGCAGGGCGAGATGACCGATGTGGGCGGGACGTAGCATCGAGATCCTCGTTCGACATGAACGCTAACGCGCGGCGCGGTGCGACGGGGTCACGGGCTTACGAAGTGCGCCGTTCGGCGGATGGACGGCGCCAAGGGGGGGCCATCTCGATCGAAGGGTGCCGGTGCATGAACTTCCAGGACCCGGTTGAATTCCGCGGAAATATCCGTATAATTGGCACTCGTTGGGCCTGAGTGCTAACAATCCCTCGGCCTCCCGCCGTCGACGCGACCCTTAGCGGGCGCGAGGAACACGGCAAATCTTTGTTTTTTCACGATAACCATCTGGAGTAGGTGCTTACTATGAAGCTCAAGCTTCGTCCTTTGCATGATCGGATCATCGTCAAGCGGCTGGAAGAAGAGAAGAAGTCCGCCGGAGGCATCGTGATTCCCGATACGGCCGCCGAAAAGCCCTCGATGGGCGAAGTCGTGGCCGCGGGTCCGGGCAAGACCGACGACAACGGCAAGCTCGTCCCGATGGGCGTCAAGATCGGCGAGAAGATCCTGTTCGGCAAGTACTCGGGACAGGAATTCAAGATGGAAGGCACCGACTACCTGCACATGCGGGAAGACGATGTCATCGGCGTCGTCGCCTGATCCCCACGAATCCAGTCACGTTTCCAGGAGAACCCCGCTATGGCAGCCAAGGATGTCCGCTTCGGTGAACACGCCCGAAACAGGATGGTGAACGGCGTCAACATTCTCGCGAACGCCGTCAAGGTCACGCTCGGCCCCAAGGGCCGCAACGTCGTGCTCGAGCGCAGCTTCGGCGCGCCGACGATCACGAAGGACGGCGTGTCGGTCGCGAAGGAGATCGAGCTGAAGGACAAGTTCGAGAACATGGGCGCGCAGATGGTGAAGGAAGTCG
>JBDTNO010000241.1:0-4777 GCA_039933715.1 Betaproteobacteria bacterium
GCAGGTTGCCGGCGCCGAGCCCCGCGATCGCGGGGCCGGGGCACACGCCCGCCAAACCCCAGCCGACGCCGAAGATCGCCGCACCGACGAGCGTCGACCGGTCGAGGCGCGACGGATGCACGCCGAACCGTGTCGCGAGCGGCGGCTTCGACAGAAGGCGCGGCGCGAGCGCGTAGGCGATCCCAGCGACGAGCGCGGCGGTGCCCATCACGAACAGAAGACCGAAGTCCTGCAAGCGCAGGAACGACAGCACGACCTCGGGGCGCACCATCGACGATGCGGCGAGGCCGGCGCCGAACAGCATGCCGGACACGAGCACGGCGACCCAGGCGGAGGGGGTGAGTCCCGCGGCGTTCATCGCAGCGCCTGCACGAGGTTCGCGGTCGCGATCGCGGTCGCCATGAACACGGCGACCGCCGCGAGCGACGAGGCCTGCAACGACGCGAGCCCGCAGATGCCGTGGCCGGACGTGCAGCCATTCGCCATACGCGCGCCGAAGCCGGCGATGAGCCCCGCGACGACGAGTTGGGGCGCCGGAATCGTCGTCGGCTCGATCGCCTGCCCGCTCGCCACCGTCCACAGCGCGGCGCCGAGCACGAGACCCGCCGCGAGCGCCAGCCGCCACGCACGCGATCCGGCATAGCGCGCCTGCGAAAAATGCGGGGCGCGCGACACGAAGGACCAGACCGCCGAGAACAGCGTGCTCATGCCGCCGACGAGGCCGGTCGTCACGTACAGGAGCGCGACGCCGGCTCCCATCAGGAGTCCGCCGGTCGCGTAGGAAGCGATGCCGTTCGGGAATAGCGTGTCGAGCATGGGCGTTTCCGCGGAGGGCGCCGTCGCGCCAAATGCGCCAACGCTAGCGGAACGCGGCGTGCGCGGCAAGGCGCCGCGACGTGCGAGGGCCTTGCAGGCGCTAGTGAGCTGCGTGAGAAGTCCCGGCGATCAAGGAGCGGATGAAATCGGCTGCCAGGCAAGGCGCTCGGCCGATAGCGTACCGCGGGGTACGGTGAGGTCGAGCAAGGCAGCCTGGCGGCCGATTTCGCCGCGAACGATCAAGCGACGTTCTGACTCAGCACGCTAGTTGCCGTACTCGCGCTCGACGCGCGCCGGGCAGGCCGCGACGCGGCCAAAGAATCCTTCGCAATGCTCGATGCGCAGCGTTTCCTCGCACACCACCTGCTTCCAGGTGTCGCCCGTCGCGCACCGCGCCAGCGAATCGGAGAGGCGTTGCCAGCGGTCGGGCGCCGGCCGCGCCGCGGGCGCCTGGGCGACCACGACCGGGGGCGGCAGCGGCGCGGCCACCACGGGCTCCGGGGGCGGCGGGGGCGCAGGCAAGGCCGCGTTCGCCGTGTCGGCGTGCTCGTTGCGCGGAAGCGCGATGCTCGACGGCAGCGATCGCGCGTCGATGGCGTGCGGCTCCGCATCCGCGCTGGAAACGATCTGGGGGGCGGTAACGGCGGTGTCGGGCACGCCCGCCGGCGTCGGCGACGCCGCCGCGCGGAGGGTCTCGGTTCCGCTATCGGTCGGCGACACCGCGTAGCGCGGCGCGATCGTACCGGCGATGCCGCGCGTCTGCACGATCCAGATGCCGCCCGCGACCAGCACGGCGCCGGCCACGGTCGCCCAGAGGCTCCGCGCGATCCAGTGGGTCGGAGCGCGCCGCACGGCCACCGTTGCCGCGTCCGGCGCTGCCGGGCGCCGCCGCGCGCGACGCAGCGGCAGGATCACCTCGGAGACCGTGCTGTCGCGCGCGCGCTTCAACGCCGACTTGCAGGGCGCGCAAAGGCGATCGCCCGGCACGGTCGGCTGGCGACAGATCGCGCACTTCGTCGAACGGAGTTCGCGGCGTAGGGCGGCCATGGTCGTGCGCCGACGGCCTCGCGCCGCCGGCTGTCCGTCACTATGACGTTGTCATCGGCGACCGACAACGCCGCCCGTCGGCCCTCGACGGCCGACCGCCGGATTCCGGGTGCCCAACGCGTCCGGTAGCATGGCCGGATGCCGCTCGCCGCGCTCGCCGCCACGCTCGCGCTCGTCGTGCTTGCGGGTTGCGACCGGCTCGCGGCGCTGGCGGCCACCCATGCGCAGCAATCGTTCGAGGCGCGGTGCGAGGGCCTTCCGGCGGGCCGGATCGACGTCGTCCGTCTTCCCATCACGGTCACCCGCGACGATTCGAAACCCTACGACGAGCTCGCGCGGCTGTCCGAGCCGAGCGCCGCCAACCACCGAACGGTCGGCCTCACGCGCGGGAGCTTCGGCTACCGCTCGACGCTCGAGCTCGAGGGGCTCGAGGATCCGCGCGGACCGCGCGCCTGCGCGCGGCCGCAGATGCGCGTCCAGATCGAGGTGTCGTCGCTCACCGTCTACGTCGCGCGCGAGTACCGCGGCGACCCCTGCCGCGAGCCGCTGATCCTCGCGCATGAGCGCAAGCACGTCGCGGTGTTCGAGCGCTACGCCGACGAGGCGACGCCGCTGCTCGCGCGCGAGATCGACGCGCGCATCGGCCGCGGCGTGCGCTACGGCGCGACGATCGTCGGCGTGCAGGAGGCGCTGAAGACGGACCTCAGCGCGAGTCTCGACGCTTTCATGGAGCGCGCGCGCGACGAGATCGCGCGGCGTCACGCGCGAATCGACACCCGCGACGAGTACGAGCGGATCACGCGCAACTGCGGCGGCTGACAACGCCGCGAGCGGGTCGTCCGCTCGCGCGTGGAGGCCCTGGAATGCGCGCCCGCCGCCGCGACGCGGCGTCTCGACAACCAGGGGGCGGGGATGGCGATGCAGGGATTTCCGGCGTGGACCGAGAAGACCGTGGGCGTGATCGCGCCCGACGAGCGGCTGCCCTGGCCGCAGACGTTCGCGATAGGCGCGCAACACGTCGTCGCCATGTTCGGCGCGACGATCCTCGCGCCGCTCCTGATGGGATTCGACCCGAACGTCGCGGTGCTGATGTCCGGCGTGGGCACGCTCGTGTTCTTCGCCGTCACCGCGGGACGCGTGCCCTCGTACCTGGGCTCGAGCTTCGCGTTCATCGGCGTCGTGATCGCGGCGACCGGCTACGCGGGCACCGGCGCGAACGCGAACCTGCCGGTCGCGCTCGGCGGGATCGTCGTGTGCGGCCTCGTCTACGCGCTGATCGGCGCGGCGGTGATGGCGAGCGGCACCGGCTGGATCGAGCGCCTGATGCCGCCGGTCGTCACCGGCGCCGTCGTCGCCGTCATCGGCCTCAACCTCGCGCCGATCGCCGTCAAGGCGGCTAGCGCGACGCCGTTCGACGCCTGGATGGCGATCGTCACCGTCCTGTGCGTCGGCGGCGTCGCCGTGTTCACGCGCGGGCTCGTGCAGCGCCTCCTGATCCTCGTCGGCCTCGCGATCGCGTGCCTGATCTACGCGGTGCTGGCGAACGGCATGGAGATGGGCAAGCCGATCGTCACCGCCGCGATCGCCGCGGCGCCGTGGATCGGGCTCCCGCGCTTCTCGACGCCGGTCTTCGACGGCAACGCGATCGCGCTGATCGCGCCGGTCGCGGTCATCCTCGTCGCCGAGAACCTCGGGCATCTCAAGGCGGTGGCCGCGATGACCGGGCGCAACCTCGACCCATGGATCGGCCGCGCGTTCGTCGGCGACGGCGTCGCGACGATGCTCGCGGGCGGCGTCGGGGGCACCGGCGTCACGACCTACGCCGAAAACATCGGCGTGATGGCGGTGACGAAGATCTACTCGACGATCGTGTTCGTCGTCGCTGCGCTGATCGCGATCCTGCTGGGCTTCTCCCCCAAGTTCGGTGCGCTGATCCAGGCGATTCCCGCCGCGGTGCTGGGCGGCGTGTCGATCGTCGTGTTCGGCCTCATCGCCGCCGCGGGCGCGCGCATCTGGGTCGACAACAAGGTCGACTTCTCCGACAACCGCAACCTGATCGTCACGGCGGTGACGCTCGTGCTCGGCGCCGGCGACTTCACGCTGAAGCTCGGCGGGTTCACGATCGGCGGCATCGGGACCGGGACGTTCGGCGCGATCCTGCTTTACCTGCTGCTCGGCGCGAGAAAGGCGTCCGACTGAGGCTCGGACACGCCGGCGCGACGCTCCGGTCGCACCGTGGGTCGGGCTTCGGCCCGACGACGGTGACGAGGGCAAGCCGTCCGGCTGAAGCCCGGCCCCCAGGAATCCCTCTGCGCGCCCGCGAGTGGACAGGGGCCCCGGTTCGGGGTTGAATGCCAGACCGATCCCGAGGAGAACCGCCATGCCCGTCGCCCGACAAGGACCTGCCTCTGCCGCCGCGGTGGTCGCGCTCGCCTTCGCCGCGCTCGCGACCGCGGCGCAAGCGTCGCCGACCTGTTACACCGTCTACGACCGCGGCGGCGAGATCGCGTACCGCGACACCGTGGCGCCGTTCGAAGGCGCGCTCGACCCGGCGTCGCCGGGCCGTGACGCGATGCGGCAACGCGGCGAGCACCTCGTGTTCTTCGAAGCGGATTTCTGTCCGGCCTCGTCGCGCGTCGTGGGCCTCGGCAGCCTCTCCGGGCGTCCGCCGACCACCGACGAGATCGTCGCTGGATTCCCGAGCATGGGAAGCCGCGGCAACTCGCCAGGCGCGCCCTCGTCCATCTCCGGCGGCGGCGTTTCCGCTCCGATGGCTCCGGCCCCCGCCCCGAGCGGCGGGCCGGCGGCGCGCATCGCCGCCCCGGCGGTCAGCGCCGGCCAGACGCGCGTCGGCACCTACCGCTAGGGAAGCTCTGCGTAACCTCACGGCGCGCGCGGACTCGCATGCACGAAC
>JBDTNO010000242.1:0-4735 GCA_039933715.1 Betaproteobacteria bacterium
TCGCGGTGAGCGGCGCCGCCACCGCCGCGACCTTGATCGTCGTGAACAAGCTGTCCCAGGCCGATCCGACGAAAATCGTCGCCGGGGAACTCCAGTCGATGCCGAACCCCTGCGACAGGTGGTGCAGCGTCAGCGTCATGTCGCCGCGGCCGATGTCCTTGACGAGGCCGCCGGTCATGATGACCATGTAGCAAACGACCGTGAACCCGATCCACGCGACCGCCATGCCGAAGCAGGCGTACCACAGCGGTCGCGGGAGCGCCGCCGGCAGTCCGCCGTCGCCCTTGCCGGTGACCGTCACGTACGACAGCTTGCCGATCCAGCGCTGCTGCAGCCAGAACGCCACCATCGTGAGCCCGAGCAACACCAGGGCGAGCGCCGCGGCACGGCCCGGGTCGTGCTGCGCGCCGGCGACCGCGAAGAAGATCTTCGTCGACAGCACTTCGTAGTTGCCGGCGAGCACGATCGGGTTGCCGAAGTCGGCCAGGCTCTCGACGAATCCCAGCAGGAACGCGTTGGCGAGCGCGGGGCGCAGGAGCGGCCAGGTGACGGTGCGGAACACGCGCCAGCGCGACGCGCGCAGCGTCTGCGCCGCTTCCTCGAGCGCGGGGCTGATCGCGCCGAGCGCGCCGTGAAGGAGCATGAACGCGATCGGCGAGAACGTAAGGAGCTGCGCGATCGTGACGCCCGGCAGCCCGTACAGCCAGCGCGAGCGCGGGATGTTGAACCATGCGTCGAGCCATCCGGTGACGAGCCCCGTGCGTCCGAACAGCACGACCAGCGCCAGCGCGATCACGAACGGCGGCGTCACGATCGGCAGGATCGACATCGCCTTGGTCACGCCGGAATAGCGGTGGCCGCCGCGCTGCACCACCAGCGCGAGCACCAGCCCGACCAGCGTCGACAGCAGGCCGACGATCGTCGCCAGGATCGCCGAATTGATCGCGACGCCGCAGCGCGTGCCCCCGCCGAAGCAGCCGAGACCCCAGATGTCGGTGGCGGCAAGCCGTTCGACCGCGAGGCCGGGCGCGAACCGGCCCTGGCCGTCGAACAGCGCGGCGGTCAGCACCCTGCCCACCGGGAAGAAGATGAAGATGACGAGCAGCGCGGCGACCAGCACGACGATCGTCGCCACCGTCGGATCGCCCTTGAACGCGCCGCGACGCGCGATCGAGCGCGCGAACACCGCGGTCAGCGCGACCAGCGCGACCAGCGCGCCGATGCCGAACGAAATTCCGGTCGAGCCGGCGGTGAATCCCGCGCCGAATGCCCACAGCACGGCACCCCCAGCGAGGACCGCGGTCGCGCGATCGTCGCCGCGCCATGCGGTGAAGAGCGAGGCGGCCGACGCCGCGAGCAGCGGCCAGTAGGAGAGCTCGCCGCGCAACGCGTAACCCAGCGCAGTCGTGAAGCCGGTCAGGCCCCACGGAACCGCCGCCAGCGCGATCAGCGCGGCGGCGGCGATCCAGGCCGTCGCGCGATCCCGCGCCGCCGGTACGAACACCGGCGGGGCGGCGGCTAGCGTCGACACGACGACCTCGCGTTACTTCGGCAGCATCGAGATCTCCGTGTCCCACTTCTTCAGCAGGCGGTTACGCTCGGCCGACGACCCGTACTTGACGAAGTCGTAGTTGATGAGCTTGACGTCCGCGAGCCTTGGCGCTTGCGGCGGCACCGTCGCGTTCTTGTTGCCCGGCACCTGGAAGCTCACCTTCAGGTTACCAGCGATCGATTGCGCCTCCGCGGAGAGCGCCCAGTCGTACCATTTCCTGGCGTTCTCCATGTTCTTGGCGCCCTTGATCAGGCTCATGCTGCCGATCTCGTAGCCGGTGCCCTCGCACGGCGAGACGATCTTCACCGGCGCGCCGCCGAGCGCCTGCACCACCGCGTCGTGCTGGAACGTGATGCCCACGAGGCTCTCGCCGGTCGCGGCGGCGCGCGCCGGGGCGGCGCCCGACTTCGTGTACTGGTTGATGTTCTTGTGCAGCGCTTTCATGAACTCGAACGCCTTGTCCTCGCCCATCAGCTGCACGAACGTCGCGAGCATCGTGTACGACGTGCCCGACGAGTTCGGGTTCGCGACCTGGATCTCGTCCTTGAACTCCGGCTTGGTGAGATCGGCCCAGCATTTCGGCTCGGCGATGTTCTTCTTCTTGAGCTGGTCGGTGTTGTAGCTGTAGCCGAGCGCCCCGGCATACACGCCGATCGTGCGGCCTTTCGACGCTTCCCACTGGCGCACTGCCCAATCCTGCTGCTCGGCCATCCGGGGCGACCGGTACGCCTCGGTCAGTCCCTCTTCGGCGGCCTGGAGATGCGGGTCGCCGGTGCCGCCCCACCAGATGTCGCCGCGGGGGTTGGCCGCCTCGGCCTTGAGCTGCGCGTAGAATTCGCCCGAGCTCTTGCGCGTCATCAGCACCTTGATGCCGGTCTGCTTCTCGAACGCCGCGACCATCGGGCGGCACCATTCTTCCTGGGGCGTGCAGTAGACGACCAGCTCGCCTTGGGCGAACGCCGACAACGGCGCCGCCAGCGCGGCGGCGGCGAGGGCGCCGCGCAGCCATCGGATCATTCGCATGGTTCTCCTCCAATCCTGTCTTGTCGTTGAAATGGAGCTACGGGTTCCAGCATAGCGCAAAGCTCCCGCCGGCCAACGGTCCATCAGGCGCGGCCGTCTACCGGACGTCCGCCTCGTAGATGTAGAGCGTCGACTTGCCGTCCTCGGGCATGAAGTACGCGCGAAGGCCGCTCGCCGTGGCCTCGACCCAGAATGGATTCTGCGTCATCGGGAAGCCCGACTCGGTCCAAAGCTCGATCGGCATCTGGGCGATCGCCTGGTCCGTGCGGAGGTCGACGATCTCGAAGCCGCCGAGCGGAAAGCGCGGGCCGTCCTTCTTCATCTGGTAGTTGTTGAGCCCCGAGCACAGCATCTCGCGGCGGCCCAGGTACTTGCAGTCCTGGTAATCGATGTAGCCCGAGCGGTTCGGCTTGCGCAGCTCGGTCGCGGGGACGCCGGCGTTGGTGACACGCCCCTGCGCGTCCATCGTGAAGCGGTAGAGCCGGCGCGAGCCCCAGCTCACGCCATGCAGCGTGCCGTCGTCGGTGTTGTGCACGATGCCGCCGACATGGTCGCCGTAGCGGAACACCTCGGTCGCCTTCATCGTCGCGGGATCGACCTTGTAGACGATCGCGCGGCTGTCCGGCCGGTACTCGGCGACCGGCACCCAGATGTAGCGCCCGTCGTAGTCGATGCCGCCCGGGTGATAGATCGACCCTTCGCCGAGCGAGAGGTCGGCGAGCAGCTTGCCCGTCTTGTCGAACTTGAACAGGTGTCCGGCGCCCTCGCCAGTATCGCGGTCGTAGCCGTCCTGCAGCTGCGGATAGCGCGTGGTCGCCTTCTTGATCTCCACCGACGAGACGTAGAAGTCGTCACCGATCTTGACCATGCCTTGCGGATGCTGCGTGTCGAATCCGACCGGCACCGCGGCGACCTGGCGCCACTGCGTGCCGCGCGTCAACAGCTTCACGCGGTCGCTCACGACGGCGTCCGGACCCGCGGCGAGCGCCGGAGCGGAAAGCATGGCGGCGGCCATCGCGCACGATGCGGCGTAGAGAACGCTTGCCTGGATCCTTGACATGGTGGCCTCCTTCACTGATTTCGGGACTACAGATCGACCGCGCGCCTCTCGTTCAGCGACGTGCGGAGCGCAATGGCGATGCGGGTGGCTTCGGTCGCGTCGTGCAGCGACAGCCCCGGCATCTTGTCGTGACGGACGCAGTCGATGAAATGCAGCGTCTCGCGCAGGAACGCGTCCTCGAACCGTTCCCAGAACGTGGGGGTCGTCTCGGTGCGGATTCCGTGCTTGTCGGCCGTCTCGACCTGATTCAAGCGCCCGTCGCGGCCGACGACGATGCGCCCCTCGGTCCCGATCACCTCGGTGGTGGTCTCGTGGCCGTGCGCCATCGTGCGCGACGCGTAGATCGTCGCCATCGCGCCGCCCTCGAACTCGCACAGCGCGATGCCGTTGTCGACATCGCCGCAGTCGGCGAGTCCCGCGTGCACGGCGATCGTTCCGACCGCGAAAACGCGCCTCGGCTTCGGCGCGCCGAGCAGCCAGCGGATCGCGTCGACGTCGTGCACGCTCATGTCGATGAAGATGCCGCCGGACTTCGGCGCGAAGCGCACGAAGAACCCGGAGGGGTCGTTCATGTCGGTCGTCTGCGAGCGCACGATGAACGGCCGCCCGATGGCGCCCGCCGCGATCTTCTTCTGCGCGTCCTGATAGCTCGAGTCGAAGCGACGCACGTAGCCGATCATCGCCTTGAGCTTCGGGTGCCGTTTGGCTTCCGCCTCGACCGCGAGGCACTCGTCGAGCGTCATCGACAGCGGCTTCTCGCAAAAGACGTGCTTGCCCGCCTTCAGCCCCGCGATGATCTGCTCGGGATGCACGGTGTTCGGCGTGACCAGGAACACGGTGTCGAGTCCAGGATGCGCGAGGAGCTGCGCGTAGTCTCCGTAGGTGTTCCTGACGCCCAGCTTCTGCGTCGCCCACGCGCGCTCTTCGGCGTCGGGGCTGCACGCCGCGACGAGCTCGGCGCCGGGAACGCGGAGCGCCAAGTTCTCCGCGTGACGCTTGCCGAGCCGGCCAAGACCGACAATGCCCACTTTCGCGTTCGGTACGCTCATGATGCTCGGTTCTCTCTTTCTCAGTCGTCCTCGCTGGAAATCGACTGGCTT
>JBDTNO010000243.1:0-4727 GCA_039933715.1 Betaproteobacteria bacterium
GACCTGATCGCGAAGCGCTTCGAGCTCGCGTGCCGCCGCTTCGGGCTCAACGACGTAGGGGCGCGCGTGAAGCTCGACCGGTCGCAGTTCGTGCCGCCGACGCGCGACGGAGGCAGGCAGGCGACGCTGTTCTGAATCCTCTCGCGTGCGCTCGCGTTCGTCGGCTTCGCGCGGTTCGAGAAACGCGGCGACCTCTATCACGTCGTCGGCGTGAAGCAATGACACACCCGCGCGCCCGCGGCTCGACCCGCCAAGGCAATCCGAGGGCCGACGCGTCGTCGTGACGGTACGATGCACCGCGTTCCGTCGACGGCCCTTCGACCCGTCGGCGGGGCGCACGGTCGCGAATCGGACGACCCGCCCAGCGTCGTCCGCGTCCGCGACCGTGCACGCGACCGTGCGATCGGATCCTAGAAGAACTTGTATCCCACGTTCGCGTACCAGAACGCCCCGCGCGGATCGGCATACGACGGGTCGTACCCGTTCTGGAACGTGAAGCTCTGGTTGGTGAACGGCGGCGCGCGATTGAACAGGTTCTTGATGCCCAGCGTGACGGTGAGGTTCTTCACGCCGGTCCACCGCCCCTGCACGTCGTAGACGTCGTAGTTGCCGACGCGACGCGGATTGCCGTTCACGTCGGGGTTGGCGTCGGTGTAGCCCAAGCCGAAGTTCTGCGCCAGCGTCGCGCCCCACGGGCCGTACTCCCAGTCGATCGACGCATAGTGCTTCCAGCGGTTGATCGCGCCGCCGATGCCCGAGTAGAGGCCGACCTGTCCGGCGAACGAGCCGTCGATCTGCTGGATGTCGTACTTGGTGTAGTAGGTCCCCTGCAGCCCGAAGCGGAAGCGGCCGATCGAGGTGCTGGGCGTCCGGTAGCGCGCGTCGATGTCGATCCCCTCGATGCGCGTCTCGCCGAGGTTGGTGAAGAGCGTCGTGATCGCGGTGATCGGTCCCGGCAGCAGCGGGAAGTTCGGGTCGACCGGGCCGCGCGTGATGAACGCCGCGTACTGGTCGACGTCGCCTAGGACGACAATGGGGTTGAGCAGCCCGACCTGGTCCTTGAGCTCGATGTGGTACCAGTCGACGCCGAGCGAAAGCCCGTCGAGCGGCTCCCAGACCCCGCCCACCGACCACTGCTTGGACTTCTCCGGGGTGAGGCCGGGATTGCCGCCCTGCACGTTGACGAACTGGGTGACGCAGTCGTTCACCTGGTCGTTGGTGATCGGGCAGCGCGTCGGGTCGGACAGCCCGGGCTGCGTATTGGTCGTCACGAGCGGCGATAGGAGCTCCGGCAGCGCGGGCGCGCGGAAACCGGTTCCATACGACGCGCGCGCGAGGAACGACTTCGATGGCTGCCAGCGCAACGACACCTTCGGGTTGGTCGTCGAGCCGAAGTCGCTGTAATCGTCGAAGCGAACCGCCGCGTCGAGCTCGAGCGTTCGCACGATCGGCACGATCGCCTCGGCGAAGATCGCGAACACCTTGCGGTCGCCGGTGACGGTCGGGCTCGACGTGCCGTAGCCTACGATGTCGCCGGTCGACAGGATGTCCGACGACACGGAGTTGTATTTCTCCTTGCGCCATTCGCCGCCCAGCGCCACGGCGAGCGGGCCCGCCGGCAGGTTGTAGACCTCGTTGCTGATCTTCGCGTCGAACGCGTTGACCGTCGACTTCGACGAGCGCACGTCCGCCTGGATCGCCGTTCCGGTGAGCTGCGAGACGATCTCGGGCGTGTTCGGCCCGAACGGGTTGACCAGACCGCTGCCGATGATCGGGAGCAGCGCGGCCTGCGACAGGTAGCCGCCGTTGAGATGGTCGGTGTCCTTGCTCTCGTTGAAGCTGTACGCCGCCTCGTAATCCCAACCCTTCACGACGCCCTTCATCCCCGCCACGACGCGCGTCTGCTCCGCCGTCGTCGTCGAGTCGCGCAAGCCCGCGTCGAACGCGCGCCACTGGACGTCGAGCGGCTGGCCGTCGAGCCCATAGAGCGCCGCGAACGAGTGCGGATAAAAGGGCGACGTCGGTTGCAGCACGAAGCCCGGTGCGCCGGGCCCCGACGCGGGGAACAGCACGCCGGTCCCGATCGGCACCGGCTGAAGCACGAAGCGGTACTCGTTCTTCGCGTACAGCGCCTCGCCGAAGAGCTGGTGGTCGGGCGTCAGCTGGAATGCGCCGCGCGCGATCAGGTTGAACTTCTCCACCTCGGGCAGGGAGCCGAGGAACGGGTTCGGATCGAAGCGGCACTGGTCGGGGTAGACCCCGGGGTCCGCGACGATCGACGGCGCGCAGTTCGGGTAGAGCGGGTTGCGGTTCCCGACGCCCGGGATCGCGACGTTGCCCGGAAACGACCGCCCGGATGTCGAGTCGAGGCCCTCGGAGGGGATGTACGACGAACTCATGAACGGACGGTCGCGGCCGAACAGCGGCTCCTGCTTCATCCACTGCATCGAAACGAACGCGTTCCAGCGGTCCTTGGCGAGGTCGCCGAAGCCGATCGTCGCGCTCACGCTCTTCTCGCGCGCGCCCCCGTCGAAGGTGTCGCCGTAGTACACCGACGCCTCGGCGCCACGGTAATCACTGCGGGTGATGAAGTTGATGACGCCGCCGATCGCGTCGGTGCCGTAGATCGCCGACGCGCCGTCCTTCAGCACCTCGATCCGCTCGATCGCCGACAGCGGGATCGCGTTGACGTCGATCGCCGTGCCGTCGTGCGCATAGTTCGCCATCCGGCGACCGTTGAGCAGCACGAGCGTGTACTTGTAGCCCAGGCCACGCAGCGACGCGCCCGAGAAGCCGATGCGCGCGCTGTCGCCGAACGCGTTCGCGAGCGTGTAGTTTCCCACCGCGCTGTTGATCGCCAGCCGGTCGAGCAGTTCCATCGCCGACGTCGCGCCGGTGGAGGCGATCTCCTGGCGCGTGATCACCTGCAACGGCTGGCCGGTCTCGCCCTCGACCCGCTTGATGTTCGAGCCGGTGACGTCGACCCTCATGTCCTGCGCCTGCGCCCACGGCAGTGCGGCGATCGAGAGCGCGAGCGCGACACCGCGCGCGGCCCGCCTGACTGTGAATGCCATCGCGACTTCCCCCGAAGAAATGCACATGATTGGAGTTCGCCGGCGGCTCGGATACGAATCCCTGGATGCCCGGGCCGTCGCGCTCCGAGATTGCTTGCGCGCGCGCGCGCATCGCAACGGCAAGTTGGCCAACCGGTGGAAACCGGCGGGCGTCCGGCGGACCGGCCGGGGCCAACGGTCGGGGGCGGCGGCGGGACGGCGCCGGCGGTTGCGCCGCACGCGCCGTCTTGCTAGGCTTCGGCACCGACCGTTGTATATGCATGGGTCAAAAGACCGATGCCGCCCGCCCGCCGACCTGCCTCCGAAACCCCGTCCATTCGCGCCCGCACGCGGCCCTCCGGCCCCATGTCGGCTACGCCCGGCGCCCGGCCTCGCGACGAAGGCAAGGCGCTCGCGCGGCGCCTCGAGCTCGACGCGGTCCCGCCATGGGCCGCGTACGTGCATCGCGGCCGGCGCGACTGCGCGTTCGCGCAACTGAAGCTCGTCGGGCGCGTCGTCAACACGCTCTACGACCGGGCGCTCGAGCCGGTGGGGTTGCGCGCAAGCCAGCTCGCGCTCCTCTGGGCGATCGTCGCGATGGAGCCGGTCGACATGACCTCGCTCGGCGTCGCGACGTACACCGACCAGACGACGTTGTCGCGCACCGTGCGAAACCTGCGGCGGCTGCGCCTGGTCAGCGTGCGCCCCGGCGAGGACCGGCGCGTCAAGTTGCTGTGCCTCTCGGCCACCGGCAAGGCGCGCTTCGCCGCGGCGATGCCCTACTGGGAGAAGGCGCAGCGCGAGGCCGGCCGCATGATGCGGCTCGATGTCGTCAACGAACTCGGGTGCGAAGTGCGCCGGGCGATTCGCGCAAGCGCCTGATCGGCGGCGCCCGCGTGTCGCGGCGCGCCGAACGGCGCGACGTCAAGCATGCGGGGCCGCCCCTCGTTTCCCGAGGCGACTGGGGGTCCCCGCCGGCGAACGTCGAGCGCGGCCCCGCACGACGCCGACACTATCCGACCTGCGTTCGCCGGGCCGCGCGAGTCCGTGGACCGGCCTCTCGCGGGGGTGAAACGCGCAGGCGGCGCCGCGAAGCGTTTCGTCGCACGGTGCCGCGTCCTGTCGCGCCCCCCTTGCACGGCGCCGCGGCATGCGGTAGCGTCACCGCATAATCATTGCATATACATGGATTGGGCCGCAGCGCGGGGGAGCGCGCCGGAGCCCGTGATGCCGAACGCCGGGAGTGCCGTGCAATGGACGATCCTTTCGTGCTTTCGATTCCTCCCGGCCGCGACAGGGCCGACGCCATCGGCGCCGAGGTCGCGTCGCCGGCCGCCGGGCCACCCTGGCTGACGCGGATCCCGGTGCGCTCGGTGCACCGCATCGTCATCGTGCCGGTCGGGACGAT
The DNA here is from genome assembly GCA_039933715.1 of Betaproteobacteria bacterium. GTDB lineage: Bacteria > Pseudomonadota > Gammaproteobacteria > Burkholderiales > Casimicrobiaceae > VBCG01. The sequence continues at coordinate 4,462 of JBDTNO010000243.1, forward strand.
CTCGCGGCTCGAGGCCGAGGACAACTACGTGCGCATCTGGGCCGAGCGCCCGTTCCTGCACAAGGAGACGCTGACCTCGCTGGTTTCGCGCCTCGACCCGGCCACGTTCCTGCGCGTCCACCGCTCGCACGCGGTCAACCTGACACTCGTGCGCGAGCTGCGGCCCCAGCTTCACGGCGAATACACGGTCGTCCTCGCGGATGGAGCGGCGATCGTCTCGGGCCGCAGCTTCCGTGCGCGCATCCAGCAGGCGTTCGGCCTGTCCC
>JBDTNO010000244.1:0-4722 GCA_039933715.1 Betaproteobacteria bacterium
GGCGGCGCTTCGCGGTGCTGCCCGACGGCGTCAAGCCCGACGGCCTCGCCACGGACGCAGAAGGCGGCGTGTGGATCGCGGTGTGGGACGGCTGGCGCGTCGAACGCTACTCGCCCGAGGGACGCTGCACGAAGACGATTCGCCTGCCGGTGCCGCGGCCGACCAGCGTCGCGTTCGGCGGCAAGAACCTCGCGACGCTCTACGTCACGAGCGCGCGCGCGCGGCTCGATGCGGACTCGCTCGCCGACGCGCCACTTTCGGGCGCGCTGTTCGCGGTCGACGCCGGGGTTCGCGGAATGCCGGTCGCGCTGTTCGGCGGGTAGGCGGCGGGTCGACGGCGGTTGACCGCGGCGACCGTCGCATGCAGCATGGGGCCACGGCCGATGACGGTCCCAAGGGAATCCGCCATGTTCGTAATTCGCTCGGTCCTGCTCGGCACGTTTCTGGTGGCCGCGACCGGCGCCTTCGCCGCGTCCAACCTGCCTCCGACGTCCGGTGCAGCGGTGAAACTGTCGGGGCCGACGAACAAGGCCGCGAACGCCTCGTTCTCGTCGTTGACTTCGTTCGAGAATCCGACGCTTTGCCAGCGCGTGGGCGTGAGCGGGCGGGTGACCGTCGCCGGCACGATCAACGACGGCGGCGGCGTCGAGCACCTATTCCTCCAGATCTTCGACGACGGGGTCCTGGTTTCCAGCGTGCCTCTGGACCTCGCGGTCGGCTTCCAGGCGACGTTCGACTTCACCCTCGTGTTCGCCGGCACGGTGCAAGACCTGGTTCCCGGCATCGGGCTGGTCGTGAATGACGACCCGGCCGCACCGGGTACCGTCTACGCGTCCGTCGACCTGATCCCGCCCCTGGACGTCGTCACTTGCCCGGGCCCCGGGGGCAACCTCACGCTCGTTTCCAACATCGCGATCCCGATCCCGAGCAACCCGGTTCCCGGACCGGCACCCGCGGCACTGTGGCTGCTTTCCGTCGTGCTCGCCCTCGCGGCCTGGCGCTACCGTCGCTGACGGGGGGCGGCGGGAACGCCGGCCGTCAGGCGCTGACCTTGGACCCGATGGGTTGCGAGATGAGCCGCGCCGCCGGCGTCCAGAAGACGTGGTCGACGCGCCGAAATTGTCACCTTTTTGTTTCGCTCTTCGCCGTAGAGTATGATTTATTCATACCAGCACGCTTTCGGGACTCAACAGCATGGCCAACGCAGTCAAAAAGACCATCTCGCTCCCCGCTGACCTTGCGCGCGAGGCCGAGGCGCTCGCACGGTCCGAAGGCAAAACGCTCAGTGCGGTGATCCAGGACGCGCTCCGCCAAGCACGCATTGCCCGACGCGGCGAGGAATTTCGCACTCTTCAGGGATACTGGAGCCGAAAAGCGCGCGACAGGGGGCTGCTCACCGAGAAGGATCTCGAGCGATACCTCGCCGGGTGAGAGTCGTCTTCGACACCAACATCCTCGTCTCCGCGCTCGTATTTCCCGGCGGACGTGGCGAAGCGGCATTGCAAAGGATCATTGAAGAGCAGGACGACCTTGTCCTGTCCAAGCCTATCCTCGATGAATTGCTGGGGATTCTCGCTCGCAAGTTTTCCCGGGACGTGGAAGCGCTCGCGCGTGTCGCTGTGTTCATGTCAACCATCGCGACGTTCGTCAGTCCGCGCCGCAGGTTACGAGTCGTCAAGGACGAGCCGGATAACCGAGTGCTCGAATGCGCGCTGACCGGACGCGCGCAGGCGGTCGTTACCGGCGACCATGCGCTACTCGCCCTTGAAAACTTCCGGGGCGTGCGCCTGCCAAGCCTGCGCGAATATCTTGAATCGGACACCGCATAGCGGAGTGGGGATCACGCGGCGGCGTTTGGATCGCGGTGTGGGACGGCTGGCGCGTCGAGCGCTACTCGCCCGAGGGACGCTGCACAAAGACGATCCGCCTGCCGGTGCCGCGCCCGACCAGTCTCGCGTTCGGTGGCGCGGAACTCGCGACGCTCTACGTCACGAGCGCGCGCGGCTCGACGCCGAATCACTCGCGAGCGCGCCGCTCTCTGGCGCGTTGTTCGCGATCGACGCCGGCGTCGCGGGGTCGCCGGTCGCACCGTTCGCCGGCTGACGTCCCCGGGGTCGGGCCCCGGGGCGGCTCACGAACCCGGTCCGCGACGACGCTGCAGGCTCAGCGGATGGACGTCCTGCACGATCGCCTCGGCGCGGTGCGTCATCGCGGCGACGGCGGGGATGCGGCGGAGCCACCGCACCAGCGGCCGGAACGGATCGTGAAGTCGCGCCCGCGCGAGCACGCGCTCGACGGCGCGCGCGAGATCCTCCCGCCCGTGTGCGCGGCAGAACGGCGGCAGCTCGCGGAAGTAGTAGCGCTCCTGCGGGTGCACGACCGTCGTCCGCTCGACGAGCGACGCCGAGAGCCTCGCGCTCCCGAACGTGGGCCAGCGGTCCAGGCCGCCGAGCGCTTCCAGCGCGACGGCCGTGCGAATGCACTTCGGGCAGCGCATGCAGTTGTTCTCGCCCCCGCTCACGAAGCACACGCGCAGCGCGCCGCGCGCGGCATCGGAGCCTGCCATCCACGCGATCTTCTCGACGCGCGACTGCATGATGCCGTCGGTGTCGAACCGCATGCGGCTCGTCGACGAGAGCGGGTTGAACGCATACTCGCTCGCCAGTGGATCAGTCCAGTCGAGGTCGACGCTCGCGGGAATCAGGACGCGCGAGTAACGTCGCTCGAGCGCGAGCGCCGCGGCGGCGAGCATCGAGTGCCCCGCGAGGTAGCGCGGATCGGACTGCGCGAGGCGCGTCGCCATCTGGTTGGTCGTCACCGGCACGAGCGTCTTGCCGAGCGCGTCGGCGGCGGCCTGCATGCGCCGCTCCACGCGTGACAGCGCGGCAGTGTCGGCGCCCACGAGGTCGAACGACCCGAGGAAGAGCAGGAGGTCGTGGACCGGGTCGGCCCGCGGTCGCATCGCCGTGAAGAACGAGTCGACGCCGCCGGAGAAATAGGACGCGGTGCGCGACGGCGCCTCCGGCGCGATGTCGCGTGGGTTCGCGCGCTCGGCCTCGATGCGTACCGGCATGCGTCCCGGGAGCCACCGGCGCCACGCACCCATCAGCTCGTGCACGTGGTCGAGGAGTTCGGCGTCGACCGGGCGCGACACGACGAGCGGCTCGCCGAACGCGACGGCGACCGGCAGCAGCCCGACGAGCCACGGATTGCCCGAATCGGTCAGCGCCGATGCAAACGCCTCGGGGACCTCGTACCAGTAGGCCTCCTCCGCCGGGCCTCCGCGCGGATCGTCGTAGCGAACGAAGCCGGTGAGCCGCACCGTGCGCGGACGGTCGGGCGACGCTGCGATATCGATGTGCGTGAGTTCCATCGCCTGCGTGCGCCAGCGCCGCTCAGCGTGCGTAGCCGGGCGGCACGACGGGATCCTGGACGCGCGCTTCGAGCCATCGGGTCGCGCGCGCGACGCGAGGATTCCGGCGCAGCCAGCGCACCAGCGGCCGAAAGGCGTCGTGTCGCCGCGCCCGCGCGATCGCGCTCTCGGCCGCGCGCGCGAGATCCTCGCGGCCGCGCGCGCGACAGAACGGCGGAAGCTCCGCGAAGAAATACCGCTCGACCTCTTCGGCAAGTGTCGCGCGCGCGACGCGCGAAGCGGGTAGCGGACGTCCGCCGAACGTCGGCCAGCGCGCGAGCCCGCCCAGCGCCTCGAGGGTGGCCGCCGTGCGCAGGCATTTCACGCACGCCATGCAGTTGTCCTCGTTGCCGCTCAGGAAGCACACGCGCAGCGCGCCGCGGGCCGCTTCCGAGCGGGCGACCAGCGCGGTCTTGTCCACGCGCGAAACGAGCGCGCCCTCGGCGGCGAAGCGCGTCCGGCTCGTCGACAAAAGCTCGGAGAGCACCGATTCGTTGCCCTCGCCGTCGGGCCAGTCGAGGTCCACGCTGGTCGACGCGAGCACACGCGAGTAACGACTCTCGAGCGCGAGCGTCGCCGACCCCAGCATCGAGTGGCCGGACATGCGCCTGGGGTCGGTGGAGGCGAGCCGCGTGCGCATCTGGTTGGTGGTGATGGGGACCAGGACCTTGCCCATCGCGTCGGCCGCCCCCTGCATCCGTGCGCGCACGCGGTCGAGCGCCGCGTCGTCGGCCGCGGCGAGGTCGAACGTGCCGAGGACCAGCACCAGGTCGTCGAGCGGCGCTGCGCGCGGGCGGAGCGCGGTCCAGAACGAGTCGATGCCGCCGGAAAAGAACGTGGCGGTCCGCGACAGCGCGTCCGGCGATCCGGGCGGTGCGGAAGGCGTCACATCCGCTTCGATCGGCACCGGCTGCCGCTGCGGGAACCAGTGCGCCCACGCGAGCATCAGCTCGCGCGCGTTGTCGAGTTGCCGCGCGTCGACCGGGCGCGACAGGACGAGCGACTCGCCGAGCGTAACCGCGACTGGCAGCAGCGCGGCCAGCCACGGGTTGCCCGAAGTCGTGAGGTCCCCGGCGAACGCGTCCGGAACCTCGTACCAGTACGCCTCCCCGGCGACCCCGTCGGCCGGACGGTCGTAGCGCACCCAGCCGGTCAACCGCGCGTGGCCGCGCCGCACGGGCGACGGACCGATGTCGATGCGCTCGAGCTTCACGCCGCGCGCCCGCTTGGGGCCGCGTGAAGCGTCGGCGCGCCGGTCATTGCGGCTTGTGCCACGTCACGCCGACGTCCTGCACGCGCGCCTCGAGCCA
>JBDTNO010000245.1:0-4718 GCA_039933715.1 Betaproteobacteria bacterium
GGCGGCCGTTTCCCAAAGTCACGCGAGCGTCCCGGGTGCGCTAACAGGCCCTAGTCTAGGGCCTGTTGGCGTACCCGGGGCACTCGCGCCCATGCCGCGCCAACAGGCCCCAAACAATTCTGCGCCGTCGGCCGGCGGTCGCGCAGCGCGAGCCTCGACGTCACCGCTGGTGGAACACGTGCAGTGTCTTGCCCGTTTCGGTGCGCCGCGGCACCTCGCGCACGACCGACAGCACGCGGGCGTCGCTCCACTGCATGCCCCGCAGGCGCTCGCCGCCGCTGCCGCCGCCGATCGCCGCGAGGAACCCGTCGACGACGGCGTGCTCGTCCAGCGGGCCGACCGACGGGTCGACGACGAGGGCCACTTCAGGGCGGGCGCGATCGCCATCCATTCGCTCGACCAGTTGCCAGTCGGTTGAGCGGCCGCCGAAACGCGCGGGCATCGTCTCCTCGAGCACGCGCACCACGTCGACGTCGAGGAGCGTGATGCCGCCGGCCGTCAGCTTCTCGTAGGAGCGCACGTCGTGGACGTGCAGCCCCCATCCGTCGCGCTCGAGGCCGCACCCGCAGCGCCGGCGCACGGGCGTCGCGCGGTCGCCGAGACAGGTGTTGAGCAGCACGATCGGCGCGCTGTCGAGCAGCGAGGTCAGGAGCATCGCGTCGCGCGGCACGCCGGGCCGCGCGTCGGCATCGCCGGGCTGCAGCAGCGCGTGGCGGTCGTCGAGGAAATGCATGTCGTCGGGCGCCTCGGGGCGCGCGCACGCGTAAGCGAGAATGTCGGTCTCGGTCGCGCCCATGCGCGGCAGCGCGACCGCGCCGGCGGCCTCGACGACCGCGCGCCGCGCCGCGGTGGTCGGCTCGCCGCCCATCGTGAAGCGAGCGCCCGCGATATCCGCGCCCGCCGCCGCCGCCGCCTGGCAAATCCGCACGGCGGTGCTCGCGTAGCCCCACAGGTGCGGCGTGCGGCGTGCGCGCAGTTCGTCCACCAACCAGCGCACGACCGGCGCGGAATCGTCGAACGTCGCCAAAGTCGGGCCGGGCAACGGCACGCCCGCCATGAGACTTCCGAAGCGCAACGCCCGCGCTCCCCAGCGGTAACGCGGCGACAGCGCGCGGTCGCCGATGTCGACCGGCGTGAACCAGCGCGCCGGAGGGCGCGCGCCCTTGGCGAATTCGAGCGGATTGGTGACCGACGTCCCGCCAGGCACGCCGTGATGCGCGTGCGTCCAGTCGCGCCCCCCGTGCGCGTCGAGCGCGATGTGCGTGTTCACGGCGTGGTCGCGCACGAACGCGAGGTCGATCGGCACCGGCGTGCGCGCGCCGCCGCTGCCGCTCGAGGCGGAGAGCCCGTGTACGACCGCGCCCGGGGAGACGAGCGTCGCGGGGTCGACGCGGAACGCGAGGCTTCCGCGCACGACCATCGCACGCCCCTTGAACTCGTTCCCGGCGAGATAGATGCCTGCGCGGTAGAGCGTCGCCAGCGCGCCTTCGACGCCGTCGCGCCGCACCGCGGAGGCGACGTCGCCCGCCGCGCAGCCGGCATGCGCGAACAGGCGCGCGTAGGGCGAACCCGGCAGGCGCAACGCCCGGTCCACCGTGGCGAGCATGCGCGCCTCGCGATGCGCGAAGCGTTCGCGCACGATCACGCGCATGGCGCCGATGGCGAGCGGGGTGCGCAGGAAGCGCGGGAGCGCCGCGAGGAAGCGCAGACCGACGCGCCAGTCGTCGCCGTCGAGCTGCAGCGCGTCGGTTCGCGTCACGGGCAACCCGCGATGCTCGCGTCGTGGCGCAACGCGGGGACGCAGGCGCCTTCGTCGGTCGCACAGGTGCGCGCGCGACGGATGCCGCCGAATGCGCGGATGACGAGCGACACGTTGCCCTCGCGTCGAAGCTTCATCGGGCGAGTCCGGCGAAGCGGAACCGGTGGTGCCAGGCGATGGGCGATCGCAGTCGACCGGGCGTCGGGCGTCGAAACGACGACGGCAGCGAGTTCGCCACCGCCGTCGCCCGGCCGGCCGGAGGCGATCGCCTCAGATGACGCGCACCTCGACGCGACGCGCTTCGGCGTCGCTGCCCGAGCCTTGCGTGAGCTCGGGCTTCCTGAGGTCGATGCGATCCTCGGCCACGCCCGCCGCCTTCATCGCGTCGCGGACGGCCAGCGCGCGCTGCTTCGCGAGCTCCTCGTTCGCCTCGACGCTGCCGGTCGCGTCGTGGAAGCCCGCGATCGCGACCTTCGCCGAGCCCATCGCCTTCGCGCGGGCGACGGCGGGCGCGAGCAGCGCGGTCGCGTCGGCGGGCAGCGCCGACTGGCCCGAAGCGAAGGTGATCTTCACGACGTCGACCGCAACCGCGCTCGACGCGGCGACGGCCGCCACCGGCGATGCGGCCGGCGCCGTCACGACGAACGACTTGCCGAGCCCCCAGGTGCCGAGCAGCGGCACGATCATCAGCGCGACGATGTTGATGATCTTGATCAGCGGATTGACCGCCGGGCCCGCCGTGTCCTTGTACGGATCGCCGACGGTGTCGCCGGTCACCGCCGCCTTGTGCGCGTCGGAGCCCTTGCCGCCGTGATGGCCGTCCTCGATGTACTTCTTCGCGTTGTCCCACGCGCCGCCGCCGGTCGTCATCGAGATCGCGACGAAGATGCCGGTGACGATCGTGCCCATCAGGAGACCGCCGAGCGCCTGCGGCCCGAGGACGAGCCCGACGACGACCGGTACGAGCACGGGCAGCAGCGACGGGACGATCATCTCCTTGATCGCCGCCTTGGTGAGGAGGTCGACCGCGACCCCGTACTCGGGCTTCGCCGTCCCTTCCATGATGCCCTTGATGTCGCGGAACTGGCGGCGCACCTCGTGCACGACGGCGCCGGCTGCGCGGCCGACGGCTTCCATCGCCATCGCGCCGAACAGGTAGGGAATGAGGCCGCCGATGAATAGGCCCACGATCACCATCGGGTTCGACAGGTCGAACGACGTCGACATCCCGAAGCGCCCGAGCGCATGCGTGTAGTCGGCGAAGAGCACGAGCGCCGCGAGGCCGGCCGAGCCGATCGCGTAACCCTTGGTCACCGCCTTGGTCGTGTTGCCGACGGCGTCGAGCGGATCGGTGATCGCGCGCACCGATGCGGGTAGGTCGGCCATCTCGGCGATGCCGCCCGCGTTGTCGGTGATGGGGCCGTAGGCGTCGAGCGCGACGATGATGCCGGCCATCGACAGCATCGCGGTGGCCGCGGTGGCGATCCCGTAGAGCCCCGCGCAAGCGTACGACGCGAGGATCGCCACGCACACGGCGACCACCGGCCAGGCGGTCGACTTCATCGACACGCCGAGGCCCGCGATGATGTTGGTCGCGTGCCCGGTCGTCGAGGCCTCGGCGATATGCCGGACCGGCTTGAAGTCGGTGCCCGTGTAGTACTCGGTGATGACGACCATCGCGGCGGTCAGCGCGAGGCCGATCAGCGTCGCGAGCCACAGCCTCATCGGCGACAGCGACGCGTCGGCCGTGCCGATGTCGCCCATCATCCACTGCGTGATGAACCAGAAGCCGATCGCCGAGATCACGCCGGCGACGACGAGCCCCTTGTAGAGCGCCTTCATGATCTTGCCGTCGGTCGACTTGACGAAGAAGCAGCCGACGATCGACGCGAGGATCGAGAAGCCGCCCAGCGCGAGCGGGTAGGTCACCGCCGCCTCGGCCATGAGCGGCATCATCAGCGCGCCGAGCAGCATCGTCGCGACGATCGTCACCGCGTAGGTCTCGAAGAGGTCCGCCGCCATGCCGGCGCAGTCGCCGACGTTGTCGCCGACGTTGTCCGCGATCACCGCGGGATTGCGCGGGTCGTCCTCGGGGATGCCCGCCTCGACCTTGCCGACGAGGTCGGCGCCGACGTCCGCGCCCTTGGTGAAGATGCCGCCGCCCAGACGCGCGAAGATCGAGATCAGCGAGCCTCCGAACGCGAGCCCGACCAGCGGCTCGATCACGTGGTGCAGACCTTCGCGCATCAGGTTGGGCGCGTAGTGGGCTGCGTTGACGAGGTACCAGTAGAAGCCGGCGACGCCGAGGAGGCCGAGGCCCACGACCAGCATCCCGGTGATCGCGCCGCCGCGGAACGCGACGGCGAGCGCCTCGTTCAACCCCGTGCGCGCGGCCTCGGCGGTGCGGACGTTCGAGCGCACCGACACGTTCATGCCGATGAAGCCCGCGAGGCCCGACAGGATCGCGCCGATCGCGAAGCCCGTCGCCGTCGTCCACGACAGGAACGCGCCGATGACGAAGAACAGGATGACCCCGACGATGCCGATCGTCGTGTACTGGCGGTTGAGGTACGCCTTGGCGCCTGCCTGGATCGCCGCGGCGATCTCCTGCATGCGGGCGTTCCCGGCGGGCTTCGCCAGGATCCAGTTGATCGACCATACGCCGTAGACGATGGCCGCGATCGCGCAGACGAGCGCGAGGACGAGCGCGGTGGACATGCGGGATTCTCCCTGTGCTTGCTATGAATGCTTTGGCGGCGGGCCTGGGGTCGCGTCATGGCGTCCCTCGCCCTCGCGCCATGCCTCCGTGCGGCGCACGGCGCGTGGCGCAGCCTTTCCCCCGGGTTCCCGGGCAGCGGGCCGGTCAAGGCCGGCGCGCCGTCCGGGGAAAACACGCTATTTTGACAGAGCGCGGGCCAGGAAGTCCAACCGGTCCTGCCCCCAGAACGGCTCGCCCTGG
>JBDTNO010000246.1:0-4714 GCA_039933715.1 Betaproteobacteria bacterium
ATCAGGAATCAGGAATCAGGAATCAGGAATCAGGAATCAGGAATCAGGAATCAGGTGTCAGGTATCAGTTGAGGGAGCGCCGGTCGGCAGCATCGACCGGCGGGCCGTCAAAGACCGCTGGAGCGAAACGGCTCAAATGAGGATGGCGATCGGGCGTTCGGGTGTCTTCGCAGACATCCGACGTCCGACATCCGAATCCGGCGTAGATGGTGCCCTCGCAGGACAGGATTTCCTGGACTCGATGGTCACCGCGATGCGTAAGGCGCGAGCGGGAACGCGAAGCGCCGATGCGCGAAGGCGGGAGGTTCCTCTGGAACGCGCGGGGGATGGTCTCCCGGAAGCATGGAGGTGAGCTTGAGTCTCGATCTTCAGAAGAAGGAAGCGGTGGTCGCGGAAGTCGCGAAGCAGGTGTCCACGGCGCAGGCGATCGTGCTTGCGGAAAACCGCGGGATGCCGGTCTCCGCCATGACGCAGCTCCGCGCGAAGGCACGGGCTTCCGGCGTCTACTTCAGGGTGGTCAAGAACACCCTGGTGCGCCGTGCGGTAGCGGGCACGCCGTTCGAGAAGCTGTCCGACAAGATGGTCGGGCCGCTGACCTACGGCATCGGCCGCGACCCGGTGGCGGTGGCGAAGGTGCTGAACGACTTCGCCAAGAGCCACGAGAAGCTCGTGATCATGGCGGGCGCGATGCCGGGGCACATGATGTCCGCGAAGGACGTCGCCGCCCTCGCCTCGCTGCCGTCGCGCGAGGAGTTGCTTTCGAAGCTGGCGGCCACGCTGCAGGCGCCGATCGTCAAGTTCGTCCGCACGCTGAACGAGGTCCCGGGCAAGTTCGTCCGGACGCTCGCCGCGGTGCGCGATGCGAAGACGGCCGCCTGACGCGCCCCGACCCCGATCCCGAACGAAACCATTCACGAAACCAGGAGTCCACGATGTCCGCTGTCCAGACTGAAATCCTCGACAAGATCGCCTCGATGACGGTGCTCGAGCTGTCCGACCTCATCAAGGCGATGGAAGACAAGTTCGGCGTGTCGGCCGCTGCCGCGGTCGCCGTAGCCGGTCCCGCCGCTGCCGCACCCGCCGCCGCCGTGGAAGAGAAGACGGAGTTCACGGTCATGCTTCTCGCCGCCGGCGAGAACAAGGTCAACGTCATCAAGGCGGTGCGCGAGCTCACGAGCCTCGGCTTGAAGGAAGCCAAGGACCTCGTCGACGGCGCGCCGAAGGCCGTCAAGGAAGCCGTCCCGAAGGCCGATGCGGAAGCGGCCAGGAAGAAGCTCGAGGACGCCGGCGCCAAGGTGGAGATCAAGTAAGGAAGTCAGAAGGTGCGCGAGGCCTTCCGGCCGCGCACCTTGGAAGAATCACCGAGCGGACCGCCTGACGTAGAGGCTGATCAGACGGAAATCCCGGGCGAAGCCCGATGATTTCCGCGGGTACGAAGAACCGGGCGCCAGGCGGGGAACCTGCCTGTAGAACGGGTCGGGTGTATCCGGGACTCAAGCAAACGGAGTTAATCGGGACGCGAAGCCCGATGGTTTTCTGGGGTACGAAAGACCGGGCGCCAGGTGTGGGCACCCGCCTGTAGACGGGTTTGGACGTATCACTCGCAAAAGCGGTCGGAGTGGAACGACCGGGTAGAGCCCGATGATTTCCGCGGGTACGGAAAACCGGGCGCCAAGTGGGGGCACCCGCATGTAGTCCGGTTTGGACGTATCACGCGCACAAGCGGTCGGAGTGGAACGACCGGGTAGAGCCCGATGATTTTCGCGGGTACGGAAGACCGGGCGCCAATTGGGCGGCACCTGGCTGAAGACCGGTTGGACATGACCGGGCGTCGAGGCGGGCACCTGCCTGTAGACCGGATCGAACCTATCCGGGGTTGAAGAAACAGCGAACCGGCCGCATATCAGTCGGTTCGCGCGTCGTTCCCTCGGTGACGAGGGGACGAAGCCCAGCGGCCTTGCGAGAGGCCCCTGCGCTTCGTCTTTCGACGCGACTGCGGAAGACGGGTTTGGTCGGGCGCGCCTGCAATGGTGCGTCGTCCGCCAGCGGCTGGTAGTGGCCAGCCACCAGGCCAGGGGTGCAATGCCCCCGGACAGTCGACGTGAGCGACGGCGACCTCGCCGTCGGCGGTTCCAAAGCCCGGCCTACGCCGGTCGAGGAGCCGCAATGCACGCATCGCACGCATCGCACGAGGATCGACCCAAGGCCATGGCGACCACACAGATCACCCCCTACACGTTCACCGAGAAGAAGCGCATCCGCAAGAGCTTCGCGAAGCGCGCGAGCGTCCTCGGCGTCCCGTTCCTGCTTGAGACGCAGCTCGCGTCGTACCGCGCGTTCCTGCAGTCGGACACCGCGGGCGAGTCGCGCAAGAACGAGGGCCTCCAGGCCGCGTTCACGTCGATCTTCCCGATCTCGAGCCACTCGGGCAACGCCCGCCTCGAGTTCGTGAGCTTTTCGCTGCTGCCGCCCGCCTTCGACGTCGTCGAGTGCCAGCAGCGCGGCCTGACGTTCTGCTCGGCGCTGCGCGCCAAGGTGCGCCTGATCCTGATGGACAAGGAAGCGCCGAAGCCGACGATCAAGGAAGTGAAGGAGCAGGAGGTCTACATGGGCGAGATCCCGCTCATGACCGAGAACGGCTCGTTCATCATCAACGGCACCGAGCGCGTCATCGTCTCGCAGCTGCACCGCTCGCCCGGCGTGTTCTTCGAGCACGACCGCGGCAAGACGCACAGCTCCGGAAAGCTCCTGTTCAGCGCGCGCGTGATCCCCTACCGCGGCTCCTGGCTCGATTTCGAGTTCGACCCGAAGGACTTCCTGTTCTTCCGCGTCGACCGCCGTCGCAAGATGCCGGTGACCACGCTGCTCAAGGCGATCGGGCTCACCAACGAGGACATCCTCGCGAAGTTCTTCGTGTTCGACGCGTTCCACTTCGGCACGCGCGGCATCGAGCTCGAGCTCGTGCCCGAGCGCCTGCGCGGCGAGGTGGCCCGCTTCGACGTGGCCGGCAAGGACGGCAAGGTGATCGTGCAGAAGGACAAGCGCATCACCGCGCGTCACGTGCGCGACCTGGTCGAGGGCGGCGTCAAGCGCATCCTGGTTCCGGCCGATTACGTGCTCGGCCGCACGATCGCGCAGAACGTCGTCGACAAGACGACCGGCGAAGTCGTCGCCAAGGCCAACGACGAGATCACCGAGGAGCTCCTGAAGAAGCTCGCCGATTCGGGCGTGCAGGAAGTCCGCGCGATCTACACGAACGACCTCGACCAGGGCCCGTTCATCTCGCAGACGTTGAAGAGCGACGACACGCCCGACCAGTACGCGGCCAAGGTCGGGATCTACCGGATGATGCGACCGGGCGAGCCGCCGACCGAGGACGCGGTCGAGGCGCTGTTCCACGGGCTGTTCTTCTCCGAGGAGCGCTACGACCTTTCCGCCGTCGGCCGCATGAAGTTCAACCGCCGCGTCGGACGCGAGGAGCTCAAGGGCACCGGCACGCTGACCAACGAAGACATCATCGCGGTCATCCGCATCCTGGTCGAGCTGCGCAACGGGCGCGGCGAGATCGACGACATCGACCACCTCGGCAACCGCCGCGTGCGCTCGGTCGGCGAGCTCGCCGAGAACCAGTTCCGCTCCGGGCTCGTGCGCGTCGAGCGCGCGGTCAAGGAGCGCCTGGGCCAGGCCGAGAGCGAGAACCTGCTGCCGCACGACCTCATCAACGCGAAGCCGATCAGCGCCGCGATCAAGGAGTTCTTCGGCAGCTCGCAGCTGTCGCAGTTCATGGACCAGACCAACCCGCTGTCCGAGATCACGCACAAGCGCCGCGTCTCGGCGCTGGGACCGGGCGGACTCACGCGCGAGCGCGCCGGCTTCGAGGTGCGAGACGTGCACCCGACGCATTACGGCCGCGTCTGCCCGATCGAGACGCCGGAAGGCCCGAACATCGGCCTCATCAACTCGCTCGCGCTGTACGCGCGCACCAACGAGTACGGCTTCCTCGAGACGCCGTACCGCAAGGTCGTCGACAGCCGCGTGACCGACGACATCAACTACCTGTCGGCGATCGAGGAGTCGCAGTACGTGATCGCGCAGGCGAACGCGAAGATCGACGGCAAGGGCAAGCTCGTCGACGAGCTCGTCAGCTGCCGCAACCGCAACGAATTCATGCTTTCGACCGCGGACAAGGTCCAGTACATGGACGTCGCGCCGAGCCAGATCGTGTCGGTCGCGGCCTCGCTGATCCCGTTCCTCGAGCACGACGACGCGAACCGCGCGCTGATGGGCTCGAACATGCAGCGCCAGGCGGTCCCGTGCCTGCGGCCGGAGAAGCCGCTGGTCGGCACCGGCATCGAGCGCACGGCGGCGGTCGACTCGGGCACGGCTGTGATGGCGCGCCGCGGCGGCAAGGTCGACTACGTCGACGCGAACCGGATCGTCGTGCGGGTCAACGACGCCGAGACACAGGCCGGCGACGTCGGCGTCGACATCTACAACCTCGTCAAGTACAAGCGCAGCAACCAGAACACCAACATCAACCAGCGGCCGCTCGTGCGGGTCGGCGACCGCATCGCCCGCCACGACGTGATCGCCGACGGCGCCTCCACCGACCTCGGCGAGCTCGCGCTCGGGCAGAACATGCTCGTCGCGTTCATGCCGTGGAACGGCTACAACTACGAAGACTCGATCCTGATCAGCGAGCGCGTGGTCGGCG
>JBDTNO010000247.1:0-4661 GCA_039933715.1 Betaproteobacteria bacterium
CGCTGCGCGGCCGGCACGATGTCGCCGCCCGGCATCGCGACCGCCGCGACGCCCATCTCCTTGAAGATCTCGCCGGTGATGCCGGGCGGCGAGCGATACTTCATCTTCTTGAAGTCGGCGGTCGAGTTGATCGGCGTCTTGAACCAGCCGAGCGGGTCCGGACCCATCGGCTGGACGAACAGCGGCTCGACGTTCACCTTCAGGATGTCGCTGTAGAGCTTGCGGTAGAGGTCGTAGCCGCCGCCCTCGAAGATCCACGCGACGTGCGACAGCTGGTCGAGGCCGACGCCCGAGCCGGCCATCGGATTGCTGAACAGGCCGGCCGCGGGATGCTTGCCCGACCAGTAGTGCGTCCACGCGTAGCCGCCTTCGACGACGCCCTTGTCGACGGCGTCGAGGATCTCGAACGCCGGCACGACGGCGCCGTCGGGAAGCATCTCCATCTTGACGCGGCCGGCCGACATCCTGTCGATGCGGTCGCCCATCTTTTTCAGGAGCTCGAAATAGATGCTGGCCGACGGGACCGCGGTCTGGATGCGCATGCGTACCGGCGCCGACGCGGTCTGCGCGATCGCCGACGAGCACGCGAGCACGACGGCGCCGACGGCAAGCGCCGCGCGCGCGAACGCTGAATGCTTCATGATCCCCTCCTCGTGTGGGCCGCGTGGCGGCGGCGTCGCTCCGGTCCCGGCTCGTCGAGCGTGCGCGCGAGCGCGAGACCGGCGGCCAATGTAGACAGTCCATCCGCCGATGGCAATACTTGGCGAGGATATTCCATGGCGATCCTTTCATATTTCGATAAGCGCATCGCCGCGCGCCTCTCGCCTCCCAGGAAGCCTCGCGTTACGCTCGCTGCCGTGCACGACGCGATGCGTCGTGGCATGCACATCCCGCGGCGGTTCCACTTCCCCTCATGAGTGCCTACGACTACGTGATCGTCGGCGGCGGCACCGCCGGCTGCGTGCTCGCGAATCGGCTCACCGCCGACGGCCGCGCGAGCGTGCTCGTGCTCGAAGCCGGGCCCGAGGACCGCTCGCCGTGGATCCACATCCCGATCGGCTACGGCAAGACGATGTTCCATCCGGTCTACAACTGGGGTTTCCACACCGATCCGGACCCGGGCATGGACGGCCGGCGCATCTACTGGCCGCGCGGTCGGGGGCTCGGCGGCAGCTCGTCGATCAACGGGCTCATCTACGTGCGCGGCCAGCCGGACGACTACGACCGCTGGGCGCGCGAGGGCAACGCCGGGTGGGGCTGGCGCGACGTTCTGCCCTATTTCATCCGCAGCGAGGGCAACCAGCGCGGCGCTTCGGCGACGCACGGCGCCGACGGCCCGCTCAAGTGCTCGGACATCGGCGACAAGCACGAATTGATCGAGGCGATCATCGCCGGGGCGGGCGAGCTCGGCGTGCCGCGCACCGACGACTTCAACGGCGGCGTGCAGGAAGGCGTCGGCTACTACCAGCTCTTCACGCACCATGGCTGGCGCTGCAGCACCGCGGTCGGCTACCTCAAGCCCGCGCGGGGGCGCGCGAATCTCGCGGTCCAGACGAACGCGCAGGCGACGCGTGTCGTCGTCGAAGGGCGGCGCGCGACCGGCGTCGAATACCGGCGGGGCGGCGAAGCGCACCGGGCGGTGGCGCGGCGCGAAGTGATCCTGGCCGCCGGCGCGCTGCAAAGCCCCCAGCTGCTCCTGCTCTCCGGCATCGGCCCCGCCGAACATCTTAAGGACTTAAGCATTCCGGTCGTGCTCGATCTTCCGGGCGTGGGCGGGAACCTGCAGGATCACCTGCAACTGCGCCTGATCTACCGTTGCACGAAGCCGATCACGACCAACGACGACCTCGCGTCGTGGTGGCGAACGATGAGGATCGGCGCGCAATGGCTGTTCGCGCGCAAGGGGCCGCTCGCGATCGGCATCAACCAGGGCGGGCTCTTCACGCGCGTGATGCCGGAATCCTCCTCGCCCGACATCCAGTTCCATTTCGCGACGCTGTCGGCCGAGCTCGCCGGCGCGAAACCGCATCCGTTCTCCGGCTTCACGATGAGCGCGTGCCAGCTGCGGCCGACGTCGCGCGGGCGCGTGCGCCTCGCCTCCCCGGATCCCTTGGCCGCGCCGTCGATGCAGCCGCATTACCTGTCCACCGACGAGGACCGCGCCTGCGCCGTCGCGGCGCTGAAGTACGCGCGGAAGCTCGCGCAGACACGCGCGCTCGCGCCCTACATCGCCGCCGAATACCGGCCTGGCGCGGCCACGCAAGGCGACGACGAGCTCCTCGCGTTCGCCCGCGCGCACGGCGCGACGATCTTCCACCCGTCGGGGACCTGCAGGATGGGCGGCGACGCGACGGCGGTCGTGGACGCCCGGCTGCGCGTGCGCGGCCTTCACGGCCTACGCGTCGTCGACTGCTCGATCATGCCGACGCTCGTCTCGGGAAACACCAACGCGCCGGTCGTGATGATCGCCGAAAAGGCGAGCGACATGATCGCCGCCGACGCGCTTTTGGCATAGTGGCGACGGGCGCCCGCGACAGCCAGCGGGAGAGCGAGCGATGACCGTCACGAAAGCTGCTGCTGGTCGCCGTCGCGCTGGCGATCGGGCGGATCCTGCAGGAGGCGCTCGCCGGGGCGGGCGTGCGATTGCCGGACTTCCTGACCGCGATGTTCGGCGGCATCGTGATCACCGACCTCGCCGACGTCGTGCGGCGGCCGGTCGACCACGACGTGGCCGAGCTGATCAGCACGATCGCGCTCCAGCTGTTCCTCGCGATGAGCATGGTATCGCTTGAGCTGTGGGATCTGATCCCGTTCGCCGGGCAGCTCGCGGCCGTGGTGATCGCGCAGGTCGTGCTGATTGCTTCGCTGGCCGCGCTGGTGCTCTTCCCGCTGCTCGGTCGCACGCGCGACGCGGCGATCGCGGCGGCCGGCTATTTCGGGTTCTCGCTGGGAGCGATGCCGGTGGGCCTGGGGACGATGCGGCGTCTGCAGGAGAACCTCGGGCCTGCGCCGCACGCGGTGCTGATCGTCACGCTCGCGGCGAGCTTGTTCACCGACACCGCGAACGCGGTTGCGATCCAGGCGTTCTTCGATTGGCTGGGAGTCGGCGAATAGCGAGGCGTTCGGCGGGCGCAGGAGCTCCAGCGACCCTTCCCGGCCGGGGCGAAGCGTCCGGTGCGGGTCGGCGCCATTCGCATCACGGATCAGCCGGTACGGCGCCGAACGTCGCGCCGAGCGCCTTCGCGGCGCCGCGCAGCGCGGGAACATGCCCGAGCGCGCGATCGAGCGTCATGCGCGCGACCGGAGCGTGCACGGCGACGCAAGCGACGGCGCGTCCATCGGGCGCGCTCACCGGGACCGCGACGCAGACGAGCCCCGCGAGGTATTCCTCGTTGTCGGTCGCGCGGCCGTGGCGGCGGATCGATGCGAGCTCGGCGTCGAGCGCGCGCGCGTCGGTGATCGTCTGGCCGGTATAGCGGGGCAACGGCAGCTCGGCGACGATGCGCCGCCGGCGCGCGGCCGGAAGCAACGCGAGCAGCAGCTTGCCGCTCGCCGTGCAATGCAGCGGCACGTGCGATCCCGGCTGGAGCGTCATGCGCAGCGGCCACGCGGTCTCGACGCGGTCGAGATAGACGACCTCGCTGCCGTCGAGCATGGTCAGGTTGACGGTCTCTCCGAGCTCGTCGGCGAGCCGCTTGAGGATCGCGTGGCGAGGCGCACGCACGGCTGCCGACAACTGCACGTCGAGCGCGAACCGCACGAGGCGGGGTCCCGCGGCGATGCGCCGGCCGTCCGGATCGCGCATCGCGAGCCCTGCCGACTCGAGCATCGCGAGCATCCGGTAGACGGTCGGCTTGGGGAGCGACGCCACGTCCGCGAGTTCCTGCAACGCCACGGGCGCGTCGGCGCAGACGATGCGCTCGAGCAGCGCGAACGCGCGGAGCAGCGGCGGAACCCGGTCGCGCTTGGTGGCCATGGGCGGCGAGTATATCGGAAAATGGAACGCTCATGACCAGATTTCGATCCTGCGGATTGCGTCGCGCAAGGCACTGTGGAACACTTGCGCGTTGCATCCCTCTAGCCCGGAGCGCCCGCGATGAACAAACCCGCCGACCTGCCCACGCCGATGCACGCCGCCGTCACCGGCCGCCAGACGATGACGCCGTCCGAGGCATTCGTCGAGACCCTCGTCGCGCAGGGCGTGAAGGACGTGTTCGGCATCGTCGGCTCGGCGTACATGGACGCGCTCGACCTGTTCCCGCTCGCCGGCATCCGCTTCATCTCGGTCGCGCACGAGCAGGGCGGCGGCCACATGGCCGACGGCTATTCGCGCGTATCGGGCCGCCACGGCGTGTGCATCGCGCAGAACGGCCCCGGCGTCACGAATTTCGTCACGTCGGTCGCGGCGGCGTACTGGGCGCACTCACCGGTCGTATGCATCACGCCTGAGACCGGCTCGATGACGCTCGGACTCGGCGGGTTCCAGGAGACCGACCAGCTGCCGATCTTCAGCAGGATCACCAAATACCAGGCGCACGTGAACAACAGGGCGCGCATGGCGGAGCTCACGAGCCGCGCGTTCGACCGTGCGCATCTCGAGCTCGGGCCGACGCAGCTCAACATCCCGCGCGACTTCTTCTACGGCGACATCGAGTGCGAGA
>JBDTNO010000248.1:0-4653 GCA_039933715.1 Betaproteobacteria bacterium
CGCGGCGCGCCGGCGCTTCCTCGTAGCCGGTCACCTCGAGGTCGAAGCCCGCCATGCTCGGCATCTTCCGGGGGCGCGCGAGGAGACGCATGCGCCCGACGTTGAGGTCGCGCAGGATCTGCGCGCCGATGCCGTAGTTGCGCAAATCGAGCTTCGACGCCTGCGGCGGCGTGCCCGCCATCGCGCGACGGCGCAGCTCCTCCGACGATTCCGGGCGATGCAGCAGCACGATGACGCCGCGCCCCGCGCGCTCGATCGCCGCCATCGCCGCCGGCACCGTCCACGAATGCGTCTCGTCCTGCATGTCGAGAAGATCGATCACCGACAGCGGCTCGTGCACGCGCACGAGCGTCTCGACGTCGGGCGCGAGCGGACCGCGAACCAGCGCGAGGTGCGTCGCGTCGCTCTGCTTCTCGCGGTAGACGACGAGGCGGAACGAGCCGTGCGGCGTCGCGATCGGCCGCTCGGCGATGCGCTCGACGAGCTTCTCGGTGCGGCTGCGGTAATGGATGAGGTCGGTGATCGTGCCGACCTTGAGGCCGTGCCGGGCGGCGAATGCCTCGAGGTCGGGCATCCGGGCCATCGTGCCGTCCTCTCTCATCACCTCGCAGATCACCGCCGCCGGCGTGAGGCCCGCGAGCGCCGCGAGATCGCAACCCGCCTCGGTGTGGCCGGCGCGCGCGAGCACGCCGCCGGGCTGCGCCATCACCGGGAACACGTGGCCCGGATGAACGACATCGGCGGGTATCGCGTTCGGCGCGACCGCGGCGCGGACCGTGCGAGCGCGATCGGCCGCGGAGATGCCGGTCGTCACCCCTTCGGCCGCCTCGATCGACACGGTGAAGTTGGTGCCGTGCCCCGAGCGATTCTGGTGCGTCATCAGCGGCAGCGCGAGCTGCTGGCAACGGGCCTCGGTGAGCGTCAGGCACACGAGGCCGCGCGCGTGCGTGGCCATGAAGTTGATCGCCTCGGGCGTGACGAAATCGGCCGCGAGCACGAGGTCACCCTCGTTCTCGCGATCCTCCTCGTCGACCAGCACGACCATCCGGCCGGCCTTGAGCTCGGCCACGATGTCGGGGATGGGAGAGAGCGCCATGGCGACATTCTACCGTCGCGCATGGGGCGGACGGGGAGGCGGGGGAAACGCGGCGGTCGGCGGTCGACGGCGGAAGTCGGCGGTCGGCGTGCCATGCCGCCATCGGAGCATGCGGGCCCCGCAATGCCTTCGAAATCTTCCCCAGGGGTCCGGGCTCCCCGGTGAGCGGAACCCGCCTTTCCTACCGCCAATCGCCGACCGCCGACCACCGCCCTCGCATCAGTCGAACAGTGCCACCGTCGCTCCGGTCAGCGCCGATTCGGGATCCGCATGCTCCAGCACCACGTCGAAATGGTGCTTGCGCGGCACGACCAGGGGGCCGCGCATGCCGGCCGGGCGCTGGCGCGGCCAGGCGTCCCACATCAATGCGGACTGGCGCAGGAACTCGCTCGTTTCCGCGCCGCCGACCGCGATCAGCAACGGCGCGCCGGTCGTAGGCCTCATCAGCGCCGGCGACAGGCGCGCGGCGTCCGCGTCGTCGAGCTTCAGGTCCGCGTTGTACGAAAAGAGCGTCATCGGCCGCAGGTCGTGGACGCCGGAAAGCGAGACGCCGCCGTGCACCGGGTTCGTCGCGAAGCCGTGCGCGCGCCAATCGCGCGCCATCATCATCGCGGTCAGGTGCCCGCCCGCCGAATGGCCGCCGACGACGAGGCGCCGCGGATCCGCGCCCTGTGCCGCGCCTTCACGCACGAGCCAGGCGACCGCGCGTGCGCACTCGTCGACGATGGTCGCGACCGGCACCTGCGGGCACAGATCGTAGTTCGCGACGGCGACCGCGATCCCCTGCGCGGTCATCGGCGGCGCGACGAACGCGTGGTCGGCCTTGTCGAGCGCGCGCCAGTAGCCGCCGTGCAGGAACAGGAACGTCCCGCGCGCCGGTCCCCGCGGGAGGAAGAGGTCGAGCGTCTCTTTCGGACCGGGGCCGTAGCGGAGGTCGCGCACGACGCGCTCGCTCGCGAACGCGGCGGCCGAAAGCTCCGCCCAGCGCGCGAACCAGCGCGAATGGTCGGGCACCGCCGCGCGATTGTTGTAGCCGCGCTCGACCTCGTCCGCTGTGCGCGGCGCGCCGGCCGCCATCAAGGTCCCGCGACGATCTCGACCGACAATGACGGAAGGCCGTCGATGCGCGCGTCGAGGCGGTCGCCGGCGACGACCGGGCCGACGCCCGACGGCGTGCCGCTGAAGACCAGGTCGCCGGGCAGGAGCTCGTAGAACTGGGACAGGAACGCGAGCGTGTGCGCGACGTCCCAGATCATGTCGGCGAGGTCCCCGGTCTGGCGGCGCGTGCCGTTGACGTCGAGCGTGATCGCGCCGCGCGAGCGATGCCCGCCCTGCGACGCCCGCCTGATCGCTCCGATCGGCGCCGCCTGCGCGAACGACTTGCCGATGTCCCAAGGGCGCTTTTTCTCGCGCATGTCGTTCTGCAGGTCGCGGCGCGTCATGTCGAGGCCCGCCGCGTAGCCGTAGACGTGGTCGAGCGCGTGCTCGGGCGCGATCTTCACGCCCGGCTTGCCGATCGCGACGACCAGCTCGATCTCGTGGTGCAGGTTCTTCGTCGCCATCGGGTAGGCGATGCGCGCGACCTCGCCGTGCAGTACCGGCACGACCGAATCGGCGGCCTTGGTGAAGAAGAACGGCGGCTCCTTGCTCGCATCGCCACCCATCTCCTTCGCGTGCTCGGCGTAGTTGCGACCGACGCAATAGATGTGGCGCACCGGGAAGCGGACGTCGCTGCCGTCGACCGGCACGCTCGGGGCGTCCCATGGGAGGATGGCGGTATTCATGCCGGGGTCTCCGTGCTGGCTAAGGTGAGCGATGGCGGGCGGCGGTCGGCGCTGCGCTGTCGCGATCCGCGATGTTTCCGATTCGTCGCGGCATCGCGCGGGCAGCCGATCGAACGTTCAGGTGGCCCGGCCGTCGGCGTCCGACCGCCGATCGTTTTCATTCCGCGTCCGGCTGCCTCGCAGGCGACGCCTCCGCGAACGCAGGAATCTGCTGGCATTCGGCGTCGATGCGCACGAGCGTCGGCCAGGGAGACAGGTTCATCGCCATGCGCCGCGCGTTCGCCATCTGCGGCACGAGGCAGACGTCGGCGAGGGTCGGCGCGTCGCCATGGCAGAAGAGGCCGGTCGCCGGGTCATGCGCGAGCTGGCGCTCCAGCGCCTCGAATCCCACGTCGATCCAGTATTTGTACCAGCCGTCCTTCGCTTCCGATGCAACGCCGAGCGTCCCCGTCAGGTATTCGAGCACGCGCAGGTTGTCGAGCGGATGGATGTCGCACGCGATTTGGAGCGCGATGCCGCGCACGCGTGCGCGGCCGCGCGGATCGGCGGGCAGGAGCGGCGGCCCGGATTGCGTTTCCTCCAGGTATTCGAGGATCGCGAGCGACTGCGTGAGCGGCGGGCCGTCGTCGATCGCGAGCGCGGGCACGAGGCCCTGGGGATTGAGCGCGAGAAACGCCGCGTCGCGCTGCGCGCCCCGGCGCAGCGGAACGTACGCGCGCTCGGCCGCGATCCCCTTGAGGTTGAGCGCGATCCGGACGCGGTACGACGCGGACGAACGGAAGTAGTCGTAGAGTTTCATGGCGAGCGCAGACGCGATTGTACGCAGAGACGAAGCGCGGCGGTCGGCGGTCGGCGGGCACCGCGCGCGTACCGCACGCTTGCGTCGGTCGCGCGCACGTCCTCGCACGACATGGCAGGTCGTCCCGAGGGCCGATCGCCGCCCTTAGCCCTGATCCGGGACCACCGCCGTCGCCTCGATCTCGACCTTCGCGCGCGGTTCGACGAGCGCGCTCACCTCGACCGCGGTCATCGCCGGGTAGTGGCGCCCGATCACCTCGCGGTAGACGCGCCCGACCTCGCGGAGCGACGCGACGTACGCGTCGCGGTCGACCACGTACCAGGTCATCCGCACGATGTGCTCGGGCCGTCCGCCCGCTTGCGCCAGCACCGCGACGATGTTCTCGAGCGCCTGCCGTGCCTGCGCCACGAATTCGTCGCTCTCGAACGCCTGCGCGGCGTTCCAGCCGATCTGGCCGCCGATCGCGACGAACGTGCCGCGCGCGGCTATCCCGTTCGCGTAGCCCTTCGGCGCCGCCCAGCCCGGCGGTTGCAGGATCTTCATTCGAACGCCCTTCCGGCCGACGCCACGAAATGCCGCGCGAGTCGCCCGCGCAACGGCTCGACGATCGGCGCCGGGCGGCCGGTGTCGCGGCGCGTCTGCACCTGCGTCGTGCGCGCCGACATGCGCCGCTCGCCGCGGCAGCTCACCTCGTAAGCGAAGTCGAGCGACGACGTGCCGAGCCGCGCCACGCCCACTTCGATCGCCAGCATGTCGGCGAGGCGCGACGGCGCGTGCCAGCGAACGTCGAGCGCGACCGCGGGCATCACGAAACCATCCTCGTTCACATAGCGCTCGAACGGCATCTCGCACGCGAAGCGGAAGAAATCCTCGGTCGCTTCCTGGATCAATTCGAAAAAGCGCGGATAGAACACGATGCCCGCCGGATCGCAATGCGCGAACCGCACGACCTTCTCGACGCGCCACCAGGTCAT
>JBDTNO010000249.1:0-4638 GCA_039933715.1 Betaproteobacteria bacterium
ACCGCGATCGGGCTGCGCGCGACGCTGCTCGCGATCGGCGCGCTCGGCCTGCTGCTCGCGCTCGCCGCGGTGCTGCGCTCGCCGGTGCGCCGTCATGTGCGCCTGCCGGCGACCGCGGATGCGTGACGCGAGCGCGAACGCAAGCGATTTCCCACATGCGAAGGGCGACCACAGGGTGGCCGCCCTTCTTCCTGTCCGAGCTTCGCGGAGCCGGATCGGTCATCCGCTGCATTTCCGATCCGATGCCAGTCTAGTCGCGCTGCACGCGCGCGGTCAATCGCGTCCGATGGACGGGCGCGATCGATGGTTCGCTCAGGCTGCGATCGTGCCCGCCGCGACCGCGCGATGCGTCGACTCGTCGATCACGACGAACGTCGGGACATCACGTCGCTCGGCACCCACCGCGAGCGGCGCGTGCAGCCGGATGTGCGCGCGAATCCACGTGTGCTGCGCGACTTGCGCCAGCGCGTCGTACTCGTCGTCCGCGCCGGCCGGAGCGATCGCGGCGAAGTGGGCACGCACCGTCCGGCCGTCGTGCCGGACGAGCCACGTGGCGTCGGTCGCCAGCGGCACCTCGTCCAGCCACAGCATCGTCGCCTCGAAGCGCAGGACCGGGCGCGATGCGTGCGCCACGTCGCGGCGTTGCGAGAAGGAACCTGAATCGGTGCGGAAGCGGGTCGCGGGCATCGGGGAGCCTTCCCATCGAGCGAATGACAAACGCGAGGCAGACGAAACCGATGCTACCGGCGGACCGCGATCTGCGGAAGGAACCATTCGCGCGCGCGATATGCCGAGGGGCGCTAAGCCGTCGGACAAGGTCGCACGTCGTGACCTGGAGTCGCGGATGCGAGCATTGGATGTGGACGGGCGGGCGTCGTCATGCGACGACAAAACAGGATCCGCCGTCGACGATCGTCCCGTTCATCCGCGCTGGAACGAATACACCGACGGAAGCGCGAGGATCGCCGTGAGCTCGTCCAGCGCCCGACGCGATTCGTCGAGCAGCGCGGGATCGGCGAGGTCGGCGGGGACGAGGCGATCGCGGTAGTTTCGGCGGATCCACGCATCGAGGGCGCCGGCTAGCGCATCGTCGACGAATACTCGCGCGCGGATCGCCAATCTCTCTTCGCGTGTCAGCGGGACGCGCAGGCGCAGGCACGCCGGCCCGCCGCCATTGCGCATGCTCTGGCGCAGATCGAATACGAGAGCCTCGGCGAGCGGTCCCCCGGGTGCGGTCCAGCGGTCGAGCAGCGCGGAGGCGCGCGGATGCTCGCGCACTTCGGCCGGTGCGACGAGCAGCAGCCGGCCTTCGGAATCCTCGAGCAACTGGCTGTTGAACAGGTAGGTCGCGACCGCGTCCTGGATCGTGAGCTCGTCGCCGGTGACGAGCTCCGCGCAAAACCCGGGACCGACTCGCGCGGTCAGCGCGTCGATCGTGCGCGCGGTGTCGACCCACGCGCTTTCGTGCGCGAAAAGCGTCCGTCCCTGCCCGACGGCGATCACGTCGTTGTGGAAGACGCCCGCGTCGATTGCATCGGGATGCTGCTGCGCATGCACGGTGCGCACCGGGTCGAGTCCGTGGCGCCGCGCGATGGCCTCCGACGCTTCGCGCGTCTGGCGCGCCGGATAGCGGCGTGGCGCCGACACGTCGGCGTCGTAGGCGCTGCGTCCATGCACGAAGAACCCGACCCCCGAATCACGCTCGCCGGGCCCGGCGAAGCGCGTGTGGTTGGCCGCGCCTTCGTCGCCCGATTGCGACGTCGCCGGCAGCGGATCGTGGACGACGAAGCGGCGCTCGTCGGCGAAAATGGCCCGCAGCACCGTGGTCGTCGTCGTCGCCTCGATCGACCGGTGCAAAAGTGACGCCAGGTTGGCCGGCGTGAAATGCACGCGGCCGTCGGAAGTGTCGGCAGAGGCGCTCACCGTCGCCGCGTTGGCCGTCCACATCGCGGACGCGGACGAGCACGCCGACAGCAATCCGGGCGCTTCGCGCGCCGCGCGCGCGATCGCGTCGGCGTCGTTGCCACCGAACCCGAGCGCGCGCAGCGTCGGCAGGTGGGGGCGCTCGTGCGGCGGCAGGACTGCCTGCGCGTAGCCGCGCGTGGCGATCGCGCACAACTTCGCCAGTCCCTGCAGCGCCGCCTCGCGCGGATTCGAAGCGCGCCCCGCGTGCCGCTCGGACGCGAGATTGCCGCGCGACATGCCCGAATAGTTGTGCGTCGGGCCGGGGATGCCGTCGAACTGGACGTCGATGCCCATCGCGAAGCGACGTCAGCGATCAACGGTCGACAGCGGAACGGCGCGGACGCTGTCACCCTCGGCGACCCTCAGCGCCGATGCCGCGTAGGGCCGCAACGGAAAGCGGTCGGGCCGCGCCGGCGCGGTCGCGAGGATCGCGCGGAAGTCCGCGAAGCGGCGGTTGGTGACGAGCCACCGGATGCCGGCGACCGGGTTGTCGGGCACCGGGTCGTCATCTTCCAGCGTGACCGGAAGCACACGCGAGCGGCGCACCGCATCGATGTTGTCGCGGAATGCCTCGACCGTCGGGCCCGCGTCGAAAATGTCGACGTAGCCTTCGTAGCGGAATCCTTCCTGCTCGAGCATGCGCCGCGCGGGCACGGTGTCCACGTGAACGGCCGCGATCGCCGCGCGCGCGGTCGCCGGCAACAGGTTCACGTAGACCGGGTGCCTCGGCATCAGCTCGGCGATGAACGACTTCTGGCCGATGCCGGTCAGGTAGTCGGCGGTCGAATACTCCATCGCGAAGAAGTGGCGGCCGAGCCCTTCCCAGAACGGCGAGCGTCCGCCGGCGTCGAGGGGGCCGCGCAATTCGGCGATCACCTTGTCGCCGAAGCGATCGGCGAACTCGGCGATGAAGAGGAGGCGGCTCTTGGCGATCAGCGGGCCGTTGTGGCCCTGCCGGAACGCCTGGTCGACGAAGAGCGTGCAAAGCTCGGTGTGGCCGGTGTGGTCGTTCGCGAGGAACAGCGTGGGAACGGCCGTGTAGACGTCGAGCGCCCGCGATGCGTGGACCAGCGTCCCGACGCGGAAGTTGTACCAGGGTTCCTCGAGCCCGACCGCTGCTTCGATCGCGCTGATGCCGACGACACGCTGGTCGGCGGCGCTGCGGCCGGCGTCGACCAGCACGAACACATAGCATGCGTCGGCCCGCGACGCGGTTCCCGCGAACGAGGCGAGCGAGCGCTCGATGCGCCCTGCGAGCCGCTCGCGGCTCGCGGGCAGCGTCGTGAGCCCGGTGCCGGTGCGCTCGGAAAGAGCGAACACCGCCGGCAGGTCGTCGCGCTCGATGGGTCTTACGGCGAACACGATGGCGACGGCCGGAAGTGAAACCCTGCTTTCGGCCGGCAACGGTCGATCGAACGAAAGTGGAACCCTGCTTTCGTCCGGCCAAGCATCCCGAAAATCGGTGGCGAAGCCACACGATTTTTGGCGCAAGGGCTGGACAAACCGAGAGCGGTCGCGGCGGTCACGCCTCAGGACAGCGCGCGATTCAACGCCGACTCCAGGCGCCCGAGGCCTTCGAGGATCTCGTCGAGCGAGATCACCAGCGACGGCGCGAGCCGCAGCACGTCGGGGCCCGCCATCAGCACGAGCAGGCCCGTCTCGCCGGCGGCCTGCATGACGTCGAACGCCTTGCCCCGCCACGGCTCGTCGAGCTCGCAGCCGAGCCACACGCCTTCGCCGCGCAGGTCGCGGAATACGTGACGGCGCGCGTTGATCGCCTTCAGCCCTTCCATGAACAGCGCGTGCCGCGCCTTGACGCCGTCGAGCACCTCGGTCGTGTTGATCACGTCGAGCACGGCGCCCGCGACCGCGCAGGCGAGCGGATTTCCTCCGTAGGTCGTGCCGTGGACGCCGACCGAGAACGCGCTCGCGATCTCGTCGGTCGTCAGCATCGCACCGACCGGGAAGCCGCCGCCCAGCCCTTTCGCCGAGGTCAGGATGTCGGGGACCACGCCTTTTTGCATGTACGAGAACAGCGCGCCGGTGCGCCCCATGCCGCTCTGGATCTCGTCGAGGATCAGGAGCGCCTCGTGCGCGGTGCACAGGCGCCTCGCCGCCTGGAGGAACGCGGGCGTGCCCGGCGTCATGCCGCCTTCGCCCTGCATCGGCTCGAGGATCACCGCGCAGATGTCCTCGCCGCCTTCGTCGCGGAACGCCGCCTCGAGCGCCGCGACGTCGTTGTACGGGATGTGCGTGATGCCCGCGGGGCTGGGCCCGAAGCCCTGCGAATACCTGGCCTGGCCGCCGGCGGTGACGGTCAACAGCGTGCGGCCGTGGAACGCGTTCAGCGTCGAGATGACCCGTATCTTTTCCGGGCCCCGGCGATCGTGCGCGTAGCGGCGCGCGAGTTTCAGCGCCGCCTCGTTGGCCTCGGCGCCGGAATTGCAGAAGAACACGCGGTCGGCGAACGTCGCATCGACCAGTCGCTGCGCGAGGCGCAGCGCCGGCTCGTTGGTGAACCAGTTCGACACGTGCCAGAGCGTCCGTGCCTGCTCGTCGAGCGCACGGACGATCGCCGGATGGCAATGCCCGAGCGCGGTGACGGCGACGCCGCTAGAGAAGTCGATGTACATGCGGCCCTGCTGGTCCCACACGCGCGAGCCCTCGCCGCGC
>JBDTNO010000250.1:0-4525 GCA_039933715.1 Betaproteobacteria bacterium
CTTCCGCACTCGCGCCTGGCCCTGCGGCCAGCGCGGCATGGGCGCGAGTGCCCCGGGTGCGCTAACAGGCCCTAGAATCCACGTTTTCGCGCGCTGCGGCGCGCGAGCGCGCAAGCACCCGATGAACGCATTCCAGGCTTACGACCCGAAGACGATCGAATCCGACGCGCGCGCCGCGTGGGAAGCGACGGACGCGTATCGGGCGCGCGACGACGATGCGGGGCGCCCGCGCGGCAAGTTCTATTGCGTGTCGATGCTCCCGTACCCGTCGGGGCGGCTGCACATGGGGCACGTGCGCAACTACACGATCAACGACGTGATGGCGCGGCACCTGCGCATGCGCGGCCACAACGTGCTGATGCCGATGGGCTGGGACGCGTTCGGGCTGCCGGCCGAGAACGCTGCGATGAGGAGCGGCCGGCCGCCCGCGGACTGGACGCGCGAGAACATCGCGACGATGAAGCGCCAGATGCGGTCGATGGGCCTCGCGATCGACTGGTCGCGCGAGATCGCCGCCTGCGACCCGTCGTATTACCGTTGGAACCAGTGGTTCTTCCTGAAGATGCTCGAGCGCGGCATCGCGTACCGCAGGACGCAGGTGGTCAACTGGGACCCGGTCGACCAGACGGTGCTCGCGAACGAGCAGGTGATCGACGGACGCGGATGGCGCACCGGCGCGCCGGTCGAGAAGCGCGAGATCCCCGGCTACTACCTGAAAATCACCGATTACGCGGAGGAGCTCCTCGCGACGCTCGACTGCATGGACGGCTGGCCCGAGCGCGTGCGAACGATGCAGGCGAACTGGATCGGCAAGAGCCAGGGCGTGCGCTTCGCGTTCCCGCATGACATCAGGGACGACCGCGGGCGCCTGGTCGGCGACGGCCGGATGCACGTGTTCACGACGCGCGCCGACACGATCATGGGCGTCACTTTCGTCGCCGTGGCGCCGGAGCACCCGCTCGCCGCGGTCGCCGCCGGGCGGTCGCCGCAGGTGCGCGAGTTCGTCGAGCGCGCGCGGAAGGGCTCGGTGATCGAGGCCGAGCTCGCGACGATGGAGAAGGAAGGCGTGCCGACCGGCCTCTACGTCGCGCATCCGCTCACCGGTGCGCGCCTCGAGGTGTGGGTCGGCAACTACGTGCTGATGACCTACGGCGACGGCGCCGTGATGGGCGTGCCGGCGCACGACGAGCGCGATTTCGCGTTCGCGCGCAAGTACGGGTTGCGCATCCTCCCGGTGATCGCGATCGACGGCGAGACGTTCGACGGCGGGCGCTGGCAGCCGTGGTACGAGGACAAGGCGCGAGGCCGCTGCGTGGACTCCGGCCGTTACGATGGGCTCGGCTACGGTCCGGCCGTCGACGCGATCGCCGCCGACCTCGCGGCGAAAGGGCTCGGCGAAAAGAAGATCACCTACCGTCTGCGCGACTGGAGTATCTCGCGCCAGCGCTACTGGGGCACGCCGATTCCGATCATCCACTGCGCCGCCTGCGGTACGGTGCCGGTGCCGGAGCAGGACCTTCCGGTCGTGCTGCCCGAGGACTGCATCCCGGACGGCAGCGGCAATCCGCTCGCGAAGCGCCCCGATTTCCTGAACGTGCCCTGCCCGCGCTGCGGCAAGCCCGCGCAACGCGAGACCGACACGATGGACACGTTCGTCGACTCGTCCTGGTACTACATGCGCTACGCGTGCCCGGACGCGCCGACGATGGTCGATCAGCGCAACGACTACTGGATGCCGATGGACCAGTACATCGGCGGCATCGAGCACGCGATCCTGCATCTGCTCTACGCGCGCTTCTGGACCAAGGTCATGCGCGACATGGGCTTGGTCCGCTTCGACGAGCCGTTCACGCGCCTGCTCACGCAGGGCATGGTGCTCAACCACTCGTGGTTCACGCGCAACGAGCGCGGGGGAATCGAGTACCACCCGCCCTCCGAGGTGACGCCGGTGATCGGTGACGACGGCCGCATCGCGGGCGGAACGCTCGCCGACGGCACGAAAGTCGAGTACGGCGGCGTGTCGAAGATGTCGAAGTCGGAGAAGAACGGCGTCGATCCCGAGGACATCATCGAGCGCCACGGCGCCGACACGGCGCGCCATTTCGTGATGTTCGCCTCGCCCCCTGAGGCGACGCTCGAATGGTCGGACGCAGGCGTCGAGGGAAGCTCCCGGTTCCTGCGCCGGCTGTGGAGCACCGCGCAGGGCAAGCTCGTCGCGGTGCGCGGCGCAGAGGGCGTCGTAGCGGGTGCCGATGCGGGCGAAGCGGCGAAAGCGGTGCGGCGCGAAGTGCACCTCGCGCTCCGCCAGGCGAACTACGACTACGAGCGCATCCAGTACAACACCGTGGTCTCGGCCGGCTACAAGATGCTCAACGCGCTGGAGTCGCTGTCCGCGGACGCGCCCGGTGCCGACGGCGTCGTGCGCGAAGGATTGTCGATCCTTCTGCGCGTGCTCTACCCGATCGTCCCGCACACGACCTGGGCGCTGTGGCGCGACCTGGGCTATGCGGCCGAATCGGGCGACCTCCTCGACGCGCCCTGGCCCGAGGTGGACGAGCGCGCGCTCGCGCAGGACTCGATCGAGCTCGTGCTGCAGATCAACGGCAAGGTGCGCGGCCGCATCGTCGTGCCGTCGACCGCCGACCGCGGCGCGATCGAGGCCGCGGCGCGGGCGTCGGGCGAGGTCGCCAGATTCGCCGACGGCGCGCCGGTGAAGAAGGTGATCGTCGTGCCCGGGCGTCTTGTCAATGTCGTCGTATGACCGCGATCCGGGTGCATCCGGGCCGTGCGCCCACGCCGATCGACGACGTCGCCATCATGCCGGCATTGACGGAGCCGCTCGCGCTTCGCTAGAGTGCCCCGACGCGCGCCGCTTCCGCGCTTCCCGCCGGCGACGTTCCGAGTTCCCTTGCTGACACCCCTCCCCGCCCCGATCCGGCACGCCTCGGCGCTCGCACGCTCAGCGATCGTCGCGCTCGCGGCCTCGACGCTGATCGCCGCCTGCGGCTTCCAGCTGCGCGGCGCGGCGAACTACGCGTTCGACTCGATCTATGTCGGCGCGCCGCCCACGCTGCCGTTCACCGTTGAGCTCAAGCGCGCGCTCGCGGGCGCCGGCGCGGCGAAGGTGCGCGACACGCCGGAGGGCACGCAGGTCGTCCTCGACATCGTGAACATCTCGGACGACAAGTCGGTGCTCTCGCTGTCGCCGGGCGGACGCGCGCGCGAGTTCGCGCTGACCAAGCGCGTCGTGTTCTCGCTGCGTGGCGCCGACGGGAGCCCGTGGCTGCCGCAGGACGAAATCACCGTACGCCGCACCTATCTGTACGACGACACCGAGCGCCTGGCGCGCGAGATCCAGGAGCAGCGGCTCATCACCGAGATGCAGACCGACGCGATCGCGCAGATCGTCCGTCGTCTCCAGGCCGCGAAGAAGTCGTGAGCCAGGTCCGGCTCGACGCGCTCGCGGCCCACCTCGAGCGCCGGCTCGCGCCGTTCTACGTCGTGCACGGTGACGAGCCGCTCCTCGCGCTCGAAGCCGGCGACCTGATCCGCGCCGCCGCGCGTCGCGCCGGCGTCGACGAGCGCGAGGTGTTCGTCGTCGAGCCGCAGTTTCGCTGGGACGCGTTCCTCGCCAACAATGCGAATCTCGGGCTCTTCGGCACGCGTCGTCTCGTCGATCTCCGCATCCCGAGCGGCAAGCCGGGCGTCGAGGGCGCGAAGGCGCTCGAGGCCTACGCGTCCCACCCCAATCCGGACAACGTCACGCTGGTGACGCTGCCGAAGGTCGACAAGGCGGCCGCGTCGTCGGCATGGTTCACCGCGCTGACGAGGGCAGGAGTCGACGTGCCGGTGTGGCCGGTCGAGCGCACCGAGCTGCCGCGCTGGATCGGCGCGCGCCTCGCCAGCCAGGCCCAGCAGGCATCCCCCGATACGCTCGCTTTCCTCGCCGAGGCCTGCGAAGGCAACCTGCTCGCCGCGCGCCAGGAGCTCGACAAGCTCGCGCTGCTGCTGCCGCCGGGCTTCCTCGACCACGACGCGGTCGTTGACGCGGTGGCGGACGTCGCGCGCTACGACATCGGCGCGCTCTCCGAGGCGTGGCTCGGCGGCGAAGGCGCGCGCGCGCTGCGTATCCTCGGCGTTCTGCGCGACGAAGGCGAGTCGCCGGTGCTGGCGGTCTGGCAGCTCGCGGAGGACGTGCATGCGCTCGCGATCGTGCAGGGACTGGTCGCGCAAGGCATGCCGGCCGCCAACGCGATCCGCCAGGCGCGTGTCTGGGGAAGACGCGCCGCGGCGTTGGCGCAGGCCGCGACGCGCGTGCCGCGCCATCTCGCGCCCGCGCTCGTGCCGACGCTCGCGCGGCTCGACGCGCTGTCGAAGGGACTCGGGCGGCAGGATCCGTGGGACGAGCTGGGCGCCGCCGCGCTTGCGCTCGCCGGCACGCCTGCGCGGCCGCTCATCGGGCAGCCGCCGGCCTGACGGCCGTTCCGAGGCCGACCCTCGTCCCGATCGGAGCCGTCGCGCCGCC
>JBDTNO010000251.1:0-4520 GCA_039933715.1 Betaproteobacteria bacterium
GCGATTTTCAGGTGACTTGACCGGCCGAAAGTAGGGGTGCACTTTCGGCCGCTACCGATGCAGTCATGATGCTCGGTTCTCTCTTTCTCAGTCGTCCTCGCTGGAAATCGACTGGCTTCGCCAGCGATTTTCAGGTGACTTGACCGGCCGAAAGTAGGGGTGCACTTTCGGCCGCTACAGCCTAACGATCCGCCCCTCTCGCCACGAGATCGTCGCCGCCTCGGCAAGCTCCAGCGCCTTCACGCCGTCGTCGATCGAGGTCCGGATCGGCGTGCCCTTCGCGATCGCGTCGAAGAAATGCGCGATCTCGTTCGCGTAGGCGCGCTGGTAGCGCTCGAGGAAGAAGTGCTCGGGCTTGTCGGCGCTCACCGATTGCGCGGTCGACGATACGACTTCGGTGGGCCGGTGGTTGCCCGCCTGGAGCATGCCCTTCGCGCCGATCACTTCGAAGCGCTGGTCGTACCCGTACGCGGCGCGGCGGATCGTGTTGATCTGCGCGAGGCGGCCCTTCTTCGTGCGGATCGTGACGGCCGTCGAGTCGACGTCGCCGACGCTCGCGACCGTCGGATCGACGAGGCAGCTCCCGGTCGCGTAGACGGTCGCCGCGTCGTCGTCGAGGATCCAGCGGAAGATGTCGAAGTCGTGGATCAGCATGTCCTTGAAGATGCCGCCCGAGCGCTTCAGGTACTCGACCGGCGGCAACCCCGGATCGCGGCTCGTGACGATCAGCATCTCGGGGTCGCCGATCTCGCCCGCCAGGAGGCGTGCGTGCGCCGCGGCGAACGTCGGGTCGAAGCGGCGCTGGAAGCCGATCATGCAGGGAACGCCCGCGTTGCGCACGGTGACCGCGCAGCGAAGCGCGCGGTCATACGCGAGATCGACCGGCTTTTCGCAGAAGATCGCCTTCTTCGCGTGCGCGGCGCGCTCGATCAGGTCCGCGTGCGTGTCGGTCGACGACGCGATGACGACGGCGCGGATGCCCGCGTCGGCGAACACGCCCTCGACGGTGCCGACCGACGCGCCGTGCTGCGCGGCAAGCGCCTTCGCCGCCGCCGCGTCGGGATCGACGACGGTCTTGAGCTTCACGCCGGGCTGGCGGGCGAGGTTGCCGGCGTGGATCTTGCCGATCCGTCCGGCCCCGAACAGGGCGACTTCAGTCATCGTAATCTCCGCGATGGGTCGTTTCCTCGACGTCGAGCTCGAGGCGGTAGGCGAGAGCGACGAACAGCGCCTGCGCGAGGCAGAGCGCGCCCGTGAGCGAACGGAACGCGAAGGCGCTGCCCTCGCGCACGACGAGGAGCGCATGCGCGCCGCGCGCGAGCGGCGCGAGACGGCTGTCGGTCATCACGACCGACTTCGCGCCGCGCTCTTCGGCGTAGCGCACGCAGGCGAGCGTCTCCTTGCCGTACGGCGTGAAGCTGATCGCCACGATCACGTCGTCGCGCGACACCGAGCGGACCTGTTCGTGGACCATTCCGCCGACGCCGTCGATCAACTGGACGCGCTTGTCGATGTGCTGCAACGCGTAGGTCATGTACGCGGCGACCGCATAGCTGCGACGCACGCCGACGACGTAGATGTGCTGGGCGCGCGCGAGCAGGTCGACGGCGGCCGTCATCGCCGCATCGTCGAAATCGCGCGCGAGGTCGGTGAGGCCCTCGGTACTCGCGGCGACGAACTCGCGCGCGACCGCGCCGGGCGTCAGGGCGCGCCGCTTGCTCCTGACGAGACGGCGGATGCGCTGCTGGTAGCTACCCAGCGACGACGCCTGCTGCGTGTAGTCGTCGCGGAACACCGCCTGGAGCGCCGTGAATCCCGCAAACCCGAAACGCTGCGCGAAGCGTACGACCGCCGACGGCTGCACCGCGCATTCGCGCGCCACGTCGCCGATCCGGTCGACGACGATCCTCGCGCGATGCTGCTCGACATAGCGCGCGATCGCCTTCAATTGGCGCGGCAGCGCGTCGTAGTCGGCGGCGACACGCGCGAGCAGCCGGTCGACCTCGGTCGCCGCTTCGCGCTCCGCCGCGCGGCGCGGCGGCTTCGCGCGCGTCAGCGCTTCAGCATCCATTCGTGCGCCGGGTCGTTGTGGAAGTGCCATTTTCGCGTCGGCCCCGCCATCACGTTCAGGTAGTACGACTCGTAGCCGTGCGGCACGACGACCGGGTGGTAGCCGCGCGGCACCATCACGACGTCGCGATCCTCGACCGCGAGCGATTCGTCGAGCGAGCGGTCGTCCGTGTAGACGCGCTGGAACGCGAACCCCTGCGGCGGCGAGACCCGGTGGTAATAGGTCTCCTCGAGCTGCGTCTCGATGGGCGCCGCGTCGGTGTCGTGCTTGTGCGGCGGGTACGAGGACGAGTGGCCCGACGGCGTGCGCACCTCGACGACGAGCAGGTGCTCGGCGGGCTCGCTCTCGGGCAGGATGTCGGTGACGGTGCGCGTGTTCGAGCCCGCGCCGCGAACGCTGCGCTTCATCGTGGCGGGATCGATGACGCGCGCCGGCAGCTTGCCGCCGCCCGGCGCGCTCGCCACGCCGATCTCCGCCGCGGAACGTGCCGCAACCTCGACGTCGTGGCCGTCGGGCAGGTAGAGCGCCCACGGCGGGCGGTCGTCGAAAACGCTCGCGCGGTCGCCCAGGTCGCGCCATTCGCCCTGCCCCGCGCGTACGTCGACGCTCCCGGACAGTACGACGATGCAAAGCTCGCGGCCGGGCAACGCGATGCTCGCGCGCTCGCCGGCGGCGAGACGGTGCGCGCGAAACCCGACGTAGCGCCAGTGGGCCGACGCGGGCGTCACGTCGACGATCGTGGGGCCCTCTTTCGCGGCCTTGACGAGCAAGCTCATCGCGCAGCGGTCCTGGCAAGGCCTTCCGCGGCAAAAGCGTCGGGCTGGAGCCCGACCCACGAGCGTCCGCCACCGTCGCGCGGGATCCCGATCCACGAGCAACTGTCGCCGTCGTCTCTGACACCTGCCAGCACGACCGCCGAGCCATGACGCTGTGGGTCGTGCTTCGGCCCGACCATCCTTGCGCGTCGGAGATCCGCGTGCATGGAAGGATTCACGCGGCGTGCTTCCGCCCGAGCGCGTCGACGATGCCGCGCAGCGCGCGGTAGCCCTTCTCGGCGAACAAATAGCTCGGCGCGACGGTCGGGTCCTGCTCGGCCTCGACGACCAGCCAGCCCCGGTAGCCATGGTCGTGCAGGACCGAGAGCACCGCCGGGAAGTCGATCGCGCCGTCGCCGGGCACCGTGAACGCGCCGTTGATCACCGCCTCGAGAAAGCTCCAGTTGCGGTTGCGCGCGAGCCGGATCACGTACGGGCGCACATCCTTGCAATGCACGTGGCAGACGCGCGCGACGTGCTTCTCGAGCATCGCGACCGCGTCGCCGCCGGCGAACGTCATGTGCCCGGTGTCGAACAGCAGGCCCACGTCGTCGCCGGTGACGGACATCAGCTGGTCGACGTCGTCGGGCGTCTCGACGTACGCGCCCATGTGGTGGTGGTAGGCGAGCCGCACACCGCGCTTCGCGAGATGCGCACCGAACGCGTCGAGCCGCTCGCCGTACTCGCGCCATTGCGCTTCGCGCACGAAACGCGGGCGCTGGTAGAGCGGCGCAGGCGCGCCCTGGATGCTGTCGGCGACCTCGCCGTAGACCATGACGGTCGAGCCGTTCTGCGCGAGGAGCTCCAGGTGCGGCGCCGCCGCCTCGATCTCT
Source organism: Betaproteobacteria bacterium (assembly GCA_039933715.1). Classification (GTDB taxonomy): domain Bacteria; phylum Pseudomonadota; class Gammaproteobacteria; order Burkholderiales; family Casimicrobiaceae; genus VBCG01. The sequence continues at coordinate 3,720 of JBDTNO010000251.1, forward strand.
TCGGCCACGGTGCGGCCGCGCGCCAGGCGACCCGAGTACCAGCCGGACACGCACGCGAGCCCGTGCCTGCCGAGCACCGCGGCGAGCGCCTTCGGCTCGCGCGGGAACTTGTTGCCGAGCTCGAAACCCTGGTAGCCGATCGCCTTGCCTTCGGAGAGCGCCGTCTCGAGCGGCGTCTCGCCCCCCAACGACGGGAGGTCGTCGTTGCTCCACGAGATCGGGTTGATCCCGATCCGTACGTCCCAGCCGCGCGTCATGGCTCCTGCTTCTCGCGTTCGCGTTCGTAGCGCGCGCGTGCGTCGCGCACCTCCGGGCGGGCCGATACTTCGGGAACTGCCACTTCCCACCACCAGCCGCCCGCCTCGATCGTCCTGTGCGGATCGGTCTCGATGCACACGACGTTCGTCCGCGTCGCGCCGCGCGCCTTCACGAGCGCCGCTTCGAGCTCGGGCAGCGAGCGCACGTGGACCGCGTCGGCGCCGAGCGAGCGCGCGTGCGCCGCGAAGTCGACGGCCGGCGGACCGTCCGGTCCCTGCACGCAATCGTCGAGCAGGTTGTTGAACGGCGCGCCGCCGCAGGCCTGCTGGAGACGGTTGATGCAGCCGAAGCCGCGATTGTCGAGCACGACGATCGTGAGCTTCAGCCCCAGCATCAGCGAGGTCGCGATTTCGGAGTTCATCATCAGGTAGCTGCCGTCGCCGACCATCACGACCACTTCGCGCTCGGGCCGCGCCATCTTCACGCCGAGCCCGCCGGCGATCTCGTAGCCCATGCACGAGTAGCCGTACTCGACGTGGTAGC
>JBDTNO010000252.1:0-4514 GCA_039933715.1 Betaproteobacteria bacterium
AGGGCTGGTTCGCCGAGCGGAGTCTCGGTCCGGGCACGCGCATCACGGGCCTGCCGCCGGCGGCGAAGCGCTGAGCGTCTGTCGCGCGCTTCGGGAGGCGCGCCGCTGCACCGGGAACACGCTATGGGTCGGGCGCGCCTCCCCGAGCGCTCGCGGTGGAACTCGAGGCATGCCGCTGGCATGGCGGCGAGGCTTTGCGGCGCGGTGGCGAAGGTGCCATGCCCGGAGGTTGCGCCGCAGCGATGCCGTCCGTCGCCTCGTTGTACACGACAGCCCACTCCGTTCTAGGATTCCCCCGCGCCCCAACGTCCCGAGCGCTCAGGCTTCCATGCCCCCGGTCCCGCACCTCCTGCCCGCCGTTTGCGGCGCATCGATCGCGGTGCTCGTTCCCGGCGGCGACACCATGGCTCGCGCAGGCGATCCGGCGAGCGTGATCCGCGGCTGGGTCCACGCGCTCGGCTTCGACGGCCTCAGCTATTTCGGCGCGCCGCACGATGTCGCGCCCGGCTCCGCAACGGCAACGTCGTGGTCGACGTGGGGAGAAACGTGGGACCGCGAGCATCGGTCGCGCGGCTACGCGGACGTCGATCCGCGCGTCGTCGCGACGCTCGAGCAGTCGCTGCCATGCCTGTGGGACGGCGCGATGATCGTTCCGCGCGGACACCTCGCGCGCTTCCTGCGCGACGCCGCCGGTTGCGGCATCCGCAGCGGGGTGGCGATCCCGATCGGCACCGCGCGGCAGCGCGCGCTCGTCGCGTTCGACTCGTCGATCGCGCCGATGACCCCGGCGCGCCGGGCCGCGATCCTCGACCGGCTCGGCGACATGCTGTGGGTCGCGCATGCGGTGCACGCGAGCCGGCATCCGTCCGCGACGACGCTCGCCGCTCCGATCCCCGAACCGTCGCGCACGCTGTCGGGTCGCGAGCGCGCATGCCTCGCGATGTCGGCGCGCGGGCTCACGAGCCGCGACATCGGCGCGAAGCTCGGCATCGCGACGCGCACCGTCGACTTCCACTTCGGCAACGTCCTCGCGAAACTCGCCGCATCGAATCGGCACGAGGCGATCGCCAAGGCGATCGCCCGGGGCTGGCTCGCGCACTAGCGCGCCACGCACCGGCGTTCGTTGCGCGTTGCAGCGCTGCAACAGCGCTGCGTCCTTCGCAGCCGCGTGCGCCGGACGGGTTGCATTCGCAAATGAGAATCGTTATCATTTGTTGACGCAGGGGCGTCGAACTCCGAAGTGCGGCACCGGGCGATGGACCACCCGCCAGCGGGCACGCAAGCGTTCGACGACCACCCTGCCCGGCTTCGATGCGAAAGGCGCCCTCGACGAGGCTTCGCTTGCGCATCGACAGCCGACCCGCGCGCCAGCCAGGTCTTCCCAGCCAGCCGCCCGACCGGACGCACTGGACTGGGAGATTCCCGATGAACGCATCCTCCGGCATGCCAAGCCGGCCCTCGTTGGCGCTGAAACGCGTCGCGGCCGCGCTGCGCGAGCCGCTGCGCCTTCCAAAACGCGCCATCGGCATCGCCTCGCTGTCGCTCTTCGGCGCCGAAGGGGGCGCATGGGCGCAGCAACCGACGTCGTCCAACCCGCCAACGTTGCCCGAAGTTCGCGTGCGCGACGCGGATGCGGGCTTCAAGACCGACGCCACCAGCGCGGTGACCGGCACGGAAACGCCGCTGCGCGACATCCCGCAATTCGTCAACATCCTGTCTCAGGAGCTGCTGCGCTCGCAGAACGCGACGACGCTGGTCGACGCGCTACGCAACGTCCCGGGCATCTCGTACGCCGCGGCCGAAGGCGGCACGCAGGCGAACCAGGTCATCTACCTGCGCGGCTTCCCGCTCAACGCCGACATCTTCGTCAACGGCGTGCGCGACCTCGGCGAATACAACCGCGACCTCTTCGCGACCGATTCGGTCGAGGTGCTGAAAGGCAGCTCGGCGTTGCTGTTCGGCCGCGGTTCGCCCGGCGGCCTCGTCAACCAGACGTTCAAGAGCGCCTACCGCGTCAACGCGAGCCAGGTCGACGCGACGGTGGGCTCGTTCGACCAGAGGCGCATCGTCGGCGACTCGAACTTCCGCGTCGGCGCGAACGGCGCCGTGCGGCTGATCGCGATGGCCGAGAACTCGGGCAGCTACCGCTTCCCGCAGGACGTCGAGAAGTACGGTTTCGCCCCGAGCTTCCTGTGGGACCTCGGGCCGACGACGCAGCTCGCCGGCTCCTGGTACTGGTTCAAGGCGCGCGACGTGACCGATTACGGCCAGCCGACGCTCTACACGAACGCGCTGGGCTTCTGGGGATTCCCGGACGTTTCGCCGCGTAAGCACTACGGATACGAAAAGCACGACTACGCGCACTACGAGACCAACATCGTCGACCTGCGCATCGACCACCAGTTCAGCGGCACGCTCTCGCTCAACAGCACGCTGCGCTACGCGCGCTACGAGCGCCAGTCGGAGTCGACGATCGCGTCGCTCAACCCCATCGATGCCAACGGCAACGCGATCACGCGGGAGACGCCGCACGAGCTCCTGCGCGTCAACCGCAACCACGACACGGGCCGCACGAAGGACAACGACGACGACGCGCTGATCAGCCAGACCGAGCTCGTGTGGAAGCCGGTGACCGGCACCGTGCGCCACCTCATTCTCGGCGGGCTCGAGCTCTCGCGCGAGCGCATCGACCGCGTGAACTACGCGCTCGACGCCGACCCGAACACGAGCGGTGTGCAGACGCCGACGTCCACGACGCCGTTCCTCGATCCGGATCCTTCGACGACACTCGACTACACGAAGACGCCGAATATCCGCGGCACCGCCGAGGCGAAGACGATCGCGGTCTACGCGCAGGACCAGATGACGCTCGCGCCGCAGTGGAAGGCGCTCGTGGGCGTGCGCTGGGAGCGCTACCAATCCGACGCGCGCAACGACGCGCTGTCGCCGACCGCGACGCCGAGCGGGCCGTTCGAGCGCACCGACCGCATGCTGTCGGGACGCGCCGGGCTCATCTGGCAGCCGACCGACACGCAGTCGTACTACCTGTCGTGGGGCAACGCGTACAACCCGTCGGGCGAGCTCGGCGTGTACGGCGGCACCGCGTCGACCAACCTGAACGCGGCCAACGCCGCCGTCGACCCGGAAAAGTCGCAGAACACCGAGCTCGGCGCGCAATGGAACTTCGGCGCGCTGCAGATCCGCTCGGCGCTGTTCCGCAACGAGAAGACCAACCAGCGCATCATCGACGACACCGGCACCACGGTGCTCGCCGGCAAGCGGCGCGTCGACGGCATCGAGTTCGAAGTCTCGGGGCTCATCACGCCGAACTGGGAGATCTACGGCGGCATCGCGTTCATGGACGGCAGGATCACCAACGGCACTCCCGTGACGACGGGCAAGACCCCGCTCGGCGTCGCCGAAGTGCAAGGCAGCGTGTGGACCGTGTACAAGCTGGGCGGCGGCTGGGAGGTCGGCGGTGGACTGCGCGGCCAGAAGGGCACGTGGCTCACCGACGCAAACAACCCCGGCTCGCAGATCCCGAGCTACGTGCTGGTCGACGCGATGGTCGCGTTCGTGAAGCCCAAGTGGGAGGTCCGCCTCAATGGGTACAACCTCGGCGACAAGACCTACGTCATCGGCGGCTACAACAACAGTCCGAGTCGCGTGATCCCCGGACAGCCCGTCTACGGCAACGTGACGTTCACCTACCGGTTCTGATCCTCGTGCTACTCCGCATTCCCGGCGTGTTGTCGCAAGACGAGGTCGCGCGCCTGCGCGCGCGCATCGACGCCGCCGCGTGGGTCGACGGCAACGCCACGTCGGGCCACCAGTCCGCCAAGGCGAAACACAACCTGCAACTGCCCGAGGATTCGGCGGTCGCGCACGAATGTGGCGAGCTGGTGCTCGCGGCGCTCGCGCGCAGCCCGCTCTTTTTCTCGGCCGTTCTGCCGCGCCAGGTCTACCCGCCACTGTTCAACCGCTACGCGCCGGGGATGAATTTCGGCAACCACGTCGACAGCGCGATCCGCGTTCATCCGCCGACGACGCGACGCATCCGCACCGACGTGTCGGCGACGCTTTTCCTCACCTCGCCGGACGATTACGACGGCGGCGAGCTCACGATCGACGACACCTATGGTTCGCAGGCGGTGAAGCCGCCAGCGGGCGACCTCGTGATCTATCCGGCTACCAGCGTCCACCGCGTGACGCCGGTGACGCGCGGCGCGCGCATCGCGTCGTTCTTCTGGGTCGAGAGCATGGTGCGCGACGACGCGCAGCGCAGCCTGTTGTTCGACATGGACATGGCGCTCGTGCGCCTCTCGCAGACGGCGGGCGAGCACCCGTCGCTCGTCACGCTGACCGGCTGCTACCACAACCTGCTCCGTCGCTGGGCGGACGCTTGAGTTGCTAGCGCAGCACCGGCGCCGCGAATCCCGCCGAGCGCATCGTCGAGAGAGCGAATCGCCCGGCCTCGGCGCCGAAGCGGCGGGCGAGCCTCTGCGTGAAGTCTT
>JBDTNO010000253.1:0-4483 GCA_039933715.1 Betaproteobacteria bacterium
TCGCGAGCTGGCTGCCCGACTACGCGCGCGACAATCGCAACTACCTGACGGTCGCGATCGGCTGCACCGGCGGCCGGCACCGCTCGGTCTACCTGGTCGAGCGGCTCGCGCGCGCGTTCGCGCCGCGCTACCAGGTGCTGCGCAGGCACCGGGAGATCGCATAGCGGCGTCGCCGCGTCGGCGAGCGGATGCCGCAAGGCGTTCCGGCGTCGGGCAAGGCCCGCCGCCCATCGGCGCGCTCCGTTGCCGCGTTCCACCGCGCTTACCATCGATCCCATGCCTACGGCGCGAACGATCACGCTCGCCCTGACCGGCGCCTCCGGCATGCCGTACGGGTTGCGGCTGCTGGAATGCCTGCTCGCCGCGGGCGCGACGGTGGGCCTGCTCTATTCGCCCGCCGCGCAGATCGTCGCGAAGCAGGAATGCGACCTCGTGTTGCCGCCGCAGCCGCGCGAGGCCATGCGAATGCTCGCCGCGCGCTACGGCGCGAGGCCAGGGCAGCTCGCCGTCTATGGCCGCGACGACTGGATGGCGCCGATCGCATCCGGGTCCGCGCCCGCCGACGCGATGGCCGTGTGCCCATGCACGATGGGCACGATCGGCGCGATCGCGAACGGGCTCGCGGACAACCTGATCGAGCGCGCCGCCGACGTCGCGCTGAAGGAGCGGCGCCCGCTCGTGCTCGTTCCGCGCGAGACGCCCCTTTCGATGATCCATCTCGAGAACCTGCTGCGACTCGCGCGAGCCGGCGCGACGATCCTCCCTCCGGCGCCCGGCTTCTACGGTCGCCCGGCGAGCGTCGCCGACCTCGTCGACTTCGTCGTCGCGCGCGTGCTCGACCACCTCGGTGTCGCGCACGAGCTCGGTCCGCGCTGGGGCGAGCGCCGCGCGCCGCCCGCGCCGGAAAACGCCTGATGCTGTCGGACCTCTTTGCGGCAGCGCGCGGCCCGGCGGTCAAGTCGATCCCGCTGTTCCCGCTGCGGACCGTGCTGTTCCCCGGGGGCGTGCTGCCGCTCAAGGTGTTCGAGCAGCGCTATGTCGAGATGACCAAGGCGTGCATGAAGGAAGACCGCCCGTTCGGCGTCGTGACGATCGCATCGGGCGACGAGGTTGCCGCGCGCGGCGGCATTCCTGCGTTCGCGAACCTCGGCACGCTCGCGACGATCACCGGCTGGGACATGCCGGAGCTCGGCATCCTGCACGTGACCACCGCGGGCGGCACGCGGTTCCAGGTGCGCGAGCACCGCGTGCAGGCCGACCAGCTCGTCGTCGCCGACGTCGTCGACATCCCCGACGAGCCGCGCGTGCCGCTTCCTCCCGACGCGAAGCCGCTCGCGCAGCTGCTCGAACTGATCGCGACGCGCGTCGGGCCGCAGAACTTTCCCGCCAAGCACGACTACGGCGACGCCAGCTGGGTCGGCTACCGTCTCGCGGAGGTCCTGCCGCTGCCGCTGTCGATCAAGCAGAGCATGCTCGAGATCAACGATGCGGCGGTGAGGCTCAAGGTTCTGGGGCAATTCCTGCAGCAACAGGGGTTGGTGTGAAAGGCGGCGGTCGGCGGTGCGCGATGGCGCGTGTTGACCCGTCACGCCCTGCGCCGCGAGCCATGGGTGCACTGCTTCGCAGACCGCCGACTTCCGACTTCCGACCGCCGTCTTCGTGTCGGTCTGGGCCGCTATAATCCCGCCTTCCGCGACGCGCATCATCGAAGCCCCATGGCCGGCCACAGCAAATGGGCGAACATCAAGCACAAGAAGGCGCATGCCGACGCGAAGCGCGGCAAGGTCTTCACGCGCCTCATCAAGGAGATCACCGTCGCTTCGCGGCTCGGCGGCCCGGACGCGTCGTCGAACCCGCGGCTGCGCCTCGCGATCGACAAGGCGCGCGGCCAGAACATGCCGAAGGACACGATCGACAACGCGACCAGGCGCGGCGCGGGCCAGCTCGACGGCGTCAGCTACGAGGAGATCCGTTACGAGGGCTACGGCATCAACGGCGCGGCGGTGATCGTCGATTGCATGACCGACAACCGCGCGCGCACCGCCGGCGATGTGCGCCACGCATTCTCGAAGTACGGCGGCAACCTCGGGACCGACGGCTCGGTCGCGTTCCTGTTCCGGCATTGCGGCCAGATCGTGTTCGCGCCGGGAACGAACGAGGACAAGGTGATGGAGGCCGCGATCGACGCGGGCGCGGAGGATGTCGTCGCGCATGACGACGGCAGCGTCGAAGTGGTCACCGGCCCGTACGATTTCCTCGCCGTCAAGGATGCGCTCGTCAAGGCGGGCCTCGAGCCCGCGCTCGCCGAGGTCGTCATGAAGGCGCAGAACGAGGTCGAGATGACGGGCGAGGACGCCGGGCGGATGCAAAGGCTTCTCGACGCGCTCGAGTCGCTGGACGACGTTCAGGAGGTCTACACGTCGGCCGTGCTGGAGGAAGCGTGATGGCGAAAATCGAGCTCACGACCACGCCGACGTTCGAGGGACGCCGCATCGCGCGCTACCTCGGCGTCGTGCACGGCGAGGCGATCGTCGGCGCCAATATCTTCCGCGACATGTTCGCGGCGGTGCGCGACATCGTCGGCGGTCGCGCCGGCGCGTACGAGAACGTCCTCGGCGACGCGCGTCGCACGGCGCTCGACGAGATGGCGGAAGCGGCGACCAGGCTCGGCGCGAACGCCGTCGTCGGCATCGACCTCGACTACGAGACGCTCGGCTCGGGCGGCTCGATGCTGATGGTGACCGCGAGCGGCACCGCGGTCGTCGTCGAGTAGTGTGGTGTGATCCCCCCGATGCGACCTGACGGTCCCCTCCCCCCAAGGGGGGCGCGCCCTCGGGGCGGCCCGTCGGGCGCTGTGATCCCCCCGATGCGACCTGACGCTCGCCTCCCCCCAAGGGGGCGCGCGCCGTGATCCCTCCGAAGCGACCTGACGGACGTCTCACCCAAGGAGGCGCGCCCCCTTGGGACGGCGCATCGGGGTCGCGCGCGACGAGGAGGATCCTCGGGATCGACCCGGGGCTGCGCGTGACCGGGTTCGGCGTGGTCGACTTCGGGCCCGGCGGCCTCGTCTACATCGCGAGCGGCGTCGTGCGTACCGGAACCGGCGGCATGCCGCTCCGCCTCGGCGTGATCATGCGCGACCTCGCGCACGTGATCGCCGATTTCGCGCCGGTCGAAGTCGTCGTCGAGAACGTGTTCGTCAACGTGAATCCGATGTCGACCCTCGCGCTCGGCCAGGCGCGAGGCGCCGCGATCGCGGCCGCGGTGCTCGCGGGCCTGCCGGTGCACGAATACACGGCCGGCCAGATCAAGCAGGCGGTGGTCGGCGGCGGCCGCGCCGCGAAATCGCAGGTGCAGGCGATGGTCACGCGGCTCCTCGGACTCCCCGGGCTGCCATCGCCCGATGCCGCCGATGCGCTCGCGGCGGCGCTCTGCCACGCCCATGCGACGACGGGCCTCGGCGTGTTGTCCCGCGGCGCGCCGCGCATGCGGGGCGGCCGGATGCTCCGACTGCGCGTGCGATGAGCGAGCGACCGCGACGGCGGCCGCTCGCCGTCGTGCTCGACATGGACGGCACGCTGCTCGACACCGAGCCGCTCGCCGCGCGCGCGTGGTGCGACGCCGCCGCCGACCTCGGCGTCGCGCTCGATCCGTCGCTGCCCGCGCGGATGATCGGACGCGATTTCGCCGACTGCCGCGCGCTCGTCGTCGCACACCATGGCGACGACTACCCGACCGACCGGCTGATGGCACGCTGGCACGCCGCCTACGACGCGATCCTCGCCCGCGACGGCCTCGCCACCAAGCCCGGCGTCCTCGCGCTCTTCGACTGGCTCGACGCCGAAGGCATCCCGCGGGCGGTGGCGACCTCCACGCGGCGGAAACGCGCGATCGCGAAGCTCGCGCAGGCGTCGCTCGATGGACGCATCGATGCGCTGGTCGGCGGCGACGAAGTCGCGCGGGGCAAGCCCGCGCCCGACATCTTCCTCGCCGCGTCGCGGAAGCTCGGCGTCGCCGCGGCGGCGTGCGTGGTCCTCGAGGATTCGGATGCCGGCGTGCTGGGCGCTCTCGCCGCGGGGATGACGCCGATCATGATCCCCGACCTGCTGCCGCCCTCTCCCGAGGTGTTGCGCGCCGATCCGCTCGTCGTCGCGACGCTGCACGAGGCGATCTCGCACCTCGCCGGCCTGCCGCGTTGAGCGTCCGCGAACGGAGGAGTCCGCGCCGCTCGCCGTCGAACGATCGTGCGATACTCGCGGCACTCCACGCCCGCGCACCGCCACGATGATCGGCCGACTCACCGGCATCCTGCTCGAGAAGAACCCGCCGCAGATCCTCGTCGACGTCGCCGGCGTCGCCTACGAGGTCGACGTGCCGATGAGCACGTTCTACAACCTCCCGGACACCGGCGCGAAAGTGGCGTTGTTCACGCACCTCGTCGTGCGCGAGGACGCGCACCTCCTCTACGGCTTCGGCAGCGAGC
>JBDTNO010000254.1:0-4478 GCA_039933715.1 Betaproteobacteria bacterium
CGCCGATCACCTGCGCGATCTGCATCACCTGCTCCTGGTAGACCATCACGCCGTAAGTCGGTCCCAGGATCGTCTCGAGCCGCGGGTCCAGGTAGTCGACGCGCTGGCGCCCGTGCTTGCGGTCGCAATACTCGGGGATCAGGTCCATCGGCCCCGGCCGGTAGAGCGCGTTCAGGGCGATCAGGTCGTCGAGACGGTCGGGGCGCGCCTGTTTCAGGAGGTCGCGCATGCCGCGCGATTCGAACTGGAACACCGCGGAGGTCTGCCCCTGCTGGAACAGCTTGTAGGTCGCGGGATCGTCGAGGGGAATGCTTTCGAGCGCCAGCGTCGACTGCGGGTCGAGCCGGCGCACGTAGTCGAGCGTGCGATCGAGGATCGTCAGCGTCGTGAGGCCGAGGAAGTCGAACTTGACGAGCCCGATCGCCTCGACGTCGTCCTTGTCGAACTGCGAGACCGCCGCGTCCGAACCAGACGGCGCGTAGAGCGGGCAGAAGTCGGTGAGCTTGCCCGGGGCGATCAGCACGCCGCCCGCGTGCATGCCGACGTTGCGCGTCAGGCCCTCGAGCGACTCGGCGAGCGCGAGGAGCTCGCGGACCTCCTCCTCGGCTTGCTCGCGCTCGGCGAGCAGCGGCTCCATCGTGCGCGCCTGCTTCAGCGTGATGAGCCGCCCGGGCTGGAACGGGATCAGCTTCGCGATGCCGTCGCAGAACGCATAGGGCAGGTCGAGTACGCGGCCGACGTCGCGCACCGCCGCCTTCGCCGCCATCGTGCCGAACGTCGCGATCTGCGAGACCGACGCGGCACCATACTTGTCGCGCACGTAGTCGATCACGCGGTCGCGGCCGTCCTGGCAGAAGTCGATGTCGAAGTCCGGCATCGACACGCGCTCGGGATTGAGGAAGCGCTCGAACAGCAGCTGGTAGCGCAGCGGATCGAGGTCGGTGATGCCGAGGCTGTAGGCGACGAGCGATCCGGCGCCCGATCCGCGCCCCGGCCCGACCGGCACGCGGTTGCGCCGCGCCCAGCCGATGAAGTCGGCGACGATCAGGAAATAACCGGCGAATCCCATCTGCACGATCGTCCGCGTCTCGAACGCCAGCCGCTCCGCGTACGCGGGACGCGCGCGCTCGCGCGCCCCCTCGTCCGGATAGAGCTGCGCGAGGCGGCGTTCGAGTCCCGCATCCGCCTCGTCCTCGAGATGGCGCTCGATCGTGGTGCCCGGCGGCGTGGGAAACGCGGGCAGGTGCGCGCGCCCCAGCGGGATCGTGAGGTTGCAGCGCTGCGCGATCGCGACGCTGTTCGCCAGCGCCTCGGGGAGGTCGGCGAAGCGCTCGGACATCGCGCGCTGCGTCATGAAATACTGCTGGGCGGTGAACGCGCGTGGCCGGCGCGCGTCGGACAGCACATGGCCTTCGGCGATGCACACGCGCGCCTCGTGCGCGCGGAACTCCTCGGGACGCAGGAATTGCACCGGATGCGTCGCGACCACCGGCAGCGCGACGCTCGCGGCGAGCGCGACCGCGGCGTCGACGAGCGCGTCGTCGTCGGGATGGCCGGCGCGCTGGATCTCGATGTAGGCGCGCCCGGGGAAGCGCCTCTTCCACGCTTCCGCCGCGCCGCGCGCGACGGTCGCATTGCCTTGCAGCAGCGCCTGGCCCACGTCGCTCGCGCGCGCGCCGGCGAGGACGATGAGTCCGTCGGTGCCTTCATCGAGCCAGGCCGGGTCGATCTCGGCGCGGCCGCGGTGCTGGTGCGTGCGGTAGGCGCGCGTCAGCCAATCGCACAGGCGCAGGTAACCATCCCGGTCGGCGGCGAGCAGCAGTGCGCGATACGGCGCGTCGCGCTCGGTGACGTGGGTGATCCACACGTCGCATCCGGCGATCGGCTTCACGCCCGCGCCGCGGGCGGCCGTATAGAACTTGACGAGCCCGAAAAGGTTGGCGAGGTCGGTCAGCGCGAGCGCCGGCATCCCGTCGTCGGCCGCGGCGAGCACGGCGTCGTCGATGCGCACGGTCCCGTCGGCGATCGAATACTCGCTGTGCAGCCTCAAGTGGACGAAGGTGGGGGCGGACATGCGGGAGGGCCGACGATGCTAGAATTCTATCGCGGCCCGGAATCGCCGAATGCTTGATTTGCCGTCTTCGCACTGCATCGTGTCGCGCATCGTCGCCTCCATCCTCGTCGCAGCCCTCGCGCTGGCGCTCGTCGCCGGCTGCGCCACGACCGGGCCCGGCGCGACGCCGGGCGCATCCGAAGAAGTTCCGAGCGCGCCTCCGCTGCCGCGCGCCGCCGAGCCGCCGCCTCCGAACGTCAACCTTTCCGGATTCCCGCTGCCGTATCGGCAGGGCTACGCCGACGGCTGCGCGAGCGCCAGCGGGACGCAACGCCGTGACGCAACGCGCTTTTCCGCGGACCCGAACTACCGGACCGGCTGGCAGGACGGCATCGCGCTGTGCCGGCGCAAGTGAGCCGGCGCCCCGCGCGTTGAAGGCCGCGCGCTCGCATACGGTCGACCTGCGCGGCCTCGCGCACCACGTGCTCACGTGGGGCGATCCGGGCGCGCCGAAGTTGTTCCTCGTCCACGGCTGGATGGACGTCGCGGCGTCGTTCCAGTTTCTCGTCGACGCGTTCGCGCGAGAGCGCCATGTCATCGCGCACGACCTTCGCGGCTTCGGCGGTTCCGCCTGGCAGCCGCAAGGCTACTGGTTCGCCGACTACGTCGCGGACCTCGAGGCGCTCGTCGGGCGGTACGCGCCCGGCGAGGCGGTCGACCTCGCCGGCCACAGTCTCGGCGGCAACGTCGTGATGACCTTCGCCGGCGTGCGGCCGGCGCGCGTGCGGCGCGCGATCTCGCTCGAAGGTTTCGGCATTCCCGCCGGTCGCGACGAGGATGCGCCGCATAAGTTCGCCGGCTGGCTCGAAGCGCTTGCGGAACCGCTGCGCTTCAAGCCGTACGCGACCCTCGCGGCGGTTGCCGACCGCTTGCAGAACGACAATCCGCGCCTCGCGCGCGATCGCGCCGAATTCCTCGCGATGCACTGGGCGCGCGAGTTGCCGGACGGCTCGGCCGAGCTCCGCTCGGATCCGCGCCACAAGCTGCCGTTCCCGTCCGTCTACCACCTCGGCGAAACGATCGCGACCTGGAAAGCCATCGCGGCGCCCGTGCTGTGGGTCGCCGGCGCCGCGTCGCGAATCCCCGCCTGGCTCGATCCGGAAACCGGCGCGCGTGACGACGACGGCATGGGCGGCGTGCGCGCACGCATGGCGTCGATCCGCGACGCCCGCCTCGTCGTCGTTCCCGACGCGGGCCACATGCTGCACCACGACCAGCCGGAGGCCGTGGCGAGCGCGGTCGAGGCGTTCGTCGACGCGCGATGAGCTTCCTCGGTATCGGCACGCGCCGCGCCGCCTACGTCGCGCTCCTCGTGTTGACTGCGGTGTGGGGCGCGAACTGGATCGTGATGAAGCTCGCGCTCGAGAGCGCGCACCCGGTCGTCTTCACCGCGCAACGCACGTGGGTCGCCATCGGGGCGCTGTTCGCCGCGATGGCCGCGATGCGCGCGCCCCTCGCGCCGCAGGCGACGTGGGTCGCGATCGTCGTCACCGGCGTGCTGCAGGTGACGGTGAACTTCGGCTCGACGACGATGGCGCTCGCCGGGGGCGGAGTGGGCCGCACGTCGGTGCTCGTGTTCACGATGCCGTTCTGGACGCTCGTGATCGCGCGCATCGTGCTCTCCGAGCGCGTGCGCGGCATGCAATGGCTCGCGGTCGGATGTGCGTTCGCCGGCCTCGTTCTCGTCGTCGCGCCGTGGGACTGGCGCGGCGACCTCGCGCCGAAGCTGTGGGCTGCCCTGTCGGGACTCGGATGGGCGGCGGGCACCGTCGCCACCAAGCACTTCCAGCAGCGGAAGCCTTCCGATCCGCTCAATTTCCTCGCCTGGCAGATGCTCGTCGGCGTCGTACCGCTGACGCTGCTGGCGCTCGCGCTCGATTTCCCGCCGACGCGCTGGAGCCTCGCGCAGGTGGGATTGCTCGTCTACGTCGGCGCGGCGTCGACGGCGCTCGGATTCCTGCTCTGGATCGCGATCCTCGCGCATCTTCCCGCGGGGACCGCCTCGCTCAACATGTTCGCGATCCCGCCGATCGCGCTGCTGTCGTCGATGACGTTGTTCGGCGAGCGGCTCGCGCCGAATGAATGGACCGGCATCGCGCTGATCGGCGCGGGGCTCGCGATCCTCGCGGCCATCGCCTGGCATGCGTCGCGCCGCGGCACGGCCCCCGCCACGATTCCGGCGCCGCTCGACGGCGGGTAGGGTGACCCCCCGAGGCGGCCTTCGGCCGCTTCCCTCCAGGGGGCGCCGCGCCCTTGGGGCGGCCCGGCGGAAGGTGTGGCCCCCCCGATGCGGCCTTCGGCCGCCTCCCCCCAGGGGGCGCCGCGCCCTTGGGGCGGCCCGGCGGAAGGTGTGGCCCCCCCGATG
>JBDTNO010000255.1:0-4454 GCA_039933715.1 Betaproteobacteria bacterium
CTCCCCCCGTAGCGCTCGCGCGCTTCCCCCCAGGGGGGCGGCGACCTTGGGACGGCCCGGCGGTCGCCGGAGTTACCGTAGCAGCGCGCAGCGCGATGCGGTGAGTCGCGGCGTCAGGCAATGCGCCTGACGCCGATCCGGTTCACGCGCCCAGCGTCTCTCCGAAGAACGCGATCGTCCGCGACCACGCGAGCTTCGCCGCCGTCTCGTTGTAGCGGGCGCCGGCCACGTCGCTGTGGAACGCGTGCTCGGTGCCTTCGTACACGTAGATCCGATAGCCGACGCGCGCGTCCTTCAACGCGGCTTCGTAGGCAGGCCTCCCCGCATTGACGCGCGCATCGTTGCCCGCGTAATGCATCAGCATCTTCGCGCGGATCTTCGCGACGTCGGCGACCGGAGGCGCGACACCGTAGAACGGCACGCCGGCCGCGAGCTTCGGCGCCGCGACGGCCAGCGCGTTGACGACGCCGCCGCCCCAGCAGAAGCCGACGGCCCCGACGCGGCCGTTCGCATCGGGGCGCGCGGCGAGCCAATCGGTCACCGCGACGAGGTCGGCCACCACCGCGTCGGGATCGACTTTCGCGTACATCTCCCGCGCCCGGTCCTCGTCGGGCGGCGTCCCGCCCTGCGGCGAGAGCATGTCGACCCCGGCCGCCGTGTAGCCGGCGAGCGCGACACGCCGCGTCACGTCCTCGATGTGCGCGCTGAGCCCGCGGTTCTCGTGGACCACGATGACGCCGCCGCGCCTCGCGGGGCCGGCCGCCGGCGTGACCAGGTAGACCCGCAACGCGCCGCTCGGCGTCTTGACCGTCGTCCGCGTCGCGACGATGCGCGGGTCGGACGGCTCGACGACCGCGGCAAGCGCGTAGTTGCTGTCGAGCAGCGGGAGGATCGCGGCGGCCGCGGTCGATCCGCCCGCGAGCACGGCGAGCCGCTCGAGGAACGTGCGCCGCGGTAGCGGCGCGTGCGTGTATTCGTCGTAGAGCGCGATGATCTTCGGATCCATGCCGCTTCCTTGCCGCGTTTTCCCATTCGTCGCGGCGCGCCAGGCGCGCGCCGTTATTGCAACCGCGGCTTCACCAGCAGCGCTTCGCGATCGACGCTGTCGATCTTCACGCGCCGCGCCATGCCGTCGCGCACGACCGTCACCTGCACCGGCACGCCCGCTGCGCCCTGTCGCCACAGCACGCGCCACGCCTGCGCCACCTGGAACACCGGCTGGTCGGCGAGCGCCGCGATCTGGTCGCCGGCGCGCAGGCCGGCGTCGGCGGCCGGGCCATTGAGCGCGACGTCCTGCACGACGACGCGCCCCTCCTCCTCGTGCAGGTAGATGCCGAGCCACGGCCGCGGCGCACCGTCGCGGCGTCCGTGGCGCAGAAGCTCGGAAAGGATCGGCTCGATGATCTCGACCGGCACGAACATGTTGCCGCGCGTCATGTCGCCGTCGATCACCTGCTGCACGAACAGCGAGCCGATCCCGACGAGCCGGCCGCGCGTGTCGACCAGCGCGGCGCCGCTCCACGCCGGGTGCAGCGGCGCGGTGAACAGCGCCTCGTCGAGCAGGTATTCCCAGTAGCCGGCGAACTCGTTCTTCGCGACGATGCGCGCGGCGAGCGCGTGCTTGCGCCCGCCGTGCGAGATCGCGGTCACGGTGTCGCCCGGCGACAGCGACGTCGCCGCACCGCGCAAAAGCGGGTCGATGCCGAGCGCGCCGAGCGGCTGCACGAGTCCGAGCCCGGTCACGAAGTCGACCGCGATCGGATGCGCGTCCACGACGCGCCCGTCGCGGGTGCGAAGCCGCACGCGGGTCGCCTCGGTGACGAGATAGCCGATCGTCAGCGCGAGACCATCCTCGCGGATCACGACGGCGCTGCCGGTTCGCTCGGTGCCGAGGATCGAGGCGGTGAACGCATCGGCCGGCACGTCCGCCTCGAGCGAGACGACGGCCGACAGCGCCCGATCGAGGTCGAAGCGCGTCGCATCGGCGTCGGGCTGGAATTCGGGCGGGAACGCCCACTCCTCGTCGTCGCTCATCGCTTTTTTCCGTCGGCTCCCGTGGATTCGACCCCCGCGGGAGCGGTTCGTTCAGACCGCCAGCGTCCCGTGGTGGCGGACCACGATCGTCGGGTCGACGTGGATCGCGAAACCAAGGCGACGCAGCGTCGCGCACGCCCAGTAGTCCTCGGACAGGTATTCGCCGTCGACGACCCCGACGCGGAATACATCGTAATGCACGCGCGTGCCGGCGTCTCCCGACAGCGTCGACGCCCGGTCGTAGACACGGCCGTCCGCCTTCGCGTCCTCGACCAGCGCATCCACGGCGCGGCGCGACAGCAGCAACACCGCGGTACCCACCCGGTCGACGAGCGCGAGCGGCCCCGACTCGCCGACGGAAAGGCCGACGTTGAACAGCCGCTCGCCGCTCGCGCCGACGCCCTTGAGCGGGACCGGCGCCGCGACGACGTCGCGGGCATGGTCGACGAGGCGGCGGATGCCCGTCGCCGGCACGCCGATGTCGGCATCGAGGAACAGCAGGTGGGTGAACGCGCGGCGCGCATGGAACGACGAGATCAGGGCGTTTCGCGCGCGCGTGATCAGGCTCTCGTTGCCCATGCCGACGAACGCGAAATCGACGCTCGCGGCGGAGAGATCGAGCAACGTCATCGCGAAATCGAGGTGCACCATGCCGCCGTACGCGGGCGTGGCGATCATCAGCTTCGCGGGCATCGCGCGCTGAGCGGGCACGATCTCCGGCCGGTCCGCCGTGCTCATCGCGGATCGGGCCGGTACTTGTCGCGCCGCCCGTAGGTCTGCCGCTGCACCTCGAAGAGCCGCGCGAGCGTGACCTCGTCGTAACGCGCGTAGTCGTCGAGCAGCGCGCAGTTCGACCGGTAGTCCGGATGCCCGGTCGTCGACTCGGGCGAACGAGGATGCCACAGGTGCAGCGCCGGGCCCGGGTCGAGCTCGCAGGTCGAAAGGCGCGCGAGCTCGACCTTCATCGTCATCGCGTCGTCCTCGCCGCCCCAGCCGACGAAGCGCTCGTCGAAGCCGCCGATCGCGACGAACGCGTCGTGGCGCATCGCGAACCAGCCGCCGCACAACGCGAGGCGCTCGCCGATCGCGTCGCGGTCGCGGCGCGCGGAGACGTCGAGCGACAACGGGCCCTCGCCGCCGCCTTCGCGCACGAGCCGCGTTTCCTCCGGCGTGAGGTCGATGAGCTGGCGATAGGGTTTCACGACCTGCATGCTCTGCGCGCCATGGGTCGCGGCCGCGGTAAGGCCGCCCGGGACGATCACGTCGGCGTCGCCGAACAGCAGCACGCCGCCAGCGGCGTGACGCGCACCGACATTGAGCCCCCACGCCTTGTTGAACGGCCCCGCGTTGTACGCGAACGCGACGCGCGCCGCCGGGTGCGCGAGCGGCGCCTCGAGGCGCGGATGCGTCTCCTGCTCGACGACGATCGTCTCGATGGCGGGCATGCCCGCGAGCCACGCGAGCACCGCGTCGAGGTTCGCGCGACGGTCGGTGCCCGGCGCACCGCGATAGGTGACAATGGCGCTCGCCTGCACCGCAACGTCCCCATGCTTCCTCGAAGGCCCGGCCGAATCTTACCTTGCGCATCGCCAGGCCCGCCGCGCGGGCGCGGCCGTTGCTGATCAGCGCGCTTTGCGTCACCCGCGCCGACGCGCTGCCGCGGCTCGTGGCGTCTTTCACCGACCTCGCGGGCCAGCGCGGCGTCGCATGCGAGCTCGTCGTCGTGCACGACGGCGACGAGTCGTTCCACGCCGCGGTCGAGCTGCTCGCGAAGCGCTCGGCGCTCGCCGCGACGATCGAGCGCTCGGAGCCGGGGCGACCGCTCGGCGAGCTTCGCAACCGGTCGGTCGCGCTCGCGCGAGGCGATCTCGTCGCGCAATGGGATGACGACGATCGCCACCACCCGGAGCGTCTGGCGCGCCAGGCAGCGGCCCTGACGGCGAGCGGCGCGTCGTTCGCGTTCCTCACCGACCAGCTCCACTGGTTCCCGTCGCACGGCACGCTCTATTGGGAGGACTGGTCGGTAGAGGCCTATCCGATCGATTTCGTGCAGGGGACGCTCGTCGGGCGCCGCGACCGGATGCCCGCGTATCCCGCCGCGCGTCGCGGCGAGGACACCGCGCTGTGTCGCGCGATCGCGGAAGCGGACGAGCCGATCGCGCGCGTCCGCGACGCCGGCTGGAGCTACGTGTACACGTGGCATGGCGACAATGCCTGGTCCGGGCGGCACCATCTCGCGATGGCGCAGGCGAAGCACCTGTCCGACGCGCGCATCCTCGCGCGGGAGGGCACGCTGCGCCGCCGGCTCGCCGAGTACGCGCCGCCGATCGATCCGGTGATCGTGCCGTGCGGCGTCGCGCCGATCGAGATCGGCTAGGGGCCAGGGACGAGACTCCGGACCCGCGTTTCAGACGCCTCCG
>JBDTNO010000256.1:0-4446 GCA_039933715.1 Betaproteobacteria bacterium
GCGAATCGCCCGGCCTCGGCGCCGAAGCGGCGGGCGAGCCTCTGCGTGAAGTCTTCCTTCGGCGTGAAGTCGACGATTTCCTCGGCGCCGAACACTTCGCGTGCGACGCTTTCGACGCTGCCGAACGCATCGGCGAGGCCGAGCTCGACCGCGCGCTGGCCGTTCCAGACGAGACCGGTGAAGAGCTCGGGCGCGTCCTTGAGCCGCGCGCCGCGCCCCTCCTTCACCGCGCCGATGAACTGCTTGTGAATGTCGTCGAGCATCGACTTCGCGTAGTCGCGCTGCTTCTCGGAAATCGGCGAGAACGGGTCGAGGAACGCCTTGTCCTCGCCCGCGGCCAGCACGCGACGCTCGACGCCGAGCTTCTCGATCGTGCCGACGAAGCCGAAACCGTCGATGATCACGCCGATCGAGCCGACGAGGCTCGCCGGATCGACGTAGATTCGATCGGCCGCCGCGGCGACGTAGTAGCCGCCCGACGCCGCCATCTCCTCGACCACCGCGTGGACCGGGATCGCAGGATATTTCGCGCGCAGCCGGCGCACCTCGGCGTAGATCTGCCCGGCCTGCACCGGGCTTCCGCCCGGGCTGTTGATGCGCAGCACGACCCCCTTGGTGCCCGGGTGCGCGAACGCCGCGTGCAGCCCCTCGATCACGTTCTCGGCGCTGGCGCGGCCCTGGCGATCGATCTCCCCTTCGAGCTCGACCACCGCCGTGCACCGGTCGATGCAATGTTGCGCCTTGCCGCCCGCGATGCCCAGGAGCACGACGCCGGCGACGACGACGAGCGCGATCGTCAGGAGCCGGAAGAAGATCGCCCAGCGGCGCGCGCGCCGCCGCTCGACGACGATGTCGTGCGCGAGCGTCTCGAGCGCCCGCCGTTCCCAACCCTCATCCGCCATGGTTTCCTGCCGCCCGCCGAGATCCTTGGAGGCGAAAGTCTACTCCGGCGTGCGCGCGCCGCCGTCGTCGTGAATCGCGCCGCCGCGCCGGTGACGCGCCCCCGCGCGAACGACCCGAACGCGGGCACTGGTCAACCGTGGTCGACGAGCCAGCCGCGCAATTCCGCGATCGAGTGCACGGTCGCGAGCGGCGCGCGCGACACGAGCCCGTCGAGGTCGTGCGCGCCGTACGCGACCGCCACCGCGTGCGTGCCGGCATTTCGCGCGAGGTCGAGGTCGTGCGTCGTGTCGCCGATCATCAGCGTCTCGTGCGGTGCGGCCGCGAGCCGATCCATCAGCGCGAGGAGCATGTCCGGGTGAGGCTTGGGAAAACCCTCGTCCGCGCAGCGCGTCGCGTGGAATCGTCCGGAAAGGCCGTTGCTCGCGATCACGCGGTCGAGACCCGCGCGCGTCTTGCCGGTCGCGACGCCAAGCAGGTAGCCGGCGGCGTCCAGTTCGGCGAGGAGATCGGCCGCGCCGTCGAACAGCGGAATCGCCGGCTCGCCGTCGAGGTAATGGCGCCGGTAATGCGTCGCCAGCGTTCGCTGCTCTTCCGCGTCGAGGCCGGGCGCGACGTGCGCGAGCGCATCGGAAAGACCGAGCCCGATCACGTAGCGCGCTTCGGAAAGACTCGGCACCGGCCGCCCGACCGCCGCGCAGGCGCTGCGGATCGCGCCGGCGATCAGGACCGTCGAGTCGGCCAGCGTGCCGTCCCAGTCGAACACGACGAGCCGGAAGCGTCGCGGCGCGAGCGCGCTCATGCGGCGCCGGAACTCGCGCCGAGCGACGCGACGAACGCGGCGAGGTCGGCGGGCAGCGGCGCCTGCAGCACCAGCTTCTCGCCGGTGCGCGGATGGTCGAGCGCCAGGCGCGCCGCGTGCAGGAACATGCGCTTCAATCCCGCCTTCGCCAGCACGCGGTTCCATGGGAAGTCGCCGTACTTGTCGTCGCCGGCGAGCGGGAAGCCGAGGTGCGTGAGGTGCACGCGGATCTGGTGCGTGCGTCCGGTGTGAAGTTCGGCGTCGAGCAGCGCCAGCGGCGGCTCGTGCTTCGGCCACACGGCGAGTCGGCGGAACGTCGTCTGCGCATGCTGGCCGTCGTCCTCGACGCGCACGCGCCGCTCGCCTTCGCGCGTCGTGTAGCGATGCACGGGCAGCCGCACGACGCGCTTCGCGTCGCGCCAGCGGCCGCGGACCAGCACCGTGTAGCGCTTGTCGACCAAGCCTTCGCGCCACGCTTCGTGCAGCGCCACCAGCGCGGCGCGCTTCTTCGCCACCAGCAGCACGCCGGAAGTCTCGCGATCGAGCCGGTGCACGAGCTCGAGGAAGCGCGCCTTTGGCCGCGCCGCCCGCAGTTGCTCGATCACGCCGTGCGCGATTCCGCTGCCGCCATGGACCGCGACGCCTGCCGGCTTGTCGAGCGCGATGAGGTCGTCGTCCTCGACGAGGATCGCCAACCTGCCGCCCGCGCGGGCGGCCCCCGCGCCGCGGGAGACGGGCAACGCCGGAACGCCGGTGCGCAACGGCGGGATGCGGACGCGGTCGCCATCGGCGAGCCGTGCGTCCGGACCCGCCCGGCGGCCGTTCACGCGCACCTCCCCCGACCGGACGATCCGGTAGAGATGGCTCTTGGGCACGCCCTTGAGCGTCCGCGCGAGGAAATTGTCGAGCCGCTGACCCGCGGAAGCCTCGTCGATTTCGACCTCGCTGACGGCGTTGTTGCGTAACTCGTTCATTCGCCTATAATTGTGCCGTCAGCCCTGCCCCGGCCCCGCCGGCGCCCCATCCGTTCCCGTCGCGACGCGACCGTCCGGACGGGCGAGCGTCGAAGGTTCGGAGCGCGGTGCCGCCGCACGAAGGCGGCCGACTCGGGAAGTCGCTCGCCGGCCGAACGTCCGACGTTCGAAAAAAGAGCGATATTAAGGCATTAGCGCAGTCCCAGCCGCCCGGCCGAAGCCGGGGCACGAGCCGGACTGTGCGGCGAAACGACACGATCCCCTCACGACCGGCAGCCGGTGCGGCGCTTGGAGCCCCGACGGTCGGACGATTCCGAGATCTCCGGTCATTTCCTGGACACCCGCGACCGACTCATTTTCGAACGGAACGCCGCCCGCGCAACAGAGCGCGCGAAGCGGCCTACGAGCGTAGCCCGATGCAACCCCACGCCGCCCCCGTTCCGTCCTGCCCGGCCTCCTGGCCGGCGCAGCGCGCCGCCTCGTCCGTAGCCGCACCGTCCTGACCGGGACGCGGGCTTCAGGCCCGCTTCCCGGCTGCTCGTCCTCCCGCCTTCGAGGGCCGGTCTCCACGACCGCGCACGAAGGAACCCCCCGCATGAAGCGCATGCTGTTCAACGCGACCCAGGCCGAAGAGCTCCGGGTCGCGATCGTCGATGGCCAGAAGCTGGTCGACCTCGACATCGAGTCCGCCGCCAAGGAGCAGCGGAAATCCAACATCTACAAGGCCGTCGTGACGCGCGTCGAGCCGTCGCTCGAGGCCTGCTTCGTCGACTACGGCACCGACCGGCACGGCTTTCTGCCGTTCAAGGAAATCTCCCGCCAGTACCTGAAGGGCAGCCGCCGCGGCGCCGCCGCCGAAGACGACGACACCGAATCCGGCCGCACGCGGATGCAGGACCAGATCCGCGAGGGGATGGAGCTCATCGTCCAGGTCGACAAGGACGAGCGCGGCAACAAGGGCGCGGCGCTCACCACCTACATCTCGCTCGCCGGTCGTTACCTGGTGCTGATGCCGAACAACCCGCGCGGCGGCGGCGTTTCGCGCCGCGTCGAAGGCGAGGACCGCAACGAGCTCCGCGACGCGGTTTCGCAGCTCGACGTCCCGCCCGGCATGAGCGTCATCGCGCGCACCGCCGGCATCGGCCGCACCGCCGAAGAGCTGCAGTGGGACCTCAACTACCTGATGCAGCTGTGGCGCGCCGTCGAGGAAGCCGCGAAGCTGCAGCCCGGCGCCTACCTGATCTACCAGGAGTCGAGCCTCGTCATCCGCGCGATCCGCGACTATTTCCACGCCGACATCGGCGAGATCCTGATCGACACCGAGGCGATCTACGAGCAGGCGCAGCAGTTCATGGCGCACGTGATGCCCGACAACGTGCATCGCGTGAAGCTGTACCGCGACGACGTCCCGCTGTTCTCGCGCTTCCAGATCGAGCACCAGATCGAGACCGCCTACGGCCGCCAGGTTCCGCTGCCTTCCGGCGGCGCGATCGTGATCGACCACACCGAGGCGCTCGTCGCGATCGACGTCAACTCGGCGCGCGCCACCAAGGCCGGGGACATCGAGACGACCGCGTGCAACACGAACCTCGAGGCCGCCGACGAGCTCGCCCGCCAGCTCCGGCTGCGCGACCTCGGGGGCCTCATCGTCATCGACTTCATCGACATGGAGTCGGCGAAGAACCAGCGCGACGTCGAGAATCGCCTGCGCGAGGCGCTGCGCTACGATCGCGCGCGCATCCAGCTCGGCAAGATCTCGCGCTTCGGCCT
>JBDTNO010000257.1:0-4414 GCA_039933715.1 Betaproteobacteria bacterium
ATCAACGTCAAGAGCGTGCGCGCGAAGATGCTCGAGCCGGGCTACGGCTACGTGCGCGTGCGGAACTTCCAGGAGCGCACCGGCGAGGACCTCGCGCGCGTGCTCAAGGATTTCTACAAGCAGGGCGAGCTCAAGGGCCTCGTGCTCGACGTGCGCGCCGATCCGGGCGGCCTCCTCAACCAAGCGGTCGCGGTGTCGGCGGCGTTCCTGCCGAAGGACGCGCTGGTCGTCTACACGGACGGCCGCACGCCCGATGCGCGCATGCGCCTCACGGCGAGCCGAGAGAACTACCAGCGGCGCGGCGACGACTGGTTCCGCGACCTGCCCGCGGGCGTCAAGAAGGTGCCGATGGTCGTGCTCGTCGACGGCGGCACCGCGTCCGCTTCCGAGATCGTCGCCGGCGCGCTGCAGGACCACAAGCGGGCGACGGTGATGGGCTCGCAAACGTTCGGCAAGGGCTCGGTGCAGACGATCCTGCCGATCGGCGCGAATGCGGGCCTCAAGCTCACGACCGCGCGCTACTTCACGCCGGCCGGCCGCTCGATCCAGGCGAAGGGCATCGAGCCCGACGTCATGATCGACGACGGGCGCGACACCGCGAATCGCATCCGCGAGGCGAACCTCGAGCATCATCTCGAGACGCCCCGCGTCGTTGGAACCACGCCGAACGGCGCGACCGCGCCCGTGACGACGGTGCCGTTGCCGGCCGCCGCGAAGCCCGCGGTGCCGACGACGGTCACTCCCGCGCCGCGCTTCGAATTCGGCTCGCCCGAGGACTTCCAGCTCAAGCAGGCGATGAACCACCTGAAGGGCGAGCCGGTCGTCGCCTCGATCAAGGCGGTGGCGGCGAACGCGACGCCTTCGACCGTGGTCCCGGCGAAATAGGCGGTCGCATCTCGCCAAGCGAACGCCCGGCCCCGCCGGGCGTTTTCGTTTGGGGCGGCCCGGCGCACGCACCGCGCGTTCGCGCCGCCTTCGCCCGCTCGCGCCCGCGGTGCTATGTTCGCCCTTCGACGATTCCGCGGCTCCACGACGAAGGCGAGGACAAGTCGACCTCCGGTCGCCGGACGCTTTCGATGGACGACACGCAACTCCTCCGCTACAGCCGGCACCTGCTGCTCGACGCGCTCGGCCCCGACGCGCAGGAGCGCTTCGCGGCCGCGCATGCGCTGATCGTGGGCATCGGCGGGCTCGGCAACCCGGCCGCGCAATTCCTCGCGAGCGCCGGCATCGGGCGCATCACGCTCGTCGACGCCGACCGCGTCGACCTGACCAACCTCCAGCGCCAGATCCTGTTCGCGCTCGACGACATCGGCGAGCCGAAGGTCGACGCGGCGACACGACGGCTTGCCGCGATCAATCCGGGCCTCGACTATGCAACGGTCGACCAGCGCGTCGGCCCGGACGAGCTCGCCGCGCTCGTCGCGGAGGCCGACGTCGTGCTCGACTGCACCGACAACTTCGCCACGCGCCACGCGATCAACCGCGCGTGCGTGGCCGCGCGCGTGCCGCTCGTATCCGGCGCGGCGATCCGGTTCGACGGGCAGGTCGCGGTGTTCGACCCGCGCGATCCGGCCTCGCCCTGCTACCACTGCCTGTTCGGCGAAGGCGAGGAGCTCGAGGAGACGCGCTGCGCGACGATGGGCGTGTTCGCGCCGCTCGTCGGCGTCGTGGGCGCGATGCAGGCCGGCGAGGCGCTGAAGATCGTCGCGGACGTCGGCCGCTCGCTCGCCGGGCGACTGCTGTTGTTCGACGCGCTCGCGTCGAGCTGGCGCGAGATGGGGGTGCCGCGCGATCCGGCGTGCGCGGTGTGCTCGGAGCGACCTTGAGCAGCCTCCCGATGCTGCGGAACCTGGCCGCGATCGTCGCGTTCGCGTGCGGAAGCGCGCTCGCGCAGGCACCGGCGACGGACACGCTGCCCGCGTCCGACTGGCGCGAGATCCGCTCGGTCGTCGAAGCGCAGCGCGACGCGCTGGTCGCGGGCAACGCCGAGCGCGCCTACGGCTACGCTTCGCGCGGCATTCGCGAGCAATTCGGCGACGCGCAGACGTTCCTGCGCATGGTCTTGCAGGCGTACGCGGCGCTCGTCGACGCGCGCGAGGCGGTGCTGCTCGAAGGCGCGGTGATCGAGGGGCGCGTGATCCAGCCGATGCGCCTGGTCCTGCCCGACAACACGGTGCAGATCGCGCTCTACACGATGGAGAAGCAGCGCGCCGGGGGATGGCGGATCGCCGGGTGCATCCTCGCACCGTCGACACTGAAGGCGGTGTAAGGAAAGCCTGTGGTCGGTGGTCGGTGGTCGGTGGTCGGTGGTCGGTGGTCGGCAATCCAGAAACGTTGCCGCGCGCGGGAAGCGCCGTCCGCGAGCATGGGCGGCAGGCCGAATTTCCGGCCGCGGGCTCCCGACCGCCGCCTTTCCGCCTAGATCAGGTTGGCCGCCTTCGTGCGCGCGACCCATCGCGCGCACGCGGCCGGCTCGTCGAGCGTCGCGGCATCGTCGAGCGACGCCGCTTCGGCACGACGCGCGGCATCGCGGCTCGCCGCATCGCGGTTGAGGCGTTCGATCCATGCGAGACGCGCCTCGCCGCACGCGAGACTCGCGGCGGTCACGCGATCGCGCTCGGCGGCGAGACGGCGCCGCTCGGCGTCGTCCCCGGCCCAGCTCCAGGCCAGCGCGAGGCCGATGAGTCGCGCGCCGAACGTGTCGGCATGATCGGCCATCGCGCGCGCCAGTCGCTTGCACGGCTCTGCGACCTCGACGCCGACGCCGGGCGCGCCGTTCTGGCAGAGCTGCGTCGCCTCGGTCGTCGCGACGTCGGCGCGCATCGATCCGAGCGCGGCGGCCGCGAACGGCGCCTCGGGCTCGCGCGCGACCGCGGGAATGCCGGAAAGCACGCGCCACACGGCGGGTCCCCCGCGGGGACGATACGAGACGAAGCGCGCGAGATCGGCGGCGTAGCCGAGCTGCTCGCGCATGCCGGGCAGGTCGCCGCGCTGCCGCGCGCGTTCGGCGAGCAGCACGCGCGGCACCGCGTTGTCGGCGTCGCGCGCGGCCCAGCGCGAAACGGGATCCACCGCCGCGCAGTCGGGCCAGGCCGGCACTGCGCGCACCATGCACGCGTCGGCGAAGCTCGCGAGGAACAGGAGCTCGGCCGGCTGGCGCCGCCACGCCTCGGCATAGGAGGCGACGCGCGCGCCCGGATCCATCGTCGCCTGCAATCCGCGCACGAACAGCGCGTCGGCGCTGTCCGAGGTCGCGACGCGGTCGCGCATCGCCTCGTCGATGCGCTCGAACGAGGCCTCGGGGAGCGACGGCACGCGCGGCCCGTCCGGCAGGGTCGCCGTCTGCGCCAGCGCGCTTCCGCACGCGGCGGCGACGAGCAACGCGAAAAGGCGGGATCGCATGCGCGCGGGGATCAGTCGAAAAGGAACTTTCGCTGGCCTTCCCATCCGTCCTGCGGCAGGCGCTTGAACCCGGATTTCGCGAACAACTGCCAGCGGCCCATCACGAACGCGAACAGCGCGGCGGCATCCGAGGACGGGTCGCCGTGCCAGGCGTTGGCCATCTGCGCGGTGCGCAACGACTGGCGAAGCGTCGCCTCGAGCTTGTCGTAGAACTGGTTCATGCGCACCTGCAGCCGCTCGTCCTCGTTGACGAGCGCGTCCCCGATCAGGACGCGCGTCATGCCGGGGTTCTTCTGCGCGAAGCCGAGCAGCAGCGCCACGATCTGCTCGGCCTGCGCGACGCCGTCGGCTTCCGCCGACTGGACCTTGTTCGCGAGCGTGAAGAGGCTCGACTCGGCGAACTCGATCAGGCCCTCGAACATCTGCGCCTTGCTCGCGAAATGCCGGTATAGCGCCGCCTCGGAAACGCCGATCTTCGCTGCGAGCGCCGCGGTCGTGACCTTGTCTCCGCGCGGGCTCTCGAGCATCGACGCCAGCGTCTGCAGGATCTGCAGGCGGCGTTCGCCTGGTTTCGCGGCCATGGGCATCGCTCCCGTGGTCAGGCGCGCGCCGTCGCGGGCTCGTCGGCGCGGATCATCGTGCCCACGCCCTCGTTGGTGAGCACCTCGAGCAGGAGCGCGTGCTCGACGCGGCCGTCGATGATGTGCGAGCTCCTGACGCCATTGCGCACCGCGTCGAGCGCCGAGCCGATCTTCGGCAGCATGCCGCCGTGGATCGTGCCGTCGGCGAAGAGCCCGTCGATCTCGCTCGCCGTGAGCCCGGTGAGGAGCGTGCCCTTCCGGTCGAGCACGCCCGCGGTGTTGGTCATCAGCACGAGCTTCTCGGCGCGAAGCGTCTCGGCGAGCTTGCCGGCGACGAGGTCGGCGTTGATGTTGTACGCCTCGCCCGACCCGCCGACGCCGATCGGCGCGATCACCGGGATGAAGTCGCGCGAGTCGAGCAGCTGGAT
>JBDTNO010000258.1:0-4386 GCA_039933715.1 Betaproteobacteria bacterium
TTCCTTGTAGCCCAGCCCCGAGTCCTTGACGCCGCCGAAAGGCGTCAGCTCGAGCCGATAGCCGGGCACCTCGCGCACGTTCACGGTGCCGACCTCGAGCTCGCGAACGAGGCGCGTGATCACGTCGAGCCGGTTCGTGCACACGGCCGAGGATAGCCCGTAGGCGGTCCCGTTGGCGATGGCGATCGCGTGGTCGAGGTCGCGGAATCGGATGACCGGCGACACCGGGCCGAAGGTCTCCGTGCGCACGACGTCCATCACCGGATCGACGTGGTCGATGACCGTCGGCGAATAGAGCGCGCCGCGGCGCACGTTGCCGACCAGGAGCCTGGCGCCGCGCGCAACCGCGTCGTTCACGCGCTCTTCGAAATTGCGCGCCGCAGCCTCGTCGATGACGGTCCCCATGTCGAGCTTGTCGTCCATCGGGTCACCGTAGCTCCACGCTTTCGTGTTCGCGACCAGGCGCTCGACGAACGCGTCGGCGACCTTCTCGTGCACGAGCATCCGCTTGACCGCCGTGCAGCGCTGGCCCGAGTTCTTGTACGAGCCGGCTGCCGCGAGGGTCGCGGCCTCGTCGAGGTCCGCGTCGTCCATCACGATGATCGGGTCGTTGCCGCCGAGCTCGAGCACCTGGCGCTTGTAAACGGCCTTCGCGGCGATGAGCTTGCCGACGGGAACCCCGCCGGTGAACGTCACCAGATCGATGTCCGGGTTGACGAGCATCTCGTCGGCGATCTCGCGCGGGTCGCCCGTGATCACCTGAAACATCGGCGGCGGCAGGCCGGCCTCGTACAGGATGTCGGCGAGCACCAGCGCCGACAGCGGCGTCTTCTCGGTCGGCTTCAGCACCATCCGGTTGTTGGTGGCGACCGACGGCGCGACCTTGTGGGCGACCTGGTTCAGCGGATGGTTGAACGGCGTGATCGCCGAGATCACGCCGAGCAGCGGCTCGCGCAGCGTGTAGACCTTGCGCGACTTGCCGTGCGGCGTGAGGTCGCACGAGAACACCTGCCCGTCGTCCTGGAGCGCGGCGTTGCCGGCGAACGTGAACACGTCGCAGGCGCGGCCCACCTCGTAGCGGGAATCCTTCTTGCCGATCCCGCATTCGGCGGTGATCAGGTCGGACAGCGCCTCGGTGCGCGAGCGGATGATCTCGGCCGTGCGCTTGCAGATCTCGTAGCGCTGGTAGCGCGTCAGCGTCGGCTTGTACGCGCGGGCGATGGCGAACGCGCGACGCACCTCCTCGACGGTCGCCTTCGGCACGGTGCCGACGACCGCTCCCGTGTACGGATTGCGGACTTCGAGGATGCGCTCGCCGCCGACGAGCCCGCCGCCAATGCGCATCTTCTCGTGCAGCACGTGGCCGGCGCGCACGCCGGCGAGATCGGTCATCGTGTTCATCGTCAGGCGTCCAGGCGGTTGAGCGCGAGGTCGAACGCGTCGAAGTTGCGCCAGCGGCGTTCGGGCAGCTTGTGCGAGGGCTTGTTCGCGATCAGCGGGACCTGCTGCTCGGAAACGCCGCCGTGCGACCGGAGCGGCGCGTCGAGCCCCGAAAGGTCGTGCCGTGTCCTGCTCGTCCCGAGCGCCCACAGCCGCTCGGCGATCACGACGATGTCGCCGACGCGATCCGGCGGAAGCTCGTAGCGCCGGCACGCCTCGTCGCGGCCGAGCACCTGCCAGATGCCGGGCACCGCGCGCAGCCGCACCTCGACGTCGCCGACCGCTTCCTGCGGCACGTAGATCGTCGCGAACGAGCCGAGAGCGCCGTGGTGGACGACGTACGGGTCGGTGATCGGCAGGATCACCCGCGTCGCCGCCGGGCCGTACCAATGGTCGGCGAGGTCCTGCAGGAACACGATGTTCGGCCGCCCGAACGCGTCGGTCTTCGCGCTCATCCCGTGGTCGGCGGTCACGACGATCGTCGCCCCGAGCCGGTCGAGCTTCGAAAGGTAGTTGTCCATCATGCCGACGAACGTGTTCGCGCCGGGCGTGCCGGGAGCGTGCTTGTGCTGCACGTAGTCGGTCGTCGACAGGTACATGAGATCGGGCTTGCTTCGCTCCATCAGCGCGACGCCCGCGGCGAACACGAACTCGGACAGCTCGGCGCTGTACACCGAGGGCAGCGGCATCCCGGTGAGCGACATCGCATCGGCGATGCCGTGGGTCGCCATCGACACCTGGTCGGCTTTCTCGGAAGAGAAGCAGATGCCCGTCAGCTTGTGGCCGAGCAACGCGCGGAGCTTGTCCTTCGCGGTGATCACCGCGACGCTCGCGCCCGCATCCGAGAACGCCGCGAGCAGCGTGCCGCTACGCAGATACCGCGGGTCGTTCATCATCACTTCAGCCTGCGCGTCGCGATCCCAGAAATAGTTGCCGCAGATGCCGTGCACCGACGGCGGCGCGCCGGTCACGATCGACAGGTTGTTGGGATTGGTGAACGACGGAACGACGCAATCGGCGGTGATGCAGGTGCCGCTCTGCGCGAGCCCGGCGAACCACGGGGCGGTTCCGGCGCCGATCGCGAGGTTGATGTAATCGGGCTCGCAGCCGTCGACGCAGACGACGACGACGGGCTTCGTGGGTGCGCGGTAGGTGCGGCCGTTGAGGCTGACAGGGATCATCGAGGGGGCGTAAAGAGGTGGGAGGAGGGGGGTTACGCGGTCTTGCGCGTGCGGCGCGGCCGGGCGGGGGGCAGCGGCTGCCCGGTCTTCCGGTGGAGGCGCTCGCGGCTCGCCATCACATGGTCGCGCAGCAGCCGTCCCGCGGCGGCGGCCTGTCCGGCTGCGATGCGGTCGACGATCGCGCGGTGCTCGCCGAGCGACACCGACGGGATGCCGCTCTGGTCGAGCGTCGCGCGACGGTGCAGCGACAGCTCGTTGACGAGGCGGCGATAGAGCGCGAGCAGCTTCGCGTTGCCGGCGAGCTCGATCAGCCGGTCGTGGAACGCGAGGTTCGCCTCGTGGTAGGCGTCGAGGTCGCCCCGGCCGACCGCGCGCTCCATCCGGTCGAGGCGCGATCGAAGATCGGCGACGTCGAGCGCGCCCGCGTTCTGCGCGGCGAGCCGGCCGGCGTAGTCATCGAGCACGGCGCGCAGCTCGTAGATCTCGTCGGCTTCGCGGAGGTCAACCTGGCGCACGAACACGCCGCGATTCTTTTCGAGCCGCACGAGGCCCGAGGCCTCGAGCGCGCGGAATGCCTCGCGCACCGGACCGCGGGACACGCCGAGGCGCTCGGCGACCGAGGCTTCGTTGAGCTTCGCGCCGACCTTGATCTCGCCGGCCAGGATCATGCGCTCGAGCTCGCGCTGCACCAGCGTGGGCATCGAGCTGGTGCGAAGCAGGGCGAGGCCGTCGGCGGCGGCTGGGGCCGGCGCGGGCGTGGCCGGCCGGCCGGCGCGCTCCCGGATCGTGGCCGGCCGCACCGCCGGCCGACGGACGGGAGAGTTCGACATGTTGCGTATTGGACGCGCGGGGGTGTAGATTGTCAACAATATGCAATCCAACGGAGCAGCATGCGGGTACGGCTCAGGTGCTCCGGCCCCGTCCCGTCCCGACCATCGAGCGTCCCGGGCGCGCAGTAAATGCACCGATGCGCGTCACCGCTGCCTCGTCGTCGCGCAAGCGAAGCGTGCGTTGCCGCGCCGCGCGCGGGCGCGTAGCATCGATCGATTCAACGCCATACGCGAGAGCTTCCGTCTTCCGACGACGATCGTTCCCCGTTCTCTATCCGCCCCTCGTCCCAAGGAGTGTCCCCGATGAAATCCCGCACCGGCCTGCGCTGGCTCGCCCCGTTCCTCGCCGCGGTACCGCTGGCGCTTGCAACCTCCGCGCTCGCGCAGAAGACCACGCTCACCGTCTACACGGCCCTCGAGACCGACCAGCTCAAGGCGTACCAGGAAGGCTTCAACAAGACGAACCCGGACATCGAGCTCACCTGGGTGCGCGATTCGACCGGCGTGATCACCGCGAAGCTGATCGCCGAGAAATCCAATCCGAAGGCCGACGTGATCATGGGCGTCGCGGCGACCAGCATGGGCATCTTCGACGCGGAAGGCATGCTGCAGCCGTACGCGCCCGCGGGGCTGTCGCGCATCTCGACCGCGTACCGCGACGCGAAGAACCCGCCCGCGTGGGTCGGCATGGACGTGTGGGGCGCGACGATCTGCTTCAACACGGTCGAGGCGGCCAAGCGAAACATCCCGAAGCCGGAAAGCTGGAAGGACCTGACCAAGCCCGTCTACAAAGGCCAGGTCGTGATGCCGCACCCGGCGTCGTCGGGAACCGGCTACTTCGACGTGACCGCGTGGCTGCAGGTGTACGGCGAAGCCGAAGGCTGGAAGTTCATGGACGGCCTGCACGAGAACATCGCGCAGTACATGCACTCGGG
>JBDTNO010000259.1:0-4360 GCA_039933715.1 Betaproteobacteria bacterium
GGAACGTGGTGGTAGGCGGGAACGTGGTGGTGGTGGTGGGCGGGAACGTGGTGGTGGTGGGGTCGGGCGTGGTGGTGGTGGATTGCTGCGCTAAAGCGGAGCGCATCCCGATGTCAGGTAAGGCCACCGAGGCCGCCAGCAGCCCTCCCGCCACGAGCGTGTCGCGAACGAACCGACGTCGGCCTTCCGGCGAACCCCGGAGTTCCTCGTTTCCGTCCTTGTTCGTTTCGGGCGGACCGGAATCGCTATCAGTATTTTTGGTAGGCATCGGAATTCGTCTAGGGATGAAATTTGCCCTGCGACCGCTACATCGGCACCTGGAAGTTTCCTCGGTGGAAGGCAATCATAGGTTCGCCATGTGGCAACCGCAAGCCCGCGCGGTCGATATCGCCCGTCCGTGGGCCAGGGCCTGTCAACCCAAGCCTTGAGGTTCGTCGGCCACCAGCACGAAGCCGAGGTAAGCCGACCGAGGCGTCTCGTTGCCTTCGGAGACGCGTTTCATGGGTAGACGACGTGTCAATCCTCCTCGTGCCTTCTGTGCTTCGCGTATTCGGTGGCGAGCTGCGTCTGCACGTTCGGCGGCGCGGGCTCGTAGCGCGCGAGCGCCATCGTGTAGCTGCCATGCCCGCCGGTGAAGGCCTTGAGGCGCGACCCGTAACCGTCGAGCTCGGCGAGCGGCGCGGTGCCGATGACGGCGAGCGCGCCTGCCGCGAGCGATTGCGTGCCGGTGACCTGGCCGCGCCGCGACGAGAGATCGCCGGCGACGTCGCCCATCTTGTCGGCCTGGCAGTGCACTTCGAGGTTGACGATCGGCTCGAGCACGATCGGCCGCGCCTTCGCGATCGCGTCGAGGAACGCGCGCTTGCCCGCCGACACGAACGCCACCTCCTTCGAATCGACCGCGTGGCTCTTGCCGTCGTAGACGATGACGCGCACGTCGTGCAGCGGATAACCGGCGACCGGCCCCGACGTCAGCACCTGCTCGACGCCCTTCTGCACGGCCGGAATGTACTGCGTCGGAATGGTGCCGCCCCTCACCTCGTCGACGAACTCGAAGCCGCTCCCGCGCGGCAGCGGCTCGATGCGCAAGAACACCTCGCCGAACTGGCCGGCGCCGCCCGTCTGCTTCTTGTGCCGATGGTGACCGTCCGCCTTGCCGGTGATCGTCTCGCGGTAGGGGATGCGCGGCGGGCGCGTCTCGACCTCGAGCTTGAACTGGCTCGCCATCCGCTCGAGCGTCGAGCGGAGATGCAGGTCGCCGAGGCCGCGCAGCACGGTCTCGTTGAGCGTCGCATCGTGCTCGACGGTGAGCGTCGGATCCTCGGCGCACATCTTGTGCAAAACGTCCGACAGCCGCTGCTCGTCGCCGCGGCGCTTCGGCATGATCGCCACGCCGTGCATCGGTGTCGGGAACGCGAGCGGCACCATGTGGATGCGGTCCTCGTCGTGCGAGTCGTGCAGCACCGAGTCGAACGTGATCTCGTCGATCTTCGCGACCGCCGCGATGTCGCCCGGCACCGCGCGGTCCACCTCGGCGTGCTTGCCGCCCTGCAACATCAACAGATGGCCGACCTTGAACGGCTTCTTGCCCTCGCCGATGTAGAGCTGGCTGTCGCGCGTGATCGTGCCCTGGTGCACGCGAAACACGCCGAGCTTGCCGACGAACGGGTCGACGACGACCTTGAACACGTGCGCGAGCACGTGCTTCTTCGGATCCGGCTCCGAGCGGAACTCGATCGCCGCCGCGCCGTCGCCCTTGGTGAACAGCGGCGGATTCCCCTCGGTCGGGTTGGGCGCGAGCTTGACGAGGATGTCGAGAAGCTCGG
The DNA here is from genome assembly GCA_039933715.1 of Betaproteobacteria bacterium. Lineage (GTDB taxonomy): Bacteria > Pseudomonadota > Gammaproteobacteria > Burkholderiales > Casimicrobiaceae > VBCG01. Next base: position 1,827 of record JBDTNO010000259.1, read on the forward strand.
CGATGCCCGCGCCGGTGCGCGCCGACACGAAGCACACCGGCACGAGATGGCCCTCGCGCAGCGCCTTCTCGAACGGCGCGTGGAGCTGCTCCGCCTCGATCGAGTCGCCCTGCTCGAGGTATTTGGCCATCAGGTCCTCGTCGACCTCGATCACCTGGTCGACCAGCGCCTGGTGCGCGTCGGCGACCGACGAGAAGTCCGCGGCGCCGGACGGATTGAAGAAGCAATCGACGACGCGCTTGCCGCCGTCGGCCGGAAGGTTGATCGGAAGGCATTCGTTGCCGAACGCGGCGCGGATCGAGGCGAGGACGCCTTCGGGATCGACGTTCTCCACGTCGATCTTGTTGACGATGACGATGCGACAGAGCCGCCGGTCCGCCGCCCATTCCATCATGCGCGACGTGATCATCTCGATGCCCGACGCGGCGTTGACGACGATCGCCGCGGTCTCGACCGCGTCGAGCGCACCGATCGCCTGGCCGATGAAATCGGGGAACCCCGGCGTGTCGATCAGGTGGATGCGCGCGCCGGGCGCATCGAGGTGCAGGATCGAGGAACGCAGCGAGTGCTGGAATTGCCTCTCGAGCGGGTCGAAGTCGGAGACGGACGTCCCCTTCTCGACGCTGCCCATCGCGGCGATGGCGCCGGTGCGGGCGAGCAAGGCCTCGGCGAGCGAGGTCTTCCCCGCCCCGCCGTGGCCCACGAGCGCTACGGTACGAATGCTGGGGGTGGCGTAGTCCGCCATGGTCTCCTCCTCGGTCTTGGGTTCTTCGAAGCGTCAGGGGCCGGTAGCGATCGAGTCGCACGGCGCCTGGGCGGACGCGGAGGGCCTGCCCGGGAGGCGCACGGACGTCGGGTCACCGGCATGGTAGCGCGCAACGCGGCGCGCGTCGTGCCGCAATGCAAGAGCCGCTGCGGAGGCGGGCGACCGGAGGGTCTTCGGCGCTAAAGGGCGGAGGTGCGGGCGAGCCAGCGGCGAAGCGCCGCATTCACGCGGTCGGGCGCCTCGATCGACGACAGGTGCCCGCAGTCGGCGACGATCGCGAGCTCCGCGCCGCGGATGCCCGCCGCCTGCTCCTCGTGGATCTCGCGCGGGATCAACGCATCGTCGGCGCCCGCCAGCACGAGCGTCGGACCATCGATGCGCGCGAGCGACGGCCGGCTGTCGGCGCGCCCGATGATCGCCCGTTCCTGTCGCGCGAAGGCGGCGGGGCCTATGCGCGTCGCCATGTCCCTCACGACGGCGGCGAGGCGCTCGTCGGCGACGTGCGCTGTCGTCATCAGCTTGGGCAGCAGCGCCTCGGCGACGCCTGGAAAGTCGCGCTGGGCGAGCGCGATGAGGCGCCGGCGGTTCTCGGTCGCTTCCGCGGAGTCCGGACGCGCCGACGTGTCCATCAGCGCGAGCGCCGTCACGCGGGCCGGTGCCTGGCGCAGGATCTCGTACGCGACGTAGCCGCCCATCGACAGCCCGCCCAGCGCGAAGCGCGACCAGGGCACGCGGGCCAGCGCGTCGGCGGCGAGCGCGGCCATCGTGTCGTGCGCGGTGAGATCGGCGACGTGGATGTCGGCGACGTCGGCGAGACCTGCGACCTGCGGCGCGAAGAGCTCGTCGTCGCAAAGAAGTCCCGGCAGGAGCAGCAGCGGAACGCGTGGAGACGTCATGGGCGAATCATGACATCAACCGCGGGGGGCGGAGAACGGCGCCGTTCGGCGATGGATGATTCACGACATCAACAGCAAGGCGCCGAGAACGGCGGCGGTCGGCGGTCGGCGGTGCACGACATCAACCGCGGTGGCGGAGAACGGCGGCGGCCGGCGGTGCACGACGAGGGGTCCGGGCGTGTCGACGACCTGCGCCGCGGCCGATGCGCAGACGCCGCATTCGACCGCCGCTCGCGACGTTCCGACCGCCGCCTTTTGTCCGTCCGACGTCCGACCGCCGCCTTTCGACCTTCCGACCGTCGACCGCCGGCCTTCGCCTTCCGCTACACCAGCTCGAGCATCTCTCGCAGGCTCTTCAGCAGGTCCTCTTCCTGGTACGGCTTGCCCAGGTAGAGGTCGACGCCGAGCTGCTGCGCGAGATTGCGGTGCTTCTCCGCGGTGCGCGACGTGATCATGATGATCGGCACATGGTTGTGCTTCGCGTCGGACTTGAGCGTCCGGGTGAGTTCGAAGCCGTCCATGCGCGGCATCTCGATGTCGAGCAGGATCACGTCCGGCGTGTGCTCGGAAAGCACCTGGAGCGCGTCGATGCCGTCCTTCGCGGTCAGCACGTCGAAGCCTTCGCGCGTCAGGAGGCGGCTCGTGATCTTTCGCACCGTCAGCGAGTCGTCGACGACGAGCACCAGCGGGCGGGCCGGCACCGACGGCGTGCTCGAGCGCACGACGCGCCGCTCGGCGTTCGGGTCGAACGTCTGCACGTCGGTGCGCTGCGCGAGCGCCACCGGGTTGATGATGAGAACGATCTCGCCGTTGCCGAGCACGGTCGCGCCGGCGATGCCCGAGACGCGCGCGAGCTGCGGGCCGATGTTCTT